>DATJIU010000290.1:0-23887 GCA_035492855.1 Dongiaceae bacterium | reverse complement strand
CCGCCGGGCGCGCTGGTGAAGGTGATGGTGGGCGCGGAAGCCAGCGCTGCGGCATCATTCACCGGGGTGACGGTGAAGTTGAACGACTGGCCGGACACGCTGCCGCCGGCGCCGTCGCTCACGGTGAAGGTGAAGCTGTCGCTGGTGGTATCGCTGCCGTCGTGGGCGTATTGCAGCCGGCTGTTGTCGAGGTCATCCTGGGTAAAGGTGCCGTTGACCGCCAGGGCAACGCCATTCAGGAGCAGTTGGCCGTTAGCGGGAGCGGTATTGAGGGTGTAGGTGATGGCGGTGTCGGCCTGCTCGGCGTCATTGAAATCCAGCACGGTGGCGGAGAGGTTGCCGAGGGCGCCTTCGTTGAGGGTCAGGCCGGCATTCACATTTGGGGTGGGGGCCGTGTTGGAGGGCAACAGCACACGGGCTTCCACATCGCCAATGTAACTGGAATCGAGGATGGAAGCGTCCGGGATATCGGTCCAGGCGGCGGCAAAAAGGTTGCCGGCCAGGCCGGTCACCACGGGGGCGCTTTGATCCCCGGTGCGGTGTTCGTTTACTTCAAAATCAGCATTGTCCACCGCGGTGCCGTCGGCGGCAAAGCGGCGGCCAAAAATGCCACGATTATCGTAATCATCAATGTCGGAATTCCAGGTGATGACAAACCCGCCGCCGGAAAGCTTGGCCACAGCCATGCCATAGCGATTGCCGCCCGTATGGGTGGCGACGGTAAAGACGCTGCCCTGAAGGGTGGCGCTGTTGTTGAACCGGGCAGCTTCAATTTGAGCCGTACCCGTGCCGCTATCATACGCCTCCATGGCCACCACGAAACCCGAGGCCAGCGGGGCAATCCGCGCGGCGATGCTGTAACCGGCCCAGGCCACCCCGGTATCCACCGGGCTGCCGGCCGCGCCCACCTGCGCCATGATGTCATAGGTATTGCCGTCCGCCCAACTCACGGCATAGCTGCCATTGCTGAGTCCTGCCACGGCCGGCGAGTAACCGTTGGTGTTGATGGTGATTTCGCTGCCGATGGCCGACCCGTTCGTGCTGCTGAACTGTTGCAACCGGATGCCCGCGTCGTCCGAACCCCACACGATCACAAACGAACCGTCGGTCAGCGTGGCGATGCCGGGGTTGTACTGGTTTTGCGCCGTGGTGGTGTTGGCAATGTGCTGCGCGCTCACGGTGCCGTTGGTTTCCACGATGCGGAAGGCAATGTCGTAGTCCGCCCCGGCGGTGCGATAAGCCACCGCGAAGCGCCCATCGTTCAGCGGCGTCACGACCGGTTCGATTTCATCCACGGCATGGCCCGAACTGCTGATGACAAATTCGCCGCCCACCTTGCTGCCGGTGGCGGAATAAAGTTGGCCGTAAATGCCGTGATTGACGTTGGGCGTGAGGTCCTTGCCATCCTGGCCGGCGGATTCCCAAACCACCACAAAATTGCCGGTGCTGAGGGTCGCGGTGGCGGGATGGCTCTGGTCGTTGTTGGTGTAGGTGTTCACCGCCAGGTCGCTGGTGAAATTCAAATCGCTGGTGGCTTCGGCCACCACGGTGAAGGTGAGCGTCTTGCTGAAGCCGTCGCCGGCCAGTGGCGCGCCGTTCGTATCGGTCTGGTAGAGATCGTAATAATGCACGGTGACGCTGGCGGTATTGCCGATGGCCGGCAAGGTGCCACTGCCCAGGAGCAGGGTGGCGGTATTGCCGGTGGTGGAATTGTTGGTCAGCGTGAACAGGCCGGAGACCGACTGGCTGTCAATCGCCCAATAACCGCCCACGGTGGAACCCGTGTCGGTGGGGGTCAGCGTGGCCACCGCAGCGCCGGGGCCGGCGGCGGAAAGGATCACCAATTTGTCGGACGTGATGTCCGTGGGCGGATTGTCGGGAATGATCGAGCCGCCCGATTGCACCGAACTAGTGGGCCCTTGCAGGTTCCAGGAGGTGCCAAAACTGTTGTTGTTGGTGGTATCGGACGGGGAGGTGTCCACAAACCGCCAGAGCACCCCGGAATTGGAGATGTACACCGGCGAAGTGCCCATGGTGTAGGTGGTCCAGGAAGTCCCGCCGTTGGAAGTGTATTCAAAGTGGCCGCGGGTGACGACCCAGTTGAATGCCGGAACATTATAATATCCCACCGAGGTTACCGGGTAGGTTCCCGGGTAATTCGGGTCCGGGGTGGTGCCGGTACCAAAGTTCCAGCGATAGCTGATTCCGCCCGGTCGGACAAAAATCGTTGGCGGCGGGGTGTAGGTTTTGTCGGGAGCCGCAGAGAGGGTTCCCCAACTGGTCCCGAGGGCCAGCAAAATGAGCAGCGCGGTTTGGGCGGCCCGAAATATTCTTTTAATCAAAAAAGAACGGGGCGAAGATGAGTTCGAGCCGACACGAGTGCAGGGTGCAACCGCCAGGTGGGATTTCATATCGTTATCAGGTTGGTTCCAAATAACAGTGTTTTCGGACAGAAGCTTGCGTGACTTAAGCCAAAAATGGTGCAAGCTGGTTTGCCTTGTCAAAAAAGCCCTGGGACGGCAAGGCCCGAATTGTTTCCTCCGATTTGGCTTCCGGAAACAGACAAGACTCCCTTCGCGCGCGAAGATCAAGCCAAAAAAACCGGCCCGGATGCCTGCCGCAAAAATTCATTCCATCAGTAACATTTGCCGCGGGGTCAGCAACCAGGCCAGGGTGGCGCAGCGGGCGTAGCGCAGGGTTTCAATCTCCAGTTTGCACAGGCCGCCTTTTTTGAAATCCAGCGCCAGATTCGTATTGCCGGCTACCAGCAACGCCGCCAGCCGGCTCAAATAAGGTTCGTGGCCGACCAGTAATACATTTTTGCGCACCGGCTTGAGCCGTTGCAATACTTCGATCAGCGTTTTGGGGTTGCCGTTGGGCGTCAGGCTTTCGGTGTAGGCCAGTTTCGGTTCCAATTCCAGCGCCCCGGCCACAATTTCCGCCGTTTGCTTGGCGCGCAGAAAGGGGCTGGAGAGGATGGTGTCAAAATTCAGCTCCATTTCCTCCATGGCGGCGGCAATGTGCCAGAGCCGGCGCTTGCCCTTGGGGGTCAATGGTCGGAGGGAATCGTTTTTGAAACCGCGGGTGCCGCGTTCCACGGCGAGCCCATGCCGAAGCAAATAGAGGTTCATGTGGTTTTCTCCAGGTTGGGGGCGGGGTTGAGCTTCATTGCGGGATATTTCCGCTGGCCCCGCGCCGGCGCGGGCCGGCGGGGATCGGCCGTCGCCAGGGCGATGAATTCGGTCTGACTGCGATGCACGACGGCGCCGGCGGCGGGCGTGACGCGCCGGTAGGTGCCATCCGGTTGCAACAGCCGCGCCTTGGTGTTGTCCGCCAGCGACACGGCCAGCACTTCGCTGATGATCCGTTCGCGCAGGTTGCCGTCTTCGATGGGAAACACGGTTTCAATGCGGCGGAACAGGTTGCGCGGCATCCAGTCGGCGCTGCCCACGAACACCTCGGGGCGGCAGGCATTTTCAAAATAATAAATCCGGCTGTGCTCCAGATAACGGTCCACAATGCTGCGCACGGTAATGTTTTCGCTGAGCCCGGGCATGCCCGGCCGGAGGCAGCAGATGCCGCGGATGATCAGGTCCACCCGCACCCCCGCCTGCGAAGCCTCGTACAGCGCAAGGATGAGTTCGGGTTCCACAAGGGAATTCAGCTTGGCGATAATGCGCGCGGGCAGACCGTTGCGGGCATGATTGGCTTCGCGTTCCACGAGTTGGAGCAACCGGGTGTGCAGGTCAAACGGCGCGACCACCAGTTTCTTCATGCCCTGAAACTGGCAGATGCCGGTAAGCAGATTGAACAGGTTGGTGGCGTCCTCGCCGAAATCCGGCGCGCAGGTGAGCAGGCCGAGGTCGGTGTAGAGCCGGGCGGTGGTGGGGTTGTAATTGCCGGTGGCCAGGTGGACGTAACGGCGGATCTGGTCGCGCTCGTGCCGCACCACCAGCGCCACCTTGGCGTGGATTTTGAAGCCCACCAGCCCGTACACCACATGTACGCCGTTTTCCTCCAGTTGCCGGGCCCACTGGATGTTGTTGGCCTCATCAAACCGGGCGCGCAGTTCCACCACCACGGTCACCTGCTTGCCGTTGTTCACGGCATTCATCAGGGCGCCGATGATGCGGGGGTCGCCGCCCGTGCGGTAGAGTGTCATCTTGATGGCCAGTACGTCGCGGTCGCGGGCGGCTCGTTCCAGGAATTCCACCACGCTGTTAAAATGTTCGTAGGGATGGTGCAGCAGGACATCGCGTTTGCGGATGGCGGCAAACAGGTCGCGCTGATCGCGCAGGGCGGGGGCGATGGGCGCCACGAACGGCGGGTCGCGCAGTTCCGGGGAATGATCGCCCGAGTACAGCGCCATGAGCCGGGTGGGATTGAGCGGGCCATCAATCAGGTACAAATCGTCCTCGGTCAGCCGCAGCGTCTTGAGCAATGCCTCGCAAATTTGCCGGGGGCATTCATGGTCAATTTCCAGCCGCACGGCGTCGCCCTTGCGGCGGTTGTGCAGTTCGGTTTCCACCGCCTTGAGCAGGTTGCTGATTTCTTCCTCGTCAATGTACAACTCGCTGTTGCGGGTGACGCGGAAGGGCCAGAAACCAAGAATTTTTGTGCCCGGAAAGAGATCGGCGAGGAAGTGGCCGATGAGGTGGCCGAGAAACACATAGTCACGCGCCTTCGTGTCGCGCGGCAGCTGGATGAGCCGGGGCAAAATGGCCGGGCATTGCACGACGGCGAGGTGTTTGAGGAGTTGCCCGTTCTTGGGCAGTTCCAGCCGCACCATCAAGTTGAGCGACTTGTTCAGCAACTGCGGGAAAGGATGTGCCGGATCAATGGCCAGCGGCGTGAGCACGGGGCGCACCTTGGTGCGGTAATAGTCCTCGATCCAGGCGCGGTCGGCGCGGTTGAGCGTTTCCACATCCAGCATATGAATGCCGGCCTGGGCCAGCGCGGGCATCAGGTCGTCCCGCCAGCAGGCGTACTGGTCGGCCACCATCCGGCGCACCCGCGCGACAATCGCCCGGAAGGTGTCCACCGGCGTCAGGCCGTCCTCGCTGCGGCCGCCGGCGCCGCTTTCGATCTGCTGCTTGATGCCCGCCACCCGAACCTCGAAAAATTCATCGAGGTTCGAGCTGGTAATGGTGAAGAATTTGAGCCGCTCCAGCAGTGGATTGGCATGGTCCTGCGCCTCGTCGAGCACGCGCTGGTTGAATTCCAGCCAGCTCAACTCACGGTTTAGAAATTTTTCGGGCGCGGGGCGGTTGGTCATATTGAATCCGGGCTGCGGGACACAATTCACCGCAGCTTAGGTGCGGGACGGATTCTAGCAAAGTTACAATCCGGTGACAAACCAAGCGGCTGCAAAATTTGGCTTGGGTGTTTTCCCCCGGCCCGCATAAGCTCCCGGCGGCATGAAATCCGCCCGCCGCGCTGTCATTGATATCGGCACCAATTCGGTCAAGCTGCTCGTCGCCCGCGTTACGGGATGGGAACTCGTGCCCTTGGTGGAAGACAGCAGGCAAACCCGGCTCGGGCAGGGGTTTTATGACACCCATCGGCTCCGACCCGAGGCCATCCGGCGCACGGCCGAGGCGGTGGCGCAATTCGCCCGGATGGCCCGCAAACACCGGCCCGAGCGCATCCGGGTCATCGCCACCAGTGCCGCCCGCGACGCCAAAAACCACCGCGCCCTCACCCGCGCCATCCACCGGGCCTCCGGGCTGCCGGTGGAAATCATTTCCGGGGAGCTGGAGGCGGACCTGGCCTTTCACGGCGTTACCACGGACCGGCGGCTGGCCCGGACGCCGTTGCTGCTGCTGGATGTGGGCGGCGGCAGCACCGAATTCGTACTGGGCCAGGGCCGGCGCAAACATTTTCGTCACAGTTTCCCCCTGGGCACGGTGCGGCTTTTGGAAAAGCTCCCCCACAGCGACCCGCCCACCCGCCGGGAATATCTGGCCTGCCGCCGGTGGGTGCGGGCCTTTCTGAAACGGCATGTCTCCCGCCGGCTCAAGGCTGAACTGCGCCGTGAAGCCCGGTTGGCCCCCGGCCGGGCCCGGGTCCGCCTGGTGGGCACCGGCGGCACCGCCACGGTGCTGGCCCGGTTGCACAAAAAATTGAAGTCGTTCGACCGCGCCAAGATTGAGGGCGTGCGGCTCAGCCGCAAGCAACTGCAAGCCTGGCGCGAACGCCTCTGGCGGCTGCCGCTGGCGGAACGCCTGCAAATTACCGGCTTGCCCAAGAAACGCGGCGACGTGATTCTTACCGGCGTGGTCATCTATGAGGAAATTATGGCCGGGTTCCATTTTGCCAGCTTGCAGGTGACCACCCGCGGACTCCGCTTCGCCGCGTTAATGGATTGGCAGGCAGTTGCCCCGGCCACCCGCACCGGAGCGCAACCTCCCTCCCGCCCATGAAAAAATTCCTGTTGCTGTCCGGCGCCCTGATGTTGTCGGTGCTGTGGTTCCATTATTCCAACGCGGCGGAAAAACCGGAGGTGGTGGGCGAGTGCACCCTGCCGCGGCTTAGCCTGACCGTCATGAACAACCCGGCCTGCACGGCGGCCGCCCTGGCGCAGGCGCAAACGAACGGGTTGAAGTTCGCGGATTTGATTTCCATCGGTTCCGGGCTGGCCCGCTGGGGCACGAATGAATTTGTGGGCATTACCGACCGCGGACCCAATGGCGTGGTGGGTGAACGGCGCACCTTTCCGCTGCCGCAATTCTGCCCCACCATCCTGCGCTTCCGGTTGGAGGACCACGCCATCGTGCCGGAACAATGGATTCCGCTGACCGACAGCCACGGAAAATGTATCACGGGCCTCAACAATTTCCCCAGTGAGGAGCCCCTCTATGAGACGGGCGCGGCCACCACCCCGCTGCCGCCCGACCAGAACGGCGTGGATCCCGAAGGCATCCGGGTGCTGCCCGACGGCAACTTTCTGCTCTCCGAGGAATACTCGCCCTCCCTCCTGGTGGTGAGTTCGCGAGGTCAGGTGCTGATGCGATACACCCCGGTTTCCAAACCGTTGCCGGCGGCCACCTATCCCGTGCGCCCCATTTTGCCGGATGAATTCACCCAACGCCGGGTGAACCACGGCTTTGAAAACCTGGCGGTATCCGGCGACGGCCGGCTGGCTTATGCCATCCTCCAGGGCCCCATGGGGAATGAGAAGGATAAGCGGTATCAGGCCAGCCGGGTGGTGCGGGTGCTCAAGCTGGACATCAGCGACCCGCTGGCGGCACGCGTGGCCGGCGAATACCTGATGCTCCTGAGCCCGGCGGCAGCCTATCCCGGCAAGCAGAAGCCGGAGAAGCTGAGCCTGAATGATGCCGAGTGGGTGGCGCCGGACAAATTGCTGATGATTGAGCGCGGCAAAAAAACCGCCAAGCTCCGGCTGGTGGATTTTTCGGGAGCGACCGATGTGCTGCATCATCCCGATGTGGCCGGGCTGAAGTTTGAAATGGTGAGCACTGACCTTGCCGCGCTGGGCGTGCAACCGGCCACCGCCAGGACCGTGCTGGTTACCCGTGATATCGGTCTGCCGGAGGAAAAATATGAAGGTTTGGCGCTGGTTCAGCCCGATGAGATCGCGCTGGCCAATGACAATGATTTCGGTCTCGGCGACAATCAGACCGGCGAACCTTCCCGGCTCTGGCTGGTACGGCTGCCGGCGGGCTGGCTGCATTGATTTTGGCTCCACCGTTTTTGGGGAAACTCCTTCCTTTCCTGCCTGCCGGGCAGTTGTCACCGATTCGTCACATTTCTGTCCTTAATTTGTGACGCGGGTCTGGTGAAATCTTTTCCACGGAAACACCAAGGTATCCGGCGGAGGGGCTTTGCCACTTCCGGCCGTCATCCACCCAATAAAAATGAATCTGACGCAACGCATTGGAATGATCGTTTTAGGACTGGCCATTTTCACCGGCAGCAGCCGGGCCCAATTGGCCATCACGGAAGTAATGACCGGAGAGGTGGACAAGAATCACCCGGACTGGTGGGAGTTGAAGAATTACGGCACCAACGATGTGGATTTGACCGGATACTCGTGGAATGACGATTCGCATGGCGGCCTTTCCGGCGCGGATACGGCCTCCTTTACGGGATACACCATTCATGCGGGCGAAACCATTCTGGTGACGGAGGTCAAGGGTACCATTACCGACGCGGGCACGTTTCGCAGTTGGTGGGGGCTCGGGGCCGGCGTGCAGGTCATCATCTTGAATGCCAATGATCCGGGGCTGGGCGACACGGGCGATTCCGTCCGGCTGTGGTCCACCAATATTACCGACCTGGGGGCCAACACCAATGGCCTGGACCTGGACCAGGCGCCGGAATTCCTGGTGCAGCGAGTGGACACCATTGACATCAAAACGCCCGGGGCGGACGGTCGCACCCTCACTTACAACACCAACGACGGCACTTACAGCATCATTAGCAGCAACGGCATTGCCGGGGCGTTCACGGCGGCACAAACTGCCGATGTCGGTTCCCCGGGCGTGGGATCGGATCCCGCACCGGCCACCATCACGCAAACGCCTTCCGATCTGACCGTCACCGTTGGAGATACGGCCTCATTTTCCATGGCGGGCTACAGTCTGCCGCCGTTGCTGTATCACTGGTACTTCAAGGGCAATCCCATTGACAGCCGCACGCCCGGGGTGACGCTGACTTACTCCAACGGCACCGGCACCATTACCCTCACCGATGTGCAGAACACGAACGCCGGCACTTACACGGTGATTGCCGCCAACGGCCTGGAAAGCTTTACCAACCAGGCGGTGCTGACCGTCAACTCGCAGCCCACGGCGCCGACCATCCAGACGGTGACGCCCGCGCTGGACACTTTTGACGCCTACGTGGGGCAGACTCCGGTATTCGCGGTCACCGCCAGCGGGTATCCCGCGCCCAGCTACCGGTGGCAGTTCAACAGTGCGGATCTGTCCGGTGAGACCAACAGCCAGCTCGTGCTGACGTTGGGCGATACCAACCAATCCGGCACCTATATGGTCAATGTCAGCAACGCGTCGGGCAGCACCAACGTTTCCTTCCAGTTGAACGTCACCCCCCAGCCGAACCTGGTCATCACCGAAGTCATGTCCGGGGAGAGCACCAACAACGACACCGGCGACACTTCCGGGCATGCCGACTGGTTTGAGTTGAGCAACCTCGGGAGTTTCCCCGTCAACCTCTATGGGTATCGCATTGATGACAGTCACAATTCGCTGGCCCAAACCGCGACGGTGACCAACCGGACCTTCATCCAGCCGGGCGAGTCCGTGGTGTTCGTGCAAAACATGACGCCCCAGGCGTTTCGTGACTGGTGGGGGACCAACCTGCCGGCGAGTACGCAAATCATCAGCTATAATGGCAGCGGCCAGGGCCTCAGTGGCACCGGGGACGCGGTGCATGTGTGGAACGCCGCTGCCACCACGGATGCCGACCAGGTCGCCAATGCCAGTTTCTTGCTCAGCACCGACGGAGTTTCGTTTGGCTTTGATCCCACCGTGCCCAATCAGACGGGCTTCTATGGTTTTGCTCCCGATGGCTTGAGCGTGGCCGGGGTGAACGGCGCCTTTGCCGCGGCGGTGGGCGGCGACATCGGCTCGCCCGGCACAATTGTGAATCTGCCGCGCATCCTCAGCCTCACGCCTTCCGCGGGCGGATTCCAGTTGACCTGGGTGAACCAGCCGAACTGGAACTATGCCGTGCAGTACAAAACCAATCTGACTGACGCGTCCTGGCTGACCCTGACCAACGGGACCAGCGACAGCGGCAGTGTGTTTGGCGTCACCGACCCGGACACCAGCGCCCAACGTTACTACCGCATCATGTTGGTTCCGTAATATGAAAGCCCGTTCTTCCCGACACGCGTTTACGCTGATCGAACTGCTGGTGGTCATCGTTATCATCGCCATTCTGGCGGGGTTGTTATTGCCGGCGCTGGGCCGGGCCAAGATTGCAGCCCAGCGGACGTCCTGCCTGAACAAACTCCGGCAGTGGGGCCTGGCGGAGACGATGTACACGCAGGACAACCGGGATTACCTCCCGCGGGAAAGCGCTCACAGCAGCGCGAGCCTGAACAGTTGGCCGGAAGCCAAGGTCTCCACCAGTGAAGATGTCTGGTACAATGCGCTCCCGGTGCTGATCAGCCAGAAGCCCGTTTCCAGTTATTTTAACGACCGCGCGGGCTTCTACGACGCGGGCAGCCTGTTTCATTGCCCCACGGCAAAATTCCCGGCAAACGCCGCCGCCGCCGCCGATGTTTATTATTCCATCGCCATGAATTCCAAATTGATTCAGGGCAGCGATCTGACCATCAAGGTGACCGGCGTGCTGAAGCCCACCGAAACCGTGTTTTTCCTGGAAAACCGGCTGGAGGGCGAAGCGGCGGTGGATCCCAAGCAGGCCACCACCGACCTCGGCCAGCCGAGCAGTTCGGCCAACCGTTTCGTGGCCCGCCATGGCGGCAAGGGCAATCTCAGCTTTGTGGACGGACACTCCGAATCCAAACGGGGCGATCAGGTGGTGCAAACCCAGAGCGGCCCCGGCGAGGGCGGCGCCATCCTCCCCCAGGCGGCGGTGGTCTGGACCACCGATCCCAGCGCCACCCCCTGATTTCCGCTGCAAATCCGCTTGCCACTGCAACCAAAGAGTGTACTTTTAACAATTAGTTTGGTTGTAAATAAATTATAAAAAAACAAATGAAACTTACCTGTCTAAGCATCGGTTCCGTCACCCTCCCCATGTTTCTGGCTGCGGCGGCACAGGGCCAGATGGCCATTTCCGGTTACATGGTTAACCCTCCTGGCACCGACAGCCCGTACGAGTACGTGCAACTGGTGGCCTTGCAGAGCATTGATTTTTCGGCACACAACATGTCCGTGGTGGTGTGTAACAACGGCACCGCCACCACCGCCGGCTGGGCCGCGGGCGGTACCGTGTCTTACAAATTCAATCTCACTTCGGGTTCGGTTACGGCAGGCGAGATCTTCTATGTCGGCGGTTCGGGCAAGCTGATCAACGGCGCCGGCTCCACCGACATCTCCAGCGCGAACTGGTTGTACACCATCAACACCGCCACCACGGGCGGGGATGGCTTTGGCTCCGCCGCCAGCAACGTATTCGGCAATGGCGGCAGTAGCCCGGACGGCATCGCGCTCTTTAACACCACCACCGTCACTTCGAGCACCGTTCCCGTGGACGCGGTCTTTTATGGCTCGGGCACCGGCAGCGTGGTGAATGGCGGCGTGGATGGCTATCAACTGCCGGTCAATGACCTCTACAACGGCGGCAAACTGCAAACCACCAGCACTCTGCTGCCCGATCCCGCCGGTGGAGATTTCACCAAGTTGTCCGGAACTTATGACACCAGCAGCGGCACCTGGACCATGGCCCGCACTGGCACCATCATCAATAGTCCCGCGCAACTTTCTGACATTGCTTCTCAAATCACCACCGTGCCCGAACCGGCTTCACTGGCTGTGGTGGGCCTCGGCTCGCTGCTCGCACTGGGGACCTTGCGCCGGCACCGCCGCGCCTGAGCCAACTGCTAAACTTCCGGTCTGACCGGGCAAACGGACGACTCGCAAAAGTCGTCCGTTTTGTTTTTGAGGCAAGCCTTTCTTGGCGCAGCGCAAATTTTGCATTAGAGTGTTGCAGGAGTGGGTATGTCTGCCGCATCAAACAACTCAAATGGAGCAACTGCCGCCACCACGGAACTGGCCGTGAGCGGCATGACGTGCAACAACTGCGCCCGCCATGTCACCGAGGCCATCCAGGCCGTGCCCGGCGTCCGCAGCGCCTCGGTACTGCTGGAGGCGGGCCGCGCCTCGGTGCGCTGGGCGGCGGAGACGCCGGCGGATGTTTCCGCGGTGGTCGCCGCCGTGACCGCTGCCGGGTACGAAGCCAAACCGGTGACCCGTGATGCCCCGGATACCGGGGCTGGCCGGCTGGCCGGCTGGCAGATCAATCTCTGGATCGGCGTGCTCGGCACGATGCCGTTGTTCCTGGGCGAATGGGTTTTTCATCTGGGCGACACAAACTGGTTTCGCTGGTTTTCCTTGGGGGTGGCGGGCGTGGTGCAAATTATCGCCGGCGCGCCGTTTTATCGCGGCGCCTGGCGGCAGCTCCGGGTGGGCAGTTCCAACATGGATACGCTGGTGGCGCTCGGCTCCACCACGGCGTTTGGGTACAGCCTGTGGGCGTTGTTAAGCGGCGCCGGCGGGCATCTCTATTTCATGGAAGCGGCGGCCATCATCGCGCTCATCAGCGTGGGGCACTGGGTGGAGGCGCGCGTCAGTACCCGGGCTTCCAGTGCGCTTCAAGCGCTGTTGCAATTGGCCCCCGCCACAGCCCGGCGGATTCAGGCGGCGGCCACCCCATCCGCCACATTCAACCCGCGCGACCTGCGGAATTTCAAACCCTTGGCCACCAGCCAGACGGTCGAGGTGGAAGTGCCAGTAACTGCCTTGAAAATGGGTGATCTCGTCGCGTTGCGTCCCGGCGATCATGTGCCCACCGATGGCGTGGTGACTTCCGGTGATTCCGCCGTGGACGAGGCCATGCTCACCGGGGAATCCGCCCCGGTGGACAAAGCGCCCGGCGCCGCGCTCTTTGCCGGCACCATCAATTTGAACGGCCGCTTGGTGATGCGCGTCACCGCCACGGGCGAAGCCACCGCGCTGGCGAACATCATCGCCGCCGTGCAGCGCGCCCAGACCAGCCGCGCCGACATCCAGCGCCTGGGCGACCGCGTGAGCAATGTGTTCGTGCCGGTGGTGGTCACTTGCGCGCTGGCGGCGGGTTTGTGGTGGGGCTTCGCCCCGGAATCCGCCCTGCGGGTGCATCACTGGTTGGGGGCGTATTTGTGGACGGCCCATCCGCCGCTGGGCGTGGCGGCGGGATTCATCATTGCGGCCGCCATGCTGATTGTGGCGTGTCCGTGTGCGATGGGATTGGCCACGCCGGCGGCCATCATGGCCGGGGCCAATGCTGCGGCGCGGCGGGGGATTTTGATTCGCGACGGCGTGGCCTTGGAGAAGGCGGGCGAAGTCACGGCGGTTATTTTTGACAAGACGGGCACGTTGACCGCAGGCAAACCCGCAGTGGCCAAAGTGTGGTTGGCCGAAGGCGCGTTGCCGCAGGCCGAAGCCCTGGCCGCCACTTTGGCCGCCAACTCCACCCACCCCATCAGCCAGGCGATTGCCAAAGTTTCGGCGGCCAAGGTGGAGCTGACGCAGTGGCTGGAAGTGCGCGGCGCCGGCGTGCAGGCGGTCGGAAACATCAGCAGCGATGCTGTCGGCCCCCGGACAGTCCGGCTGGGTTCCTTGCGCTGGTTGCGGGAAAACGGTGTGGACCTGGCCGCGGGCGAGACATTCGTGACCGAGTGGTCCGCCCAGGGTGCGACCCTGGTGGGTTTGGCCGGAGACCAGACGCTCCTCGCCCTGTTTGCCGTGAAAGATATGGTCAAGCCCGGCGCGGCCGGGGTGGTGGCGCAGCTCCAGCGGCAGGGATTGAAAACCTATCTGCTCACGGGCGACAACCCGCTCACGGCAGCGGGCATTGCAAAACAGGTGGGCATTGCGCCGGAGAATGTTTTTTCGGAAGTGCGGCCCGAACAGAAGGCGGAATTTGTGCAGCGCCTCCAAAAGCAAGGCGAGCGGGTGGCCTTTGTGGGCGATGGCATCAACGACGCTCCGGCACTGGAGCAGGCCGACCTCGGCATCGCCGTGAGCCGCGCCAGCGACGTGGCCCGCGCCGCGGCGGACATCATCCTGCTGAAATCGGAAGTGGAAGCCGTGCCCGAAGCTCTGGGTCTGGCGCGAGCTACTTTAAAGACTATTAAACAAAATCTCTTCTGGGCCTTTTTCTACAACGCGCTCGGCATCCCGCTGGCGGCGCTGGGTTTTATGAGCCCGATTTTGTGCGCGGCGGCGATGGGTTTCTCGGACCTGATCGTGATTGGCAACGCCTTGCGGCTGGCGCGGTGGAAGCAGCCAACGAAGTGAGACAACAACCTCAGGGTTTTTCTCCCTCGGCGGGATGCGGCGCCGGTTTGGCTTCCTCCGGCTTGGCTTTGGCGGGACGCGCTTTCATAAGTTCCTGAAAGCGGGCGTTTTGCTCGGGCGACAGCACGGCGCGAATTTGTTCCCGGGTCTCCTTCATTTCGGCGCGCATTTCCGGGGCCACCTTTTCCCAGATGGCTTTGGTGTGCTCCTGGCCGGTGGTGAGAATTTCCTCAACTTGCTGGCGCTGTTCGGGGGAGAGCTTCAGTTCGCGGTTAAGCCGTTCGAGAAATTCCTTGGAGAGCGCCCGGCGGGGCGGCGTGCCCATGGGGAGCACCACCCGGTCCGGATTGGCCGTTGGGCCGGTGGGGGTGGCATGCGCGGCATGGTCGAGGAGTGGCGCGAACCGGGGATGGACGTTGATGCGGCCGATGACGCCCACCAGCAGGCCGCCGGTGACCACGCCCGTGCCAAAGATGACCAGGGTGGCCAGAATGACCTTCCAGATTTTCACCAGGTTTCCTCGGTGGAATTGGCCGGTTGATCCACATTGGCCAGCAGGGTGGTTTCAAGCTGCTGCGACAGTTCCGGGTTGGTGGCATTGGCCGCGGTTGTGGCCGGCCGTGTCGCGGGCAGGAGGAACGAACTTGCCGCCACCAGGAGGACTACGCCCAGACAGGAAACGGCGGCGCGCCACAACGCCCGGTTCCACAGGGTCAACGGATCGGGAACGGTGAGGGACCGCAGCCGGGCCATGATGCGCTGGTCAAAGGCATAGGGTACCTGGTCGCCGGGCGGTTGGGCCTGCGCGGCGGCGATCAATTTGCGCTGGAGTTCATTCTGATTCATAAACTCTGGATTATTTGACGTTGGGGCATGGGTTGGGGTTACAGATACTTTTCGCGGGGCAATTTGGCCAGCAGCTTCCGCATTTCGGCCCGGGCGCGAAAGGCGCGGACCTTGACCAGTGGCACGGACCAGCCGGTGATTTGGGCGATTTCCTTGACCGATCGCTCCTCAATCTCCAACAGCGTGATAATCAGCCGGGCGGAAGGCGAAAGTTGCTCCAGGATGCGGTCAATAAGTTGTTTGGCCCCTGCGGCGGTTTCGGTGGCGGTTTCCGGCGCCGTTACAAAACGCTCCAGCCAGTCCGTTTCGGTACTGGTCAGTTCGGTGAAGGCGGTCTCACGGTTGCGCTGGTGGCTGCGCAGGAAGTCGTAACAGGTGCGGACCGTCAGGCGCATGAGCCAGTGCTCGAACGGGGCATCACCCCGGAAGCTGGATAGCTTCTGGAACGATTTCAGCCAGACTTCCTGGACGATGTCCTCCACCTCGGATTCCCGGCGGGCGTAACGGCGGGCGGTGGCAAAGACGCGGGGGAGATACTTTTGGACCAACGGCTCGAAGCTGGCGGGGTCGCCCCCCAGCACCGCCGCAATCAACTCGGCGTCGGTTGGTTCCATGCGGTCCACGATGCAAGCTTCCCGCGCGCAAGTCAAACCGCCGGCGCCGGGCGGTTCAAGGCCGGGTGATGCCGAGGATCTTTTCGAATTCCACCGAAAACTTGGTCATGGACTCGGTGATCTTTTGCGGTTGTTCCAGCAACGTCCCCATCATCTGAGTGGCGGATTCGGGTTTGTAGCGGACCAGTTCGGCCGAGGCCATGATCAGCAACAGATTGTTGTTGATGTCGTGGCGCAGGGCCGAAAGTTTGGAATTCAATTCTCCAACCTCCTCGACACTGAGCGTGATTGCTTGCTTGGGCAAAGCCATGCCTAACGATGCGACAGCCGGGGAAACGGCGCAAGCCGCAACGCAAGCGGAACCACGGAAACCTTGCCGGATAAGGGATTGGAAAATGAAATCGTTTCTCCGGGCGGACCGGAGCCGCAACTTCAAATCTCCATATTCCCCGGCCGGTCGGGCGGGAAATTGGCCGACGCTTTTGCCGCCGTTTCTGGCTGGAATGCCGGGGTTTAACGCCGGGAATTGAACATTGACATTCGCCCGGGGCGAAATATGATGCCCGCTCGACTTCATCGGATGCCAGGTCGGAGCAACCCGCCGGCCGGACCGCAAGTCGCTGAGAGGAAGTGACTTAAATTGACAGAGATTAAGCTGAAAAAAGGCGAGCCCGTGGAAAAAGCCCTGCGCCGCCTCAAAAAACGGATTGATCGGGAAGGCACCCTCAAAACTGTGCGCGCCAAGCGCTCGTTTGAGAAGCCCAGCGAACGCCGCCGCCGCAAGATGAAAGTGGCGCGTTTCTCGGCCATGTTGAGCGCCCGTTACGCGGATTTGTAATCGTTGGAATCATTCCGGCCGGGCGTGGTGAATTGCTCACTGCGTCCGGCCCTTTTTTTGCATGTACTCATTGTCCACCTGCTGGAATTCCGCCCGTCACACGGATGGCCGCGCCATGTTGCGCGAAATCCGCGACCTCGGTTTTGAATACGCCGAGCTCAGCCACGGCACCCGCATCAGCCTGCTGCCGGGCATTGTGGACGCCGTGGATGCCGGGGAGATCAAAATCTCCACCCTGCACAATTTCTGTCCGCTGCCCATGGGCGTGAACCATTCCGCGCCCAACCTCTACAAGTTTTCCGCCGAACGCGACCGCGAGCGCGAACTCGCCGTGCGCTACACCTTCAAGACCCTGGAGTTTGCCGAGCGCGTGAAGGCCCGGCTCGTGGTGCTGCACCTCGGCAGCATCGAGATGAAGGATTATACCCACAAGCTCGTGGAGCTGCTGGGCAAGGACGCCGGCCGCACCCCCAAGTATGAGAAGCTCTGCGCCGAAGCCGACAAAAAGCGCGAAGCCAAAAAGGACGGTTACGTGGAGCGCATGTATGACACCCTCCGGAAAATACTGCCCGAGGCGGAAAAGCGCGGCATCCTGCTCGGGTGCGAAAACCGCGAGGCCCTGGAGGAAATCCCTTTTGAGCGCGACTTCCCGCAACTGTTCCGCGACCTTCCCAGCCCCAACCTGCGGTACTGGCACGATACCGGCCACGCCCAGATCAAGGAAAACCTCGGCTTCATCAGCCACACCATGCATCTGGAGACCATGCAGGACAAGCTGGGCGGCTTCCACATTCACGACGTGCAGTTTCCCGGCCGCGATCACTGCCCGCCCGGCTCGGGCGTGATTGATTTCACCGCGCTGCAGCCCTTTGTAAAACCCGAGCACATCAAGGTCTTCGAGTTCAATCCCAACATGAGTGTGGAAGATGCCGTCAAGGGCATTGCCCACATCAAAGCCCTCTGGGGCGAATAATTTAGGGCGGATCATCGCCCGGTACGGGCGGTGCGGAAGCGGCGCTACTTCACGATCTCAATTTTGAAGGAGTCCTCGTCCACCCAGAGTTTGCCGGGGCCAAAGATGAAATAGGCGGTTTGCAAATCCTGGGTCTCTTTGGGGATGACGCAGGTAACCGAGTGTTCTGCCCAGCCGGTGGTCCGCATGATCTGGCCCTTGCCGAAGGCGCTGTGCTGGGCGAGGCGCTGGCCCATGGGGCCCTTGGGCTCCAGATTCAGGCCGGAATTACCCAGGATGCCTTCGCTCCGGGTCCAGACGCTGAAGCGCACGGTATGGCCCAGATAAGGTTGCACCTGCTTGGGATCGCGCAGATGGCGGCCCCACCACAGAAACGCATATTTCGGCGGCAGGTTGGTGGAGACGTAGGCCATGCAGCGGGTGGGATGCCCGTTGTGCATCACGCGATTATCCAGGGTCTCGGAATAGTCGTTGGGGTCCTGGCTCCAGACCGTCCAGCGCGTGTCATCGGTAACCGGCGTGTCGGCGGGCGCCAGATCGGCTTGAAAATCGTCGCACCACACCTCGCCGGTTCCGAAAAGCACCGGGGCCAGCACAATCGAGCAGGGCTCCGCCGGGAGGTCGGTGACAAATTCCATTTGCTGCCAGTTCGTCGTTCCGGAGACAGGCCGGTCGTACATCCCGTCGTTGGCAAAAATCCGTCCGGCGGCATTTAGGACCGTCAGGTTCACCCCCGCCCAATTGCTGACGTCGCGGGTTTTTATCCAGCCGGTGATCCGGATGCGTTTGCCCACGAGCGGGGAGTTTTTGGCGATGGTATAATAGAGGTAACGGGTCGCCATGAGCCCGGTTTCAAAGGCGCTGGGCAGGGAATTCAGGTAATCGGCGGAACCGGGCAGGACTGGCGCAAACAGGCTTTTGAAATGGATGGCCGGGGCGGAGTTGGTGGTGCGCCGCGTCGTGGAATCCATTTCGTTGAGAAATTTGTCACTGTTCCGGTTCCCCAGAAACAAAGCGCCCAGGCCGGACGGATCCTTGAAGGAGTCATTGGCGAATTGTACGGGCAGCGCCGCGCCGGCGGGTGTCGGCGAAGCGGCCTGCGAGTTAAAAGTTAAATAGGCGCCAATTCCCAGGAGGATGACGCTGGCGGTGGTGACCGTAATGATGGTTTTGATTTTCATAGCGAGCAGGGTGGCTTTTACCAGGGTCAGGAGGGAGCTGCCGGCCGCCGCGCTCTGGGTCGCGGCGGTGGTCACCGTGGTAACGAGGCCCGCCGGCGCGGCTTGCACCGAATGGGCCGTTACGGCGCCGACCAGCAGGGTGGCGGAGAGCGTCACTCCCCGGTGCAGGAAAAATTTCCGCAATTTCTCCACCGCGCGGGCAACGCGTTTCTGCGCCGAGTCGGCGCTCAGGCCGAGCGCGCGGCCCACTTCTTCCAATGGGCGTTGCTGGTAAAAGCGCAGCACCACCGCGTTGCGATCAGCTTCGCCGAGTTGGGCCACGGCCTCGTCCAGCAACGGGGCGATTTGCGGCCAGACCTCGGGTTCTGCTTCCGGCAGGGGCGGTTCCATGCGGGCCTCCAGTTCGTGAAATTGCCGGCGCCGCTCGGCTTTCAAGGCGTTGGCGGCGACAAACCGCGCGGTGCGGCACAGCCAGCCGGCGAGGATGGTTTTCCGGTTCAGGCCGCCGGCCTTGCGGGCGAGGATGATGAAGACCGCCTGCGTGATTTCCTCGGCGAGATGCGGATCGCGGGTCTGCCGCAGCGCGGCGGAATGCACCAGCGCCACGTGCCGTTCCACCAGCGTGGCAAACGCGGCTTCCGAGCGTTGGGCCGCATAGGCGGCGAGCAAATCGGCATCATCCCACTGGCGCATTTCCCAAGTAATGTCCGGTGGCCCGGGAATCCGACAGTCTTTTTTTGGGCAGACCGGGCGGGGCCCGGGTCATTCTCCCGTGGCGAAGTTGGAAAGCTGCCAGGGTTTTTTGATGACTCGGGATTCGGGGTAGATGGGCCCTTTTTTGTCGTAGTAGTCTTTGGGGGAGAGTTCGCCGATCACCCGGCCCCAGGTCCAGACCTCGCCATCGGCGGTCATGACCACCCCGATATTGTCTCCGCCCGCAGTATAGGCGGCGACGTCTTTGGACCAGTTAATGCGCTGGAATTTTACCGGCTGGTATTTTGCGGCCGCCTGGACGATGCGGTGCTCGCTGGCATCCAACGCCCATAGCGAGCCATCTTTTTTTCGCAGCAACTGGTAGAATCCACCCGCGCCGGAACTGCAGGACTGCCAATCCGCTTCGATGCCGACCTGCTGCGGGATCAGGGCCACCTCCGGATCCGGATGGCTCGCATAGAAGGAGGTTTCCCGACCCCAGCACCACAACGTGCCGTCGGCCTTAATCGCAAATACGGTGAAGTACCCGAAACAGACATCCACCCAGTTGGTATCCGCCGGGACGCGGGTGGGGGTCATGATGTTTTTCTTGTCATCTCCGCCGTTGAGCGAACCCCAAAACCACAAGCTGCCGTCGGCCTGCAATCCGACACTTTGAATGCCGCCGGCCCAGACTTTGACCCAGTTCGTGGAACTGCCTACCTGGTGGATTTGGGGGCCCTTGGTGGCGCTGCCGGTGCCGGTGCCCAGTTGCCCGGCCCAATTGTTACCCCACGCCCACAACGTGCCGTCGCGCTTCAACGCCAGGCTGTGGGAGTCCCCAGCGGCCACCTGTTTCCAATCATGACCCGGTACCGATGGATACGGCGTAAGCCGCTGCGTTCGGGTGCCATCCCCCAGTTGATAATAGATGTTGGCGCCCCAGGCCCAGAGGGTGCCATCGGATTTGACCGCCAGGCAATCGGAGTCTCCCGCCGCGATATCCACCCAGTCGGTGTCGTGGCCAATCTGGCGCAAGGAAGTGGTGTTCTGGATGCCCTGGTTTCTCAGGCCCAGAACCGGCCAGCCCAAACGCTCTTCACCCCAGCTCCACAGGCTGCCATTGGACGCCAGGAAGATGGCCGCGCGGCTGTAGCTGTAGCTCACCATGGGGGTAATATTGCCGGTGGGCAGGTGCATGCGGCCCCGTTGCGGGGGCGGCGTATTGCGCCAGTGCAGCCACCATCCCACAGTGCCTCCGGCGGCCAGCAGCATTGCCGCGCCGGCCACCGCCACAGTTTTGGTTTTGGTCCATGCCATAAATTTTAAGGTGCCCTTGGCCAGGCCCCAGGCCGTGCTGCCCGAGGTGACGCCCTGGGCGGTGGCCGTGGTAACCGCAAGGGCCAGGCCGGCCGGCGCGGCGGAAACCGAATGCGCCGTCAGCACTCCGGCCAGCAAGGTGGCGGACAAGGTGACCCCGCGGCGCACAAAAAAACGCCGCAGCTTTTCCACCGCGCGCGTCACCCGTTTGCGGGCGGTGGTTTCCGGCAGGTGCAGGATGGCCGCCAGTTCCTCCATGGTCTTGTTTTGAAAATAGCGCAGCACCACCACATCGCGGTCGGCCGGGTTGAGCCGGGCCATGGCGGTTTCCAGCAGGGGCGCGATGTGTTCCCACGCGCCGGTTTCGGTTTCCTGGGGGGAGAGTTCCATGAGCGCCTCCGATTCGCGGCGCGCGCGGCGAATTTCGCCGCGCACGTAATTGGCCGCCGTCAACCGGGCGGTATGGTAGAGCCAGCCGGGCAAAACCGTTTTCGCATCCAGCGTCCGCGCCTTGCGCGCGAGCACGATGAACACGGCCGAGGTGATTTCCTGGGCCGCGTCCGGATTGCGGGCCACCCGCAGCGCCACCGAATGCACGAGCGCGACATGACGTTCCACCAACGCGGCAAACGCCGCTTCATCCGCCGTGGCGGCAAACCGCCGGAGCAATTCCAGATCGTCTGGCATCTATTGATAAATGTCCGGTCCGGACTGTTTGGGACCGCAAAATGGAGGCAATCAGGTTGGATCGGAAAACCCTTCGCCACCAGCCCTGCGGGGACGGTGCTTAAAACAGAATCGAAGGCAGGAATGCGCCGCGTGGTTCGTTGTACAGGCCCAAGCTCATCAAGGTCATCGGCTGGGTGACGCGCAGGCCCTCGGCCAGGCACCATCGGAACACCTCGGTGTTGCGCGTGGGCAACAGAAAGCCCGGGCCGAGGAATTCCGGCGCCGCAGCGATCAACGCCTTCAGCGCGGCGTCGTTCTCCGCCACCGCATGGGTGAAAAAGCCGATGCCCGTGGCGTACCCGGCCAGATTCCCCGCGCGCTCCACCAGGAAGGCCGTCTGCTGCGGAAGGGCGCCGGTCAGTTCGTTCTTGCGGTCGTGGCCATGAACTTTGCGACAAAGCTGGTTGCAGGCCGACACATCTGCCAGGGTGATGGGCCGGGTGGTGAAGCCGGGCAACAATTTCTGGAGCGGCGCGCCCGCAATGCACGCCAGCGGCTCGCGCACCGCAAAGCCCAGCTTGGTATAGAGCGAGAGCGACCGGTTGTGAAATGCCGCCTGCACCAGCCGCACCCCCGCAAAATTTCCCTCCACCGCGCGCGCCAGCGCCGCATCCATCAGCCGCCGGCCTACGCCGCCGTTCTGGTGGTGGGGATCAATGGTGAGGGGCCCGATGCCCGCAATGGCATCCGCCTCCCACATGAAATTGCTGCCCACAATTTTCCCGCCCGCTTCCGCGATCACGGAAAAAACGTCCGGCCGCGCCAGCAGCACGGAGATCAGGCCCGTGGCCAGTTCCGCCGAGGGAATATCCGGCGGGAAATTGTGCTCCCGGGCAATCGTGCTGAAGGCGGTGAAGCAAATCACCCCACACGCGGGGGCGTCTTCCGGGCGGCCCGGTCGCAGGGTCACATGCATGCCCAAAATGTGCGGAGCCGGGCCGGGCAAGTCCATCGAAATTAGGAGCTCGGCGGGGTCCTGACGCCGGCTCCGGGTGAACCGGCTTCGGAGATTTTTTGGAGCGCCGTGATGATTGCCGGAGCCACCGCCCGGGCGGTGAGCGGCGGAACGGGATGGTCCGCCCGGCCAAATTCCGGCGGGCCATAAGCGGCTTCCACCCCGGCAAGGACGGTGTTCAATGCGTTGGTCGCGCCGGAGGCAAGGAAGTAAGCATCGTGCAGCCGGCCCCAGGTGCCGTCGCCCGTGGCCCGGGTCAGGGCCTGGAGGTGGGCGGCATCAGGACCCAGCCACAACCGATAGAGCGCCAACCGCGGCGCCGCCGGATCCTGCCCCGAAAAATTTTCCAGAAACGAGTTCAGGCCGCCGCCGAAGTTGGTGACTGCGGGGTAACCACCATTGGGGCTGGTGATGGTGGCCAGTTGCCGCCACGCCTGGCCGGCAGGGTCGAAAATGTAATAGGCCGTATCCGTGGTGTTGGTGGCGGCGCCAGGTTGTTTGCGGACAAAGAACTGGAAGGTCGCGTTGGTTTCCCAGTTCCAGACCAGGTGGGTGTGGGCGCCTTCGCCTTCGCCGCCGAAGCGGTTGCCGACGACATCGGGAGCGGTGAAAGTGACCCGGGGATGCAATGTCGCCGCCGTATCCCAGATGGAAAAAATGGTGCGGCGTTCTTCCGGCCCGTTGTGCTGGATGCCGCAGTAACCGCCCGCCGGCTCGCCCGGATGCCAGTTGGCGCCGCAATAATAAGTCGTGGGCTGCGTGGCGAGGACGGTGATCTCCCCGTACAGGCAGGTCGCGGGGCCGGCGCCTTCCAGGTGCCACCAGAGGTGCTGGGCCCGGGCGGGCCGGGCGCCCAGCAGCCCTACGGCGGCGAGCAGGAACAGCCACTTGGGCATATGACCGCTCATGGGTTCAATTTACAGTCCGCGGACGCAACAGACTACCGGTAGCTGGTCTCCTTCTCCCCGTTGAGCGGGGAGAAGGCGGGGGCGCGGGGACCCCGCGCGCTGCCGGCGGCTCAGGCCACCTTGGCGTCCATCGTGATTTTGGCATTGAGCAGGCGCGAGATGGGGCAGCCGGCCTTGGCCGCGTTGGCAATCTCCAGCACCTTGTCCGCCGCGGCGCCCGGCACCTTCACTGTCACGTCCAGGTGCGAGGCCGTCACCGTGGGGCCGGTGGGCAGCATGTCCAGCGTGATGGTGGCGGTGGCGGCAATGGATTCCGGCGTGAGGCCGGCCTTGCCGAGTTCGGCGGAGAACGCCATGGCAAAGCAGCCCGCGTGCGCCGCCGCAATGAGTTCCTCGGGATTCGTGCCCGCCCCGTTTTCAAACCGTGTGCCGAAGGAATACTGCGTCTCTTTCAGGACGCCGCTGTCGCTGGAAATGCTGCCCTTGCCGGATTTCAAATCGCCGCGCCAGACGGCCGATGCTTTGCGTTTCATGCTCACCTCGTTGGTTCATCGGGCGGGAATTCGCCCGAAGGACTTCAATCGTAGCGCGAGACTCCGCCATTCTCAACCTGCAATGCATCGGGAGGGTGACCATGCTCCCCGGGCCCACAGCGGTATTGCCTCCCGGCCATCCGTCAATCACGGTTACGGACGGACAAGGCCCTGCCGGAGCGCGACTGTGCTGCAAGCCAGTCGCAGCAATGTGACAGAGTCAGACACAAGGCGGGAACGAAAGTCGGGGCAATTTTGACCTTGCTGCGGCTGGTCTCCGAC
>DATJIU010000289.1:0-14488 GCA_035492855.1 Dongiaceae bacterium | reverse complement strand
GCAGTGCTGGAGGGTGTCAAGGCGGCGGGATATACCCAGCCGACACCCATTCAATTGCGCGGCATCCCGCTGATTATGGCGGGCACGGATGTCATCGGCAGCGCCCAAACCGGCACCGGCAAGACCGCCGCCTTTGCCCTGCCCATCCTGTCGCAACTGGGCAACCACGAACCCCAGACGCGCGTGTTGATTCTTGAACCCACGCGGGAACTCGCCGCCCAGGTGGAGACCGCCGTCCGCGATTACGCCCGCTTCACCAATTTGCAGGTCGCCGTGATGTTCGGCGGGGTTGGCTATGGCCGGCAGATGGAACAACTGCGCTCGGGCGTGGACATCATCGTCGCCACTCCGGGCCGCCTGCTGGATCATCTGGAACGCGGTACCTGCAAGCTCAATCACGTCAAGTATCTCGTGCTCGACGAGGCCGACCGCATGCTGGACATGGGCTTCCTGCCCGACGTGCGCCGGATCGTGGAGAAGTGCCCGCGCGAACGGCACACCTCGCTGTTTTCCGCCACCGTGCCACCGCAAATCGAGACGCTCATCCAATGGGCCATGCGCGCGCCGCAAACCATTGAGATCGGCGCCCGCCGCACCCCGGCGGAAACCGTCAAGCACGTCATCTACCCCGTTTCCCAGGACCAGAAGAGCGACCTCCTCCGCGCGCTGCTCGACTCCGTGAAGTACGATTCCGTCATTGTGTTCTGCCGCACCAAACACGGCGCGGACCGCATTGCCGGACTGCTCAAAAAAAACAACCCCGCCGTGGCCGTGTTGCATTCCCACCGCACCCAGCGCGAGCGCGAGCAGGCGCTCAAGGGTTTTCGCGACGGCCGGTTTGAAGTGCTCGTGGCCACCGACATCGCCGCGCGCGGCCTGGATATCGCCGATGTCAGCCACGTCATCAATTACGACGTGCCACAGCATCCCGAGGATTACATCCACCGCATCGGCCGCACCGGCCGGGCCGAGGCCAGCGGCGATGCCTTCACCCTCATGGTGGCCGAGGATTCCCCGCACGTGGCGGCGATCGAACGGTTCATCAGCCAGAAGATCGCGCGGGTGAAACTGGAAACCTTCAACTACAAATACACCGCCCTGTTTGAAGAGGGCAAGCCCGGCCAGCCGCAGGGTCACGAACGCAAGGTCAAAGGGGTGCGCCTGAGCGGCGGCTATTTCTTTGGCCCCGTGCGCCGCCGGCGGCGGTAATCGCGACGGTCGCGACGGTCGCGCTGGTGTTTGAGAATCGCCCTGGCCTTAATGGCCGCAGGGATTATATTCCGGCATGAACCCGGCCAGCACGAATCCCCGCCAGCCAAAATGGCCGGTGCTGGTCCTTTCCGGTCTGCTGCTTTGCCTTGTGGCAATAACCTGGAATCTCCTTTCGCCTCCAGTAGTTAAGGATCATTCCACCATTGCTCCGCGCGTCACCTGCCAAAACCAGTTGCGCCAGCTTGACTCCGCCAAACAACAGTGGGCTTCAGACAATCACCAAAGCTCCAATGCCATTCCGACCCAGACGGATTTGATGCCGTATCTGCAAAACCACAGCTTTCCGCTTTGCCCCAAAGGGGGAACATACACCATTGGCCAGGTCGGCACCTTACCGACCTGTTCCATTCCGGGTCATGTGATGCCTCCTTGATCCGGAGTAGCCCGCCAACCTTCAGGCAATTTCTGCCGCGAGCAGCCGGCGAATGGCACCATTCACCTCTTCCCGATTTTGTCCCGGAATGGGTTGATTGAAGGTCCGGCGCGCCCACTCAAATAAAAGCGGACCGGAAATGCCGGCCGCCTCCGGATACGCCACGGCATATTGCGCGGCGAGCCATGCGGTGCGGGGCAACAGATGAAAATGGACGCGCCGCTCCGATTCCGCAAACAGCGCGCAATAAACCCGTTCGGGACGGACCACCGTTTCAATGGCGCGCGTGGTCCGGGCTAGAAGTGGCCCCAACGCGGTCACTGCGGCTGCGGACATTTCAGCCAGCGACATCACCGTCACCCGGGGAATAACGATCACGTAGCCAGGAATGTGACAGGCTGTGGTTGGTTCGATGAGAAAGTTTTTATCAGCGTGCAGCCGTGACGGTTCGGAGGCGGGAAGACCAATATTCATACGCAGCTTGGACGCAGGACAGGGTGCCTTGAATTCGGAGTCCGGGGCACCCGTGCCGTGGGCGCCGCATGGTTAATAACTTTCCGCTTATTTCCCGACAGCCGGAACCTCTTGCCTGGAAGCGGCTAATCCTTCCCGCCTCCGGTGCCTTTTGAGGCTGGCACAAGATGCGCTATCTCCCACCCGGACGGATGCCAAAACAAACCGATCACTTCAAAAATGAATCCTGAATCCAATTCCAAGGCGGCCAAGGAAAGCTCTACCAAGAACTGCGTGCTTTCCGGGCTGGTGACGTTCCTGCTCTCGAACGGACTGGTGATCCTGGTGCTGGGCTCGTTGAGCCAGAACCCGGTCAGTTGCATCGCCGGCGGGGTTACCTGCTCCACCGCCTCGGTGCTGCACTGGTACGTTTGCCAGAAGAAGCAGGCCGAACGGGTCGAGCCGGTCCAAATGACGCCGCACCTGGCCTCGCGCCGGATTGCCTGAGTTCCCCGGGCCGCCCCTTTGCCCGCTCCGCGTCTGGCAGATCCTGCCGACGCCGGATTTCTCCGCTTTTTTCCTGCCCCGTTCACTTCCGTCTCCAACTCCGGTCTCACTTCACTTGCGGACACAAGTCCGTGCCTTGGTTCGCCTCCACCATTCGCTTTGAATTTCGGGGAGTTTACTGCGTTGCCTCCCCCGACCGGGACAGATCCACCACATCGGCGCGGCGTTCCGGCGGGGTCACCACCAGGTCACGGAGCTGGCCGGCCTCCACCCGGCCCTGCACGGTGGTGTTAAAGGGAGCGTGCAGTTTGAACTGCGCGTTCCATTCCTTCGGCCAGGCGGGCAGCAACAAAATCTTCCGGCCGTCGGTCTGCACCAACATGGATTGCAGCGCGTGCTCGCCGCAGCCGCCGTTGTCCTCGTCCGGCGCGTAGTCGTTCATCTTGGCCCAGAACGCCGGGAACTTCAGGCGCGGCTCGCGGTTGGTGAAGTTGAAGGTGACATATTCCTTGGCCACGGCGGCGAACCCCAGCATGGCGGCCTGGATGGGGTCCTGAATCCAACAGCCTTTCTGGGTGAACTTGCGGGCGCGGAACGTGTCGCGGGCGAGCTGCAAATCCGGCCGGTCCATGCCGTAAAGGCGGAACGGGTAAATGGCGTACAGCTCCGGATTTTCTGCGTTGTGCGATTTGTTCGTTTGCGGCCCGGTGTAAGGCAGCAGCAACGCCCGGCCGTTGTTGGGGCCCACGGGCAGCTCCGGCAGCTCGCCGAGCAAGCGCACCCAGGCGGCGTGTTCCGCGGGCGGAACGAAATTGTTGGTCAACGCAATCAGCCGCGGCAACACCGCGTGGAGCCCGGCCAGATCGGGCGCCGGATCGTGCACCTTCCAGAACATCTCGATGGAATTGACCGGATCAAGCAGCAGCTTGCCCTGGGCATCGCGGGGGAAATGCTGGTCATAAAATTTGATTCCCGCCGAGGCCACGGGCAGCAGGGTGTTGCGGGCAAATTGGCTGTCGCCGGTGTAATCGTAGTAATCGAGCATCATCATGCTGATTTCGAGCACCGGCAGAAAATAATGGCCGGTCCAATTCTCTTTCACTTCCGGCCCCATGTACAACAAGCCGCCCCAGAATGGCGCGGTCTCGGCAAAATATGCGCCTTCGTGACCGTAGTATTTTTTCACCAGGGCGGAATTGCCGGGCACCTGGGCGGCATACATGCGGAACAGCGGCAGCATCAGGTCAAAGTCGCCTGCCGCCAGTCGCGGCCAGTACATCGCGCGCGTGTTCTGAAACCAATACTGGCCGCCCCAGTCGCGGTAATCCGGCGTGCGGTTCCGCGCCGGATCATCCACCACGAACAACGACCCGTTGAATTTGATGGGGTACGCCCCGCGCCCGCCACAGGCGGTGACGAACCGTTGCAACACATATCCGCGCGTGACATTGGTCGCCGCGGCGTCGCCTTCGATGAAGACCCAACTGCGTTGCCAAAAATTATCCCACCACTGGCGATGTGCCTGCCGGCAGGTTTCCCAATCCAGGGCATCCGTTTGGGCCACCTGCCGCTGCAACTGCGTCACCCAATCCGCCGCCGCGGCAGGCTGTGCCGTGAGCGGGTGTACGGTGAGCCGCTGGGTCAACGCCGGCGCGGCGGTGACCAGATTGGTGCCGTCCCGGACCACCAGGCCCGGACCGGTGATGGTCGCGCCAAAGGTGAGATTGGCCACGTGCGCGTCCGTGTCCGCGCGGTTGCGATGATACCAGGTAATGGCGTTGGTTTGTCCGGGCAGCACCACGTCCGGATTGGCGGCGCCCAGCCGCCAATCCATGAGGCTGGCCTGCAACGTCACGGGTCGCGAACTGGTGGCTTCCACCCGGATGACCGGATGGTTGGCATCCACCCACAAGCGTAATGTCACACCATTATCCATCGTTCCTTCCTTGATGAGAATTTCGCCCTCGTGCAGTTTCAATACCTGCGTGAAGGGAACACCATTGGTGAAGGGATTGGGCGACACCTGCAGCCGCACCCCGCCGAGCTTCATCAGGCCAAGCGGGTCGAACGATTGCCACCAGTCGTTGTCGTTCCACGCATCCGTCTTGCCGATGTAGAAACCCACCCCGCCGTCCGGTTCGGCCCAGACATTCAGCCCGATGTCGCCATTGCCGAGCGGCATGGAGGCCGCGGCGGTGGGCCCGGGCGTGTCCCAGGTCACGTCATAGTCATCCAACGGCGAAGCCGCCGCGCCTGCTTGCCCCACTGCCACCCCGAGCAGCAACGCGGCGGCCCAGCCGAAAAAACGGCATCCGGAATTCATCCACCGGCCTTGCGGGAATTTCATTTTTGCATCATTGCCCTTCGGCCAGTGAAGTCAATGCCCGCCTCAATTCACGATGGAGCATCGCCTCAAATTTCAGGCTCAGAAGTTCGGCGTGGTGGCGTGCGTCTTCAACCAGTAATGATCCGTGCTGCTCGCGCTCCCGCCGGTGGCAGTCAGGTACGTGTTCCGCCAGAGATGCAGCGCAGCATGGCCGTCAGCAAAAGTAAAGGCGGTGGAATTGCCATGATTCACAGCGGGACGGTCATTCAGGGAGTTGGGAAAAATGTTGTAATAACCGTCGTTCAAACTCTTGGGATTCTCATCCAGAAACACAAAAGCGTCCGAGCTGCTCAACCGGGAATCGAATTCCGTGTACCGGTAAAACGCCTTGTAGGTGTTGTCAATTTGCGTGGCGAACTTGTAGAAGCGCGGATTGGTGCCCATGTAACAATTGGCCGAGCAGGAGCGGACCCGCGGCAGGTGCGACCCAGGATCCGTGCTCTTATCCGCCGGACACAGGTAAACGCCCGCGCTCTTGGTATAGCTTCCGATGGAACCCAGCAGCGTCAAACCGGACGCCGGATCCTTGTCGCCGTTGACGCCGAGCAGAAACACATTGGTCTCCACGCCCGCCGGACTGGACGAAGGGGTGCTGCTGGCCCAGAACGAGCCGGCCACCCAGTCGGGTTCATGCGGCTCGGTGCCGATGACCCCGCCGCCGGAGGCCGTCGTGCCCTGGTTTTGCGGGAAGTGGTCACTGTTGTCGCCCGCATACAGAATGCTGGCGAGTTGTAACTGGCGCATGTTGTTGAGGCAGGAAATGCCCTGGGCCTTGGTCTTGGCCTTGGACAGTGCCGGCAACAGCAATCCGGCCAGGATGGCGATGATGGCAATAACCACCAGCAGTTCAATGAGGGTGAACGCGCGGGTCCGCCGGGAGGTATGACAGTACAGCTTCATGCAAAACGAGCGAGGGAAACCGCCCCCGCAACCCAAACGGCTGCGGGGGCCAGTCCCGATCCCCTGACTATTGAATTTGAACACGGTAGAAACGGCTGCCGTTGGTGGCCGGATCCGTGGCGGATTGCACGGCACCGTTGCCCGAGATGACGCCGGGCAGATCCGTCCAAGTGGCGTCACTGAGGTGCGCCTTGTACTGGACCTTGTAGCTGGAGCCATTCTGGGTCGGGAAGGAGATGACCACATTTCCGCCGGAGAGCGCCGCGCTGGCCATTACCGCCGGGGCATCCGGCGTGGTGGCCACCAGCATGAGGAAGTTCACGTTGACTTCCGGATCCGAACCGGTCACCGAACCGCCAAGCTGCAGGGTGGACAGTGATCCATCCAGCGTCACCTTCACCTGCTTGCCGGAATCATTCAGCAACGGTTGCCAGCCCCAGGAGGACCAGCCCACCGCCGGAATGGTGAATGTGCCGAGCGGATTCAGCACCTGATTGGTGGTGCCGCGGCCGTTGGTCACCTGGGCCAGGGTGGCGTGCGTGGTGCCCGCACCCTCGGCGAAACGGCCGATGACGTAGTACGTGCCGGCCGGATAATTCCGGGTAAAGTTCATCCAGGAACCGGGCCCGAAGGAACCCACGCTGTAATCCGTCCCACCCGAGGTGAACTGATCGCGGGCCTGGTCGCCCGCGGTGGAGTCCGGGAAGCACAGGGCCGTGTCGAGCCGATAGGAGTACCCGCGACCGAAGGCGTTCGGGTCGGCGACGTAGAAATCCACGCCCGACACCCCGCCCACTCCGGCGTAGGCATCCACCGTGCCTTCGTGATACGAGCCGCTGCCGTAGTCATAATCTTCCGCCTCCACCTGGTAGCTGGAAGTGCTGAAGGTGTTGAACGTGTTGGTGGCGTGCGCCACCCCGTTGGCATCGGTCACGGTCACGACGGCCGTGTAATACATGTTGGATTGCAGCGGGTAGGTCACCGTGCGGGTGGTGGGCAGGCCGCTGAAGTTAAGCCCGGAGACCGCCGTGCCGTTCAGTGTCAGGCTGATGTTGCCCGTATCCGTGCCCGGCTGCGAATGCACCAGGAAGCTGAGCTGGGCGGCCGCCGATCCAAACATGGCGGTGCCGTCCGGGGTGAAGCTGTCCACATAGGGCAGCAGTTTGGCGCCCGGATCCACCGGGGTGAGCAGGTAAAAGTTGGCGTTGTAATTGCCGCCGGTTACCGTCACCCGCAGGGTACTCGGCGTCGTGCCGTCGCTGGTGAACTGGGCCAGGTTGCCGGCGGAATCCCGCACGGGAATCCACTTGTAGTTGCCCCAGCCGCTGGTGGGTGGAACGGTAAATGAGCCCACCCCCACCGTGGTCTGCCCGGCGGCATGGATGTCGCCGGTGACGATGGCAATGCTGCCGCTGCTCGGATTGCCGCTGTTGCCGTTGCCGTTGGAGGCGCGCACATAGATATTGAATGTGCCGGCCGGATAGGTGCGGGTGTAATTGGCCCAGTTGCCGCCATCATTGAAGCCCACGTCGTAATCCTGCATGCCGGTGCCGTCATATTGCGGCCGCTGTTTTTCGTTGAGCGACTCGGTGGTCAGACCCACGCGATTGTAGGCGCCACCATGCTGGGTGGCCTGGTAATCCACATCGACCAAGGCGTCATAACCGTTGTAGGCGTTGGTCTGGGGATTGTCGAAGAAGGAGCCGCCGCCGTAGTTGAAGTCTTCGGCCTCGAAGGTGTAGGTGGGGATGATGGTGTCGAACGACACGTTGGTGACCGCCGGGATGCCGTTGGCATCATTCGCCAGGATCTGCGCGGCGTAAACGGTGTTGCTGGTGAGGGGGACGCTGACCGTCCAGTTCAGCGCATCGCCGCTGAAGGACAGGCCGCTGCTGGCGGTGTAGGTGGCGCTCAGATTCTGGCCCCACAGGTTGGTGGCCGTGAGCTGCACGCTGACGCCATTGGTGTTAATGGGGTCCGGCGAGGTGAGCGTGAAGCTCAGCACGTTGGACTGCTGGAACAGTGAGGCGCCGTTCGGGGTGATGTTGCCCACAGTCACGGTGGTGGATACCACATTGGTGTTCACCGGCAGCAGCAGGTAGCAGTTGGCGTTGTAATTGCCGTTGTCCGTGAAGACCATCAGGGTGCTGACGGAGCCGTCTGTGGTGAGCGTCACCAGGTCGCCATTTGCGTCCTTGAGCGGGCACCAACTGTAATTCTGCCAGCCCCCGGCAGGCACGGCGAACTGGAGTTTGCCGGAGCCCGAAAACACGGCGGTGCCGTTGACCACGGTCATGCTGGCGGCATCGGCCTCGGCGCCATTGCCGTCCGCGCCGCGCAGGTACACGTTGTACACGCCGGCCGGAAAGGTGCGGGTGTACCCCGCGTAATCCCCGCCGTTGTTCCAACCCACATCGTAGTCGGTGAAGCCCGTGCCAACATAGGGCGCGCGGGGCTTGTCGCCGCAAGTCTCAGTGGCAAGCCCTGGCGGATTGGGCCGGTAGTCGTGATTGCCCGAGCCGTTGTGCGAGACATCCGGGGAACTGGCGCTCAGCCCGGCATAGGCATTGGTTTGCGGATTATCGAAGAATTTCCCGCTCACCAAGGAGTTGGTATCGGTGTAGTCAAAATCCTCGGCCTCGAAGGTGTAGCCGTTGATGGTATCGAAGGAAACCGTCGTGTTGGTCGTGGCGTTGTTAACATCGGTAAGCGCGATGGCCGCGGAGTACAGCAGGTTGCTGGTGAGCGGCACGCTGACGGTGCGGGTGTTGGCATCACCTCCCACAACCAGGCCGTTGCTGGAGGTCCAGGTTTTGATCAGCACCTGGCCGGTCAACGTGGTGCTGGTCAGTTGCACCGAGATGCCGGCGGGATCCACGCCAGCCGCCGAGGTCACGGTGAACGAAAGGGCGTTGGCGTTTTGAAACTGATAGATGCCGTCGGGATACAGGGCGCTGAGCGCCGGTTGCGCGAGGGCCACGCCACCGCTGAACAAAAATCCGGCGGCGGCCAAACCCGCCAATAATGCTGCTGGGAATCGTGTCTTCTTCATTTGACAATGTTGGTTTACGTTTCTGTGGTTCGGGGAACTGGGATGAGCATAGGCCATCGGCTTTCCGCGCTACCATCCCCTAAAGCGGGGAGGTCGCAGCCCCGGCCAAGCGTCACCCGCGCGCGGCGGCCTTATGGGACAATTCAGAACCACTCAAAACGCCGGCGGGAGCGGCACGGATAGACAGGTACGAGCGACGTGGGCCAAGAAAATCGCTACCGGATTTGAATGCGGAAAAAGCGCTGGGCCGGGCCGGCAACAACGTTGGTCACGGTTACCACTCCGCCGGTTCCAACGATGGGGTTACCCAGCGGAAGCCAATGGGGCAGCGCGAGATCATCGGTGTATTCCACCTGGTAATTCTGGCCGGCAACCGTTTGCCAGCGCAATACGGGTGGCGCCGCGCCGCCGGAATCCGCAGTCAGGCCCACCGGCAACCGGCTGAAATTGTTTGTGCCCGGAGTCGGCACGGTCAGCGCGCTGATGAACGCTGCGCCATCGGGAATGCGGCCGAGGGAGACATCGGTCGTTTGCGCGCCAAACGTCACGGTGTCAATGGCCGTGCCATCGGGCGCAAACAGGCCAATGGCTTCACCACCTTTGCTCAGGGCAAAGTTCACATGCAAATCCGGCTGCCCGGGTAAATTCTGTTCCGCCTGGTTGTCGGCCCAGACCAGCAGGAAGCCCCGCGGCGGCAACTGATACTGGCCGTTGGTGGGCACCTGAAATTGGAATTTGTCGGTCAGCTTGTCGGTGAGGAAACAGCCGCCGAGGTCCACCGCGTTGGTGCCGGGATTGTACAGCTCGAACCAGTCGGCAAACCCGCTGCCCGCTGGGTCCGCCAGGGTGGTTCCATTGTCGGCCATCCACTCATTGATGAATACCACCGGCGGCCCTGACGGCGTTTCCCCGGCCCCCGCGTAATACAAGGAGGTGCCGCCAATTTCCCCGGGAATCAAATTGCCAAAGCGGTCCAGTCCCAGGACGGTGAAGACATTCGTGCCGTGTTGCAGCGGCAGGGTGACGGTCCACTTCGTCACGCCGGTCCAGGTGACCGGGGCGGCCTGGCCATTGATTTGAATGACCTGGGCCGCCACTGGCGCGGTACCACTGAGCACGGCCATCGTGTTACTGAGTGTTGCGGGATTTACCGCAAACGTCAGGGTGTTTTCCGCCGCGAGTTGGGCGGCAATGCTCGTTCGGGCCTGGGTCAGCCAGGATTTGATGGCGGTGTTGGGGTCTTCCACGGAAAAACCATTGGCGGCAAAAACCTGGTACTTGGCGTCCAGCAACGGACCGCTGGTAGCCGGGTTCAGCGGACCGTTCACAAGCTCGCCCAGCGCGCGCCAGTACATCCGGCGGAAGACCGGGGTGTTGAAGACGGTTTGCAGGGCCGGGTCGGCGCTGTTGACCGCAAAGAGGTTTTCTCCGGGCCCCCACGAGGAATTCTGGTTGCCGATCACGATGTTGAAATCGAACATGAGCAGCGAATATTTCGTGCCCAAGGCGCCGGCGTAACCGTAGAGATTCTGGGCGTTCTGCGCGCCAAAGGAATCCCAGTTGCCGGCGGCGTGGTTTGCCGCGAACACGCGCATCCAGTTTTCCATGTCGGCCACGGCGGTCAGGTTGCTGGCAAAGCCGGGCGTGTTGTAGGTGCTCGCCGCATCCACCAGTTCATACACCTTGTGAAAATCGCTCGCCGAACCGGGGAAGGTCCGGATCAGGTATTGATACCGGTAGCGCGCCGTCTTCTTGACCCCGCCAGCGGTCGTGTAGTTGTTGAGCGTGGCCCACGACACATTGTTGAAATCCATGGAGGTGCCCGAGAGTGCCGGGGCAAATTCAAACCATGGCTGCATCTTGTACAGCCAGCCGTCCGCGTCGTCCGGGAAATGTTCCGCCACCACGTCGCTGCCCGGCGTCTGGGCATCTTCCATGAGCGTCCCCCGGCGATTGCCGTTCACATACACGGCCACATACCGGCGGTTCAGCCACGGCACTCCGAGCGCGCGCAGGAAGGTGTTGGCCAGTTGTTCCCGCTGGAGGCTGCCATCATCGCCGGCACCGTTGCCGGGCTGATGGATCTTGTTGAAGGAGGTCGCGCCCAGAAACTTGTCATCCGCGGGAAAGGTCCATTTGTAATTGCACAACTGCGCATCCGGCCGGCCATAGTTCTGATGATACGGGCTGCCGGCAAACCGGCCCTGCATGTTATAGATCACCCGGTTGCCATACACCATCGTGCCGTCGTGGCTTTCATTGCTCAGGTTGCCGAGGTTGGCCCAGCGGGTGGCGTTGGTGTTGCTCACCCAGAGATGATACACGCTGAAGCTACCGTCCGCATGGTCATCGCCAAACAATACCAGGCACTCGCGCAGCGGCGCATGATCCGCCACCAGCGCGGGAAACCGGGTGACGGTGCTGAAGTTGTCCGTGGCATCAATGTGAAACGCCACCAACTGGCCGGCGTTCATGCCGGGAATGGTAACGCTGTAAATGCCGTCGCCGGCCACGGCATCGCCGCCCTGGCCGTCATCGTGCATCGGCAAAATCACCTGGCTGGTGGCCGGGTCCAGCCGGTAGAAAAGCTTCAAATTCGGGCTCCCCTCCGGGTCATAGGCCCGGGCGGTAATCACCACCGGCTGATTGGCGGCGGGCAATGCAGGCGCGTGGGTCACCTCCGACAACGCCACGCCGGAATGCGTCACATAACGACTGTTGGGCAGCCCGGGCGTGCCGAGGTTGCCCGGCACTGACAGGCTGCCGGCCGCTTCCAGCCAGTTGCCGTTCAACCGCAACAGCGCCTCCGGCCACCCGCACAGCCAGCGCGCCTTGAACCGCAACGTGACCGTTTGGCCAGCTTGCAGGTTGGTGTTGCTCAAGGTGACTTGGCAGGAATTGTCGCCGGTCCAGATCGTGTCGCTGGCCCGCACGTGCAACGTATGGCCGTCGTTGTTATAACCGCCCGCCTCCACGCTGGAGCGGGACAGGCAGCCTTGAAACGACCATCCGGTGGCGCCGGATTCAAACGAGGGATTGACAGCCAGGTTGTCACTGCCCGAATCCACCTCCACGTCATCCACGAGACATTCTCCCTCATCCAGCAAGCCCAATTGGGCGCGGGCAATGCCGGATTCATAATTTTGGCCGAGATCCAGCACGCCGGTAAATTCAATATTGGTCCAGTCCGCTTTTTGGGTTTCGTCACTGTCCGCCCAACTGGCCGCCAGCCGGCCGTTGGCCCGCGGATTGATCAGTTCCAGACTGCTGCCGCCACCGGCGGACCATTCGCCCCAACGACCGCCCGTGCCGTAAGTAAAATCATTCACCACCACGTGCAGCGTGTTGGTCACCAGCACCGCGCCATTGGTGGTCACCTCCGGCACCGGCATCGTAAGGGCCAGATACTCGCCTTTGTGCGCGAGCTTGCCGCTGAAATCGCCCACAGTATTGCCGGCATTCAATTGCGGATATTTGCCGAACAGGTTGGTGCGGTTGCGGGCCACGACCAGGTAGGCATCCGGCGCAAGTGAGGTCCCAGCCGGCATGGTGTAAGCGACTCCGCCCGCCAATTGCCAGCCACTCAGGTCCACCACGTTGGTGCTGCGATTGTATAGCTCCACATATTGATCGTCGTCGTTGTGGCTGATGGGATCATACATCAATTCGTTGATCACCACGTCACTGACGCGGATAACGTCGTTGGCGCTGCCGGGTGTGGCCGTTTGCAGCCGGCAGAATTCCCCCGCCCCATCCGGCGCACGGCCCATGACCACGCCGCGCTGTTGCGGCCCCAGCGCCACCGCATCAAAAATGCGTGTCTGGTCGGCGCTTTCGAGCATCAAGGTGTCGCCGGTGATTGCCGGTTCAAATCCCAGTTCAGCGGTATCAAAGGAAACAAAACCGCCGGCCGGAATGGCGGTGCCCGGCGGGAGCCCAAACTGGTTGGTGGTGGAATCCGCCGTCAGAACGCAGCCGGAAACATCCACTGGGGTGGCGCTGTGATTATACAGTTCCACAAAGCCGGGCGTTCCGGAATTTGTGGGCACAAGCCATTCGTTGATCACCACCTGATGCAATGGACTGGGATACCAGGCTTCAAGCTGCCCAGGCGAGCCGCCGGCCAGTTCGCTGCGTTCCCAGGCGCGGGGATCGCCTTCGCCATAACTCGGATGCGTGAGCACGATGGAATGTCCGGTGCCGCTGGCCGCCACCGGCCAAGGGGCGGTGGCCGTATAGGGCACGGTCAACAGCACGGCGCCCTGCTCGTCACGCAACTGCAACTCCTCCGATTTTTTCAGGCTGCCGGTGTAAGGCCCGTACACATTATTGGTGAGTCCATATACGGAACGGATGGCTTCCGGCGCGGCGGCCACCACAATCACCCCGCCGCCGGCAATTTGCGTGTGCGGCGGAAATGTGTATTGCAGGTCGGCGCATACAATCTGGCAGCCGCTGAGGTCCTGAAACCACGGGTTGGAATTATAAAGTTCAATGAATTCAGTGTTCGCGCCATCGGTGCGAGCCGCCGGCTTGTACATGATCTCGGAAAAAATCAGCGGCGTTTTGCGACTGGAAGCCCCGGGCGGTTCGTGCGGGTTGGCTGGCGCGGTCACCACCGCGTTGGTTACATTCATGAAATCGCGGAACGCCGCCGTGGCCGGCACCCCGGAACTGTGACTGCTCACCGCCAGCCCCACGTAAAGCTGCGTGGGCAGGTTAATCACGTTGCTGCCCAGCATGGTCCACACCTCCCCGTCGTAACCGGCGTAGCCGGTGAAGACATTGCCCACGCGGCGCAGGCGCAGCCAGGTTTGCGGATAGTTGGCGGGGAAATTGCCCGTTTGCTGGGTGGGGCCCCCAACGATGGAGCGCCACTCGAAGCCGCTGCCATTCATTGCCGGGGTGGCGAAGGCGGCCACAAACCGCGCCCCCGGATTCAAATTATCCCGGGCCATCAAACCGGCTTGGGCGAAAATATCGGTCAGGTCCAATCCGGCCAGCCGTACGGCCACATCAAAATTGCCGCTGTAGCTCTGGGAAGCAAAACCACCCTGGTCATTGGTGCCGCCAAAACTGCCGCCCGGCGCGGTCAGATTCACCCCGCCATCCGTGGAGATTCCCGCAACGGTGCCCGGCGGATTGCCCAGGTCCTGCAGCGTGAACGGCAGCGCCGGAAATTCAGCGCGCGTGTCGGGTGCAATCGCATTGGGCAAATTCATGCGGTCACGCACCTGGTTGATGATGATGGCGTAGTTGGTGCCGTAAAGCAGTGGCGTCGTAGTCAGGGTCACCGTCTCATTGTCCGCCGCCAGTGTGGCGGACAGCACGGTGCCGTTCGCGGCAAAAACGTAGTTGGCCCCGTTGGTGGCGCTGGCATTTTCCACCGGCTTGGAAAACCGGATGATCACATTGGTGGGGCCATCGTTAACCGTCTGCGTTACTACAAACGGATCGGGCGGCACCGGCACCAGCATGAGGAAGTTTACATTCACCTCCGGATGGCCGCCCACCGGCGAGCCGCCCAGTTGCAACGTGGCCGGGG
>DATJIU010000288.1:0-10100 GCA_035492855.1 Dongiaceae bacterium | reverse complement strand
GGTCATCGCCTACAACCTTTCCTGTTACGCCTGCCAGTTGGAGCAACTGGATGCCGCCCGCGGCTGGCTGCGCCGCGCGTTTTCCCTGGGCGACCCCAAGGAAATCAAGCGCATGGCCCTGGCCGACGCCGACCTCCAACCCCTCTGGTCCGAGATCGAAAAGTTTTAAGCCTCTGACGAGATACCAAGCTGGTGGGGTGAGCGTCCGCGCGAGCCGTTCCCAGCGTATTATCTCCAATCGCCTGGCTGGGATCCCAGATTTCGGGCCACCGATTCCTCATTCTTCATTTTTCCTTCTGCCTTTCCCCAGTGGCCGTCTGCCAGGACCGGCTCGCGCGGACGCTCGCCCCACCATTTTTGGCGGAGGCTTCTTTCCGCGATGTTTTCTGGAAATTCAACGGTTTTTTGTTTCAATGACTCCCCTTGGAAGTGAAACGGCAAAACAACATTCTCTCTGTGGCCGGCCTGCGCGTGGAGCGCGGCGAGACCACCATTCTCGACGGCCTGGACTGGGCGGTGGCGCGCGGCCAGCATTGGGTGATTCTCGGGGCCAACGGCTCCGGCAAAACCTCCCTGCTCAGCGCCCTGACGGGTTATCTCATGCCCACCGCGGGCGAAATTTCCGTGCTCGGCCACCGTTATGGCGAAACCGACTGGCGCGACCTGCGCCGGCACATCGGCATCGTCAGTTCCTCCGTGCGGCAGATGATGGCGGACGACGAGCCCGCGCTGGAAACCGTGGTGAGCGGCCGTTACGCGATGATTGATTTCTGGGGCCGCGTGACCCGCACCGACCGCACCGCCGCGCGGCGCTGGTTGCGTCAGGTGGAGGGGTTGTATCTCGCCGAACGCCCGTGGCGGGTGCTTTCGCAAGGCGAACGCCAGCGGGTATTGATCGGCCGCGCGCTCATGGCGCGCCCGCAGGTGCTGATTCTCGACGAACCTTGCGCGGGTCTCGACCCCGCCGCGCGTGAGCATTTCCTGCAATTTCTCCAGCGCCTCGGCCGGCAACGCCACGCGCCTACGCTGGTGCTCGTGACGCATCACGTGGAGGAAATCATGCCCGTGTTTTCGCACGTGCTGGTGTTGCAATCCGGCCGCGGGCTGGCGGCGGGAACGAAAGCCGCCACGCTCCGCGCCAGCCTGCTTTCGCGCGCGTTCGCCGCGCCGGTGCGTTTGCAAAAAAAGGGGGACCGCTACGCCTTGAGCATCGGGCCGGGTGCCGCCGGCAAAAGCCGCACGGTTTGCTGACGGCCTGCCGGCAGTTTCCTCATAATCTGACTCGTCTTCTTAATCGTAATTGCAGTTCACCCACCTCACGGCGCGGCCGGCGCGGACTCCAGGTTTTTGGCCAGGGGAAACGTGAAGGATGGCGCCTGCGCCACCAGGGCCCGGCCAAAATCCATCATCGCGTCATTGCCCACCGGCTCCACCGGCAGCGGTTTGAGAAAGAGATTCGCCGCGGCGCCCTTGAGGCTGCCCACAAAATTCGCCCACGCACTGTTGCCCGCGCCCTTGCGCTTTACCGAAGCCAGGGAGACTTCCATGGTAGGTTTGGCGGCGGCCCGGCGGAAGGTCAGCGAATTCACCCGCACCACAATTTCATTCTCCCGCTGCATGGCGCCGTCCGCATAACGGAAGTCCACCAGCCCGATGCTCACCGGGCTGGGATGCCCGTGCCCGTTAAAATCCAGCTCCACCTGGGTCACCGTGGGCACGCTGTTGCTCACCGTGCCCGAAACCACGATGGTGACGGTGCCCGCCCCCTGGACGTTGATGGCGTCAAGCTGGTTGTCCAGCACCGCCCCTTTTTTCAGGTCGGCCTCGCGCCGTTTGAGTTTGGGCGCGTGATCCGTGACATTCCGTTGATACCCGTCGCCGGTGAACTCGAAATCGCAGGTCACCTGAAAGGTGCGGGTCTTGAATTCCCGCCGGGCCGAAACAAACCGCGCCCGCTGCGTGTTTCCGGGGCTGCTGAGCACCATGATGGGTTCCGGCGAAATCAGCGGCACAAAATACATGAAGTCGGACACCGAACTGCCGGCGCTTTCACCGCTACCGTAATCCAGTTTCAACGTGGGTCCGTTGGTCGTCACGCCCGCCGGGTTGGTGCTGGCGGTGGTCCCGGCAGCCGCCGGATCCGCCAGGGCCGTCCAATTTCCCAGTAACAGGCCGCCGGCCAGGGCCAGGGCGATGGAACGCAAAAAAATCACGCCCGAGCTTTGGCCAACCCGGATGCGCTCACAAGCAAATGTTGCGGCGATTTTTTGGACCGCGCGTGGTTCCCGTCCCGGAGCCGGCCGCATGCCGGCCCGGCGGGAGGTCAGCGTTTGAGGAATTTGCCGAGCAGGTTGCCGAGCACCCCCTTGCGGGCCGGCCCCAGGCCCTGGAGCGGTTCGCAGCGGCCACTGCACACCGGACACAGCCGCAGCACCATGCCGCCGGAACGCCGCAGCAGGTGGATGCACGTGCCGCAAAATACCCGCTGGCACTGGGTGCATTGCATGCTCGCCGGGAAGGTGGGATGATTGGAGCACATCAACACGGAGTCGGGGTCCGGCGGCCGGGGGGCGTCGCACACCTCCAGTTGCACATCGCCCAGCCGCAGCATCTGGCCCGATTCCAGCGTGGCTTTGGAGACGGGCTCCTCGTTCACAAACGTGCCGTTGCTGGAATCCAGGTCACGCACCACCATGGACTCCGCCAAGACCTCAATCTCGCAATGAAAACGGGAGATGGTATCGTGCTGGATCTGGAAGTCATTTTCCGACGAACGGCCCACCCGGTTACGTCCGGTCTTTAGCTTGAGGGTCTCCGCGGGCAGACCCTCAGTGCGGATTACGAGTTTGGCCATGACGAAACTTCTGAATGCTCCTGCCAGTCAAATTCTTTTAAGCCCGGGTTGTCGAGCAAAAAACCGGCCGGTAGGCGGGAGTTTTCCCCCCGCCCCCGCCAAAAATGGGGGAGACGGCCACAAGGGGAAGCGGTTCCGTCAAACCGCCGGCCCGCGACCGTCTCCCTGAACACTACAACACGAACCAACCAAATACTCCGACGGGAGCAGGCGCAACAATGCTCCCCCTATTAATATTCTCTTAATAGGACCAAAAGTTACGAAATTTATTTGATAAAATTTATCTTGGGCAACTGGGGTGGGGGAAAAACCGCGAAATACCCCAAAAAACGCGAAAAAGCTGACGAAGGCCCCCCGTTGGATTTACCGCCCGAACGATTCAGCCAAAATGGGGAGCGCGCCCGCCCCGGGCGCTGCGGGTTGCGCCCGCGCGACCCGCAGTTGCGCGTCATTTCGCCCCGACTCCATAGAATTTCCCAATTCGTGACGCCCCCGCGCCTCCGGGTTTTCCGCGGGGGCGCGGAAAACAACGCCCGGGGCGGGCGCGCTCCCCAAAACAGCTGGGTTAATGCGCCGCGCCGGCGCCGGCTTGGAACTTGCAGCCGGAAGTGACCGGTGTAAGCTTCGGACATGAGTGTGCTTGAAATCCAGCAACTGCCCCGGCAGGAAAAACTCAAGCTGATGGAAATGCTGTGGGCAGAACTGAGCCGGGCCGAAGCGGAACTGGAATCGCCAGCCTGGCACGCGACCGCCCTGCGGGAAACCGCCGCAGACCGGACCTCCGGCAAGGAAACCGTGCTGGACTGGGAGCAGGCCAAGGAAAAATTGCGGGCAGGCCGATGAAAATCCGGCTTCTCTCCGCGGCCTTCCATGATCTCGCCCACGGGCGGGATTTCTACGAACAGCCGCCTTAATGCGCGGCGCCAGCGGGGGCGGCGCCGCGTTTCACGCGCTTGAACAGGAAGATCAGCGGGATGCACGCCAGGCAGACCATGCCGAAAATGGTGAAATTATCCACGAACGCCCACAATTTGGCCTGTTGCACCACTTTGTCGTAAATCAGGCTGTAGGCCTGCTGGGAGGCGGTGACGCTGCCGCTGTGCGGCGTCAGCGCCGCCGTGGTGGCCGCCAACCGGTCGCGCAACGCCGCATCGAATGGCGTGACATGGCCCACCATCAGCGCCTGGTGCATCTGCGAGCGGCGGGCAATGATGGTGGTCACAAAAGCGATGCCAAAGCTGCCGCCCAGGTTGCGCATCAGGTTGTACAGGCCGGTGGCGTTGCCAATCTGGGTCTGCTGCAGATAGCCCATCGTGGTCGTGGTCAGCGGCACAAAAATGAAGCTGATGGCGATGCCGTTAAGCACGCTGGGCCAGATGATGTTGCCGATGCCAATCTCCATGTTGATGTGCGACAGCCAGAACGAGGAGGTGGCCAGCAGACAAAACCCCGTGAGCAACAGATACCGGCTGCGGATGCGGCCCACCAGCCGGCCCACGATGAACGTGGTGATGAAGGCCCCGATGCCGCGCGGGCTCAGCGCGTAGCCGCTTTGCAACGCCGGGTAACCCATCATCGTTTGCAGGAAAATGGGCAGCGCGGCGGTGGTGCCGTACAGCACCCCGCCCAGCAGGGTCATTAACATCAGCCCGATGGCAAAATTGCGGTTCTTGAAAATGCGCAGGTCCACCAGCGGATGTTCCACGCACAGCTCGCGGATGATGAAGGCGATCATGGAGACTACCGAGATGACCGCAAACCAGCACACCCAGTCCGAGGCAAACCAGTCCTCCTGCTGGCCCTTGTCCAGAATGACCTGCAACGTGGCCAGCCACACGGCCATCAGCCCGAAGCCGATGAAATCAATGGCCGCCGCGCGGTTGCGCTTGATGTACGGCGGGTCTTCCACCAGCCAGAGCGACATGATGATGGCGTACAGGCCCACCGGCACGTTGATGTAAAAAATCCAGCGCCAGGAATAGTTGTCGGTAATCCAGCCGCCGAGCGTGGGGCCGAGAATGGGCGCCACCACCACACCCATGGCAAAGGTGGCCATGGCCACGCCGCGTTTGGCGGGGGGAAAACTTTCCAATAGCACCGCCTGCGCAATGGGCAGCATGGCGCCGCCGCCGATGCCTTGCAGAATGCGGGCCAGGATGAGCGTCGCCAGGCTGCCCGCCATGCCGCACAGCACCGAGGCGAAGGTGAACAGGAAGATGCACAGCACCAGCAGCCGTTTGCGCCCGAAGAAATTCCCCAGCCAGCCCGTCATGGGCAGCACAATGGCGTTGGACACCAGATAGCTGGTGAGCACCCAGGTGGCTTCGTCGGTGGTGACAGAGAGGTTGCCGGCAATGTGCGGCAGCGCCACGTTGGCCACGGAGGTGTCCAGCACCTCCATGAACGTGGCGGCCATCACCGCCGCGGCAATCAGCCACGGGTTGTGCCGGGGCCGCCACAACTGCCCATATTCTTCAGCCTTCATCTCCTCGGGGGGACGGCTACTGCTTCAGCTTGTGATGCAGCCGGATGATCAGGATTTGGGCGACCGTGGCCCCCAGCGCGGCCAGGCCCACCGCCACCACCAGCAAAACAATTTTCGGCACGGTGTAGGTCTTGACCTGCACACTGGGCAGCACCGACATGCCCGGGCCCACCACGCCCGCCGGCGTGAGCGGTTCATCGAACAAAATCTTCACCGGCACCCGCTGCACCACCTTCACAAAATTGCCCACGGCATTCTCCGGTGGTAACAGGCTGAACCGCGCGCCGCTGCCGGCCTGGATACTGTCCACATGGCCGCGGAATTCCTTGCCCGGATACGCCTCAATGAGGATGCGCGCCGGCTGGTTGGAGACCATTTCCGTGAGCTGGGTTTCCTTGAAGTTGGCCACCACCCACACGTTGGTGGGCACAATGGCCAGCAGCGATTGCCCCACCTGCACGTAGTTGCCGGGCTCAACGGACTTGCGCGTCACGTAACCGGCGCAGGGCGCCTTGAGCTGCACGTACGACAAATCCAGCTTGGCGGCGTCAATGTCGGTATCAGACTGGTTGATTTGCGCGCGGGCCAGGGACACCGCCGCCGTGGCGGCACCCCATTGCGCCTTGGCTTCCACCACCTTGGAATCCTGCAACGCGCCGTTTTCCTCGGCGGCCTTCAGGTTGGCCGCGGCCGCATCCGCCGCCGCCTTGTCGTCGTCATAGGCCTGTTGCGAAATGGTGCCGCTTTGCAGTAAAGTAGTGTCGCGGTCCAGGGTGGCCTGGGCATTGACCGCGGTGGCGCGGGAGGCGTCGGTCTGGGCGTGGGCCTGTTTGGCCGAAGCCTCGGCGGTGGTCACCTTGGCGGTCATCAATTCCAGCACGCTGAGCACGGTCTTCAGGTTCGCCTGGGAGGTGTCGGCGGAGGCGCGCTTTTGTTCCAGCCGGATTTGGTAATCGCGCGGGTCAATGGTGGCCAGCAAATCGCCGGCCTGCACCATCTGGTTGTCCTTCACCAGCACGGTGGCGATGTGTCCGGAAACCTTGGGCGCCACCGAAACGATCTGCGCTTCGATAAAGGCGTCATCGGTGGTTTCATGGGTGAGCGCCAGGGCCAGATGGCCCAGGCCCCAATAGAGCAACACGGCCAGCACGGCGGCGCTGGGCCACAGGATCCAGGGCGATTCCCAAATGGACGTTTCGGCCGGAATGGCCGGAACGGGTTGACTTGGTTCGGATGTCGCAGGCGACGGGGCGGAGGCGGTACTCATAAGCCTACCGAACGGTAGGTAAAGAAAACCCCGCCGTCAACTCCATTTTTGGCCCGGCCCCGGCTTTATGCGGGTATTTGGCGGTAAATCCTTGGCCCGCAAAACAAAAAATACTTAGCAGCCGGACGAAACCCGGGTAAATTGGGCGCACAACCATTCTTAACTGTATGAGCTGGCGCGTGGAATTTCACAAAGTTGAAGCGGAACGGGCTCACCAGGGGGACCTGCTGGATTCGGTCAAATTTTTTGCCGCGAAGCTGCCGCCGGAAGAATTGATTGGCGTGACCCATGTTTTGGAGCGGGAGCGGATTATTTTTGCCGTCTGGTATTGGTCTTGGGGTTCGCACTGGAAATGTCCGCAGTGCGGGGAGCCGGTGGAGGAACAGTTTGATCAGTGCTGGAACTGCTCCACCGCCAAGCCCCCCGAGGCCGGCGGCCGCCAGGTGGAAGCTGCGGTGGAACCTGAAATGCGCCGCCCGGAAAGCTGGCAGTTCCGGTGCCGCAAGACGCAGGGCGCCTGGCTGACGTGGGATGACTTTTTCGGTGAAGTGGCCCGGCTGGCCAGCGAGGTCGGCCCCGAACGGTTGATTGGCCTTGCCCACTCGGGCCCCAAGGAGGACGCCCTGGCTACGATGTTTTACTGGCAAGACGATTACGCCGCGGAAGCGTGAGGCCGCGCGCCCCAATTGTTGAGAGATATTCCTTGGGGTTCATTCGTGGTTAACCCTTCCCCTCCCCATGAGCGGCGGAGTTCCCGCCGCTTTGGGCTGGTCTCCGGGCGGGTTTTTTCCTAAGTCTGCCGGGTGCCCAAGTGGTGCAAAACCATCATTGCCCTGTTGCTGTTGCCGGCGTGCGTCGGCGCGGGCCAGGCGTTGGGGCAGGTGCTGCGGGCCAGCGGGCGCGCGGACACCTTCTGGGTGGCACTGGGGGCGGGCGCGTTGTGTTGGGTGGTGATCTTCCTGATGCTGCCCCGGCCGATGTGGCTGTATGTCTTCGGCCATGAACTCACACACGTGCTCTGGACGTGGCTGTTCGGCGGGTCGGTAAAAAAATTCAAGGTCACTTCCGGCGGCGGCCATGTGATGGTGTCCAAAACGAACTTTCTGATCGCACTGGCGCCGTATTTTTTCCCGATCTATGTGCTGGCCATTGTCTTCATTTTTGCCGTGGGCGAGTGGCTGTGGCAATGGCGGGCGTACCAGGTGTGGTTTCACCTGTTGCTGGGGGCGGCGTACGCGTTTCACCTCACTTTGACGTGGCAAATCCTGCAAACGCGGCAGTCGGACATCACGGGGCAGGGTTATTTGTTCTCGGCGGTGGTGATTTTTCTGGGTAATGTGGGAGTATTATTGCTGGGGCTGCCGTGGTTGACGGCGCAGGTAAATTGGTTCATGGGCCTGCGCTGGTGGCTGGAAAACACGGGCGCCATCTGGCAGCAACTGGGCCGGCTGATTTTGCCCCGTTGATAATTCAGTCTTGATAATCGGCCCGGTTTGCGGCGAAATTGCCGGGCGCAGTACTTGAGTACCTAATTTATGGATCTGGGTGACATTCTTGGTCCGGATAACATCTTGCCTGAATTGCAGGCTGGCAACCGCTGGGAAGCGATTGACGAGCTGATTGGCAATCTGGTGCAAACCGGCAAAATCAAGACGGAGCATCGCGAAGCCGTGACCGCGGCGGTCAAGAAACGCGAAAACTCGATGAGTACGGGGATTGGGTTTGGCATCGGGCTGCCCCACGCCTCCACCGACCTCATATCGGATGTGGTCGGCGCGCTGGGCCGGTCCAAAAAAGGCGTCAACTTTGATGCCCTCGACAACCAGCCGGTCAACCTCGTCATGCTCTTCCTCGTTCCCCAAGGCCAGTTTCAGAAACACCTCCACACCCTCGCCAATATCGCCAAATTGATGCACAAGGCGGAATTCCGTCAGGCCCTCGAACAGTCGGCGGATGCCACCGCCATGCTCGCGGCCATCAAGGAATACGGGAAAAAGTGATCGTAGCGCTGGAATCCCGGGATCGCTGGGAAGCCATTGATGAATTGCTCCTCGCCCTGGTACTGACGGGCAAAATTTGATCTTAGCGGGCCGAAACCGCTTTCGGATGACTGATTCCATTGAATCCTGCCGGTTTTCGGGCATTATCTCCCCCCATGTTGCCGCACCAACAAATTGAACTCCGTTTGCAGGCCGCCGTCCGCGCCGTCCTGCCCGAGGCCGATGTTTCCAGCGTGCTGGTCCGGCCCTGCCCCGATCCCAAGTTTGGCGATTACCAGGCCAATGCCCTGATGAGCCTGGCCAAGGGGCGCAAAATGAATCCCCGCCAGCTCGCTACGGACGTCGTGGCCAAGCTAGACGTGGCGGAGTGGGCCACGGTGGAAATCGCCGGGGCGGCCTTTCTCAATTTTCGGCTGCAACCCGCAGCCATCGCCGCCACCCTGCTGGCCGCTACGCGCGGGGAACACCGCTTTTTCTCGCCGGCGGCCCAGCCGCGCACCATTGTCCTGGACTTCAGCTCGCCCAACGTGGCCAAGCCCATGCACGTGGGACATATCCGCTCCACGGGCATCGGGGACGCGTTGCAACGCGTGCTGCGGCTGCTGGGGCATCAGGTCATTTCGGACAACCACATCGGCGACTGGGGCACGCAGTTCGGCAAGCTGTTGCTCGGTTGGAAGCAGCGGCTCGACCGCGCCGCGCTGGAGCGCGATGCCATTGCCGAGCTGGAACGGCTGTACAAGGTGATCAACGCCGAGTGCGACGCCGCCCCGGACCGGCTGGAGGCCGCCAAAGCGGAACTGGTGAAGCTCCAGGCCGGCGACGCGGAAAACATCGCCATCTGGAAGGAGATGATTGCGCTCTCGCAGCAGCAGTTCGACACGTTGTACGGCCGGCTGGGGGTGAAGTTCGATCAATCCCTGGGCGAAAGCTTTTACAATCCCTGGCTGGGGCCGGTGGTGGCGGATTTGGAGGCGAAAGGCATCGCCCGCGAAAGCGAGGGCGCGGTGGCGGTGTTCAGCGACGGTTCGTTGCCGCCCAAGGAAGATCCGTTTCTCGTGCAGCGCGACGGCGAATGGGTGGCCGACCCGGCGCTGGTCCGCAAGAGCGACGGCGGGTTCAACTACATGACCACCGACCTCGCCACGATTGATTACCGCTGCAAAACCTGGCAGCCGGCGGAAATCGTCTATGTGGTGGACGACCGGCAAGGGCCGCATTTCAAAAAATTGTTTCTCACGTTTGCCCGGTGGCAGCCCGAAACCGCCAAAAAATTGCAGCTCGTGCATGTGGGCTTCGGCAAAATCATGGGCGACGACGGCAAGCCGTTCAACACCCGCTCCGGCGACACGTTGAAGCTGGGGGACTTGCTGGATGAGGCCGAGGAGCGCGCTTTCAAGATCGTTTCCGAGAAGAATCCCGAGCTGCCGGAGGCACAACGCCGGGAAATCGCGCGCGTGATTGGCATCGGCGCGGTGAAGTATGCTGACCTGC
>DATJIU010000287.1:0-2318 GCA_035492855.1 Dongiaceae bacterium | reverse complement strand
AGCACGAGCCGCTGGCTGGTCGAGGTTGTTCCGTTACGATGATTTGTTGCGTTAGTGTTCATGGCATTGGCGGGATTCAGGTTTTTCATTTCATTCAGCACAGGTCGTTATTACTCACATCACGTGCCATTCCTCTCCAATTCCTTAACGCTTTAAAATTGAAATACTTGCAGTAAATGACGTGGAAGTGGTGTTGGGACGGAATTTCGTCCGGGCGAAAAATCGTCCGCCTCAGGGTTGAAAAATCGTCCGGGTTGGGGTATTGAGCGAGGCATGGAGGCCCAGAGCGACGTCCGGTTTGATTCAAACTTTGCCAGCACCCTTTTGCTCGAGATCGCCCAAGAGCAGTCGGTGGATGCGCTCATGAAGAAGCTCGTCCACCGGATATTGAAGCGACCGGCGGTGGCGCGGGTGCGCATCTGGCTCATTGAGAAGGGAGACATTTGCGCCACATGCAAGCGCCGTATGGAATGCCCGGACCAGACCCGATGTTTGCATGCGGTGGCGGGCGGCATGAACACCCTCGATGAAAAGGAAAAGACCGTGGAATACATTCAGATGACGGACCGATTCGCGCGGATTCCGATTGGCGTGGGAATGGCCGGCAAGATGGCCCTGGACGGGCGGCAGCGGGTCTTGCGTGATCTGGACCAGGATCCCGGCGAACTGGCCTACGTGGAATGGCTGAAGCCGGAAAAGATCCGGGGCGTCAATGCCGTTCCCATCGTTTTCAAAGGCGAGGTGCTCGGGCTGATTGCCGTTTTCAGCCGGGCCAACGTGCCGCCCGAGGCGGAGGTGTGGGGCCGGGTGTTTGCCGACCATGTGGCGGGGGCGGTGGCCAACGCGCGGGCCTTCGAGGAAATCCGCCGGTTGCAGCAACAACTGGAGCAGCAGAATGCCTATCTGCAGGAGGAAGTGGTGGAGGCCAAGGCGTTCGGCAACCTGGTGGGCCAAAGCGCCGCGTTGCGCCAGGTGGTCAGTCAGATTGACCTCGTGGCGCCCACCGAGGCCACGGCGCTGATTTTGGGCGAGACGGGCACGGGCAAGGAACTGGTGGCGCATGAAATCCACCGGCGCAGCCGGCGCAAGGACAAGCCGCTCATCCGCGTCAACTGCGCCTCCATTCCGCGGGAACTTTACGAGAGCGAATTTTTTGGCCACGCCCGTGGCGCGTTCACCGGCGCGCTCAAGGACCGGGCCGGGCGGTTTGAAGCCGCCGAGGGGGGCACGCTGTTCTTGGATGAAATCGGCGAGGTGCCGCTGGAATTGCAGGGCAAGCTGCTGCGGGCCTTGCAGGAAAAACAATACGAACGCGTGGGCGAGGACCGGACCCGCCGGGCTGATGTGCGGATCGTTGCCGCTACCAACCGCGACCTGAAACAGGAAGTGGCGGCGGGGCGGTTCCGGGAGGACCTCTTTTACCGGCTCAACGTGTTTCCCATCCAGGTGGCGCCGTTGCGCGACCGCCGGGAGGATATTCCGGTGCTGGCGCAAAACTTCATCAACCGCTCGGTGAAGGAGTTGGGCTGCCCGCAGCCGCGACTTACCAACGCCGGCGTGGTGCAACTGCAAAACTACGACTGGCCGGGCAACATCCGCGAGCTGCGCAACGTAGTGGAACGCGCCGTCATCCTGGCCCGGGGCGGGCCGCTGGAATTTGATCTGCCCGCCGGGGAGCATCCGGCTTCCGGGGCGACCGGGGCAGCCGCCGTCGCCAAGCCGCCACCGGAATATTATACCGAAGCTGAAATGGAGCTGCGCGAACGGGAAAACCTGCTGGCGGTGTTGCATCGGGCCAACTGGAAAATCAAAGGGGCGGAAGGCGCGGCGGAATTGCTGGGGGTGAAGCCTTCCACGCTGCTGTCCCGGATGAAACAGATGAAGCTGACGCGGCCCGGGTGACCACGTAGGTCAGGCATCTGGCCTGACCGGGGCGGGGTGGGGCAGTTCGCGGGTCGGACGAGTTGGGCATTGGCTCGCGCTGGCGCGCACGCCAGGCAGGCGGGACGCCTTCCCTACATTCAGCAGATTTGACATTTGGCGGCACAACTCCGAATCTCTGGGGCGGTTATGATCCTCCCCTGGAAAAAAGTCCGCTCCCATCCCGTGGGAGATTACCGCATCTTCACCCTGCGCTCCGAGGTTCGGGTATCACCGCGTACCGGCGCGGAGCACGATTTTACCATCATTGACTGCGTGAACTGGGTGAATGTGGTGGCACTGACGCCCGGCCGGCAGGTGGTGATGGTGGAGCAGTTCCGGCACGGCTCCGAAACTGTGGAATTGGAAATTCCCGGCGGCATGCTGGACGCCGACGA
>DATJIU010000286.1:0-8110 GCA_035492855.1 Dongiaceae bacterium | reverse complement strand
TCGTGCGAATTTATGACCCCACCGATGATGCCGGCGAACCGCGGGGCAAGCAGACGCTGCACCCGGGCGGCATCATGTACACCGCCTGCAGTGGCATCTGGCAGCCGGTATGGTTGGAACCGGTACCGGCCACGCATGTGGAAAGCCTGCATCTCGTGCCGAACATCGACGCCGGTAGCCTGGGCGTCACAGTTCAGTTAAGCGGGCCCACGAATGGGATGACGGTTAGTGCGGTGGCCTATGCAGGAAGTAACGAGGTGGGTCGGGTGACTGGAGCGCCGGGAGCCTCGCTGCAATTGTCCGTGCCGGGCGCGCATCTGTGGAGTCCGGCAGATCCGTATTTGTACGATTTGAGGATAACCGTCTCCAACAGCGTATCGCCGCTGGACGTCGTGGGCAGTTATTTTGGGATGCGCAAAATCAGCGTGGGACCGGTGGACGGCTACCAAAAGCTGCTGCTGAACAATCAATTTGTCTTCCAGTTTGGGCCATTGGACCAGGGCTTCTGGCCGGACGGTATTTACACCGCGCCCACCGATGCCGCGCTCAAGAGCGACATCGAACAGGAAAAAATTCTCGGCTACAACATGGTGCGCAAACACATCAAGGTGGAGCGTGCCCGCTGGTATTATTGGGCGGACCGCCTCGGATTGCTGGTGTGGCAGGACATGCCGAGTGTAAATTCCTACACCGGCAATCCACAGCCCATCGACACCAACCAGTTTGCGGTGGAACTGCAACGGTTGGTGACGGGGCACTGGAATCATCCGGCCATCATCATGTGGGTGATCTTCAACGAATCCCAGGGGCAGCACGACACCGGATCGCTCGTGGCCATGGTCCAGGGGTTGGATCCGTCACGGCTGGTGAATGAGGCGAGCGGCGACACGCATTATGGCACCGGCGACATCCTCGACATTCACAGCTATCCGAATCCGGGATGCCCCGTAAGCGCCACCCAGGCGGTGGCCTGCGGCGAGTTCGGCGGCGTGGGACTGGGCATTACCAACCATACCTGGGCGCCGGGTTGGGGTTATGTGGGGGCGACTGATGGCGATGATCTGGCCGCCAAGTTTGAGGGCTTCTGTTATCAGTTATCCGATTTTGTGGCGAACCACGGCATGAGCGCGGCGGTGTACACCGAGCTCACGGATGTGGAAACCGAACTCAACGGTTTTCTTACCTACGACCGCAAGGTGCGCAAGGTGGATGCCGACCGCATCAGGCTGGCCATTGCCTCGGTCAGCACGCCGGTTACCGTGATTCCGGTGTTGCCCACTTCGCAAGCTGCGGCCCGGACCTGGAAATACACCACGAATGCCCCGGCGGGGAACTGGAATGCCACCAATTTCAACGACACAGCCTGGAGCAGCGGTCCTGCCGGATTTGGCGCCGGCAATCCACCCAACACCACCGGCCTGGTCCGCACGCCTTGGAATACTTCCGACATCTGGTTGCGCGGCACATTTAATCCGGGAGTCCTGACCGCCGACCAAATCAGCAAACTGTTCTTCATGGTTTACCACGACGAAGATGTGGAGCTTTACCTTAACGGTGTGCTGGCCGGCAGTGCCAGTGGCTACGTGACGGATTATACCCCGCTGACGTTGACGGCGGCGGGCCGGGCCGCGTTGATTTCCAACGGCGTCAATACACTGGCCGTGCATTGCAAACAAACCGGCGGTGGACAATATATTGACGTCGGCCTGGTGATTCGCGACAGCAGCGCGGTGGTGAGCCCCCGGCCCGTGCCGGCAACTCCCACCGGCTTGACCGCCCGCGCTGGCACTGCGGGAATTTTCCTGGGCTGGGATGGTGCGACCGAGGCCACCAGCTATCAGGTCAAACGGTCCTCCGCTCTCACCGGGCCGTTCACCAACGTGGTGCTGACGCCGCCGCTCAATGGCGTCACGGACACCAATGTCAGTTACAGCACCACGTATTATTACGTGGTGGCCGCCGTCAATGCCTCGGGTGTCAGCACCGATTCCGCGCCGGTGAGTGCCACCATGCCGGCCCCGCCAAAACCGCCCACGCCGGTGCTGACCGCCTGGTTCAAGGCAGACGCGCTTTCCGGCCTAAACAATGGCGGCGCGGTGGCGCTGTGGCCGGATTCCAGCGGGCGGGGGAATGATGCGGTCCAGGCGAGCGGGGCGGCTCAGCCCAAGTGGATTACCAATGTGATCCATGGTTTGCCGGTCATCCGTTTTAATGCCACCGCCGGCACTTTTCTGTCGTTGCCGCGACCGGTAAGCGACGACTTCACCATCGTCTGCGTCTTTGCCAGTTCCCAAGGGGTTGGCACCGGGCAGAATTTTTGGGATGGCGCGGGTCTGGTCAGCGGCGAGGTGCCGTTTACGGTCAATGATTTCGCTCTGAGTCTCAACGCCCAGGGCAAAGTGCTGGCGGGTACCGGTAACCCGGATGTCACGATTGCCTCCGCGGATTCTAGTTTCAATGACGGCCAGCCGCACATTGCCACCTTCGAGCGGACAAGGAGCACCGGCGCCTTGCAGTTGTTTGTGGACGGGGCGGCGCAGGGGACTGCCAGCGCCGGCTTGCAAAAGCTGACCGCACCGGACGTGCTGGTGTTGGGCGCGCAGCAGACCCTGAACAATTTTCTGAACGGCGACATCGCCGAGGTGCAAATTTACGATGCGGCCTTGAGCGATGCCGACCGGGGCGCGGTTGAAGGCGGGTTGCGCTGCAAATATGGCCTGGGCTCCGGAGTTCTGCCCGCCGCGCCCACGGAGCTAAGTGCCAGCTTCACGGGCGGGCAGGTGACGCTGGATTGGCAACCGGTCGTGGGCGCGGCCAGTTATCAAGTGTTCCGTTCCACCAACAGCGCCGCCGGTTTCTCCCTGGTAGGCGACCAGGTGACCGCGACCAATTATCTGGTTGCCGGGTCTCTCCTGGGGCGGACCAATTATTATGAGGTCCGGGCCGTGAGCAGTTGCGGTTCCGGTATGGCCGGCAATGTGGCGGCGGTATTTTTGCCGCCACCGCAAATGAGCGCGACCTCCGGGCCCGACACACTAACCCTGAACTGGCCGGAGCCGGCCAACGGCTGGGAACTGTATGCCACCTCCAATTTGGTGCCGCCCGTAATTTGGGCGCGGGTGACCAATTCCATTAGCAGTAACAGTGGTATGGCCATGCTGACGCTGCCGCTGGCCGCCCGCCAGCAATTTTTCCGGTTGGTGGGCCCGTGAGGCCCGTACCGGTGCTTTTTCCGGCCTGTGGCCATTTCATGCCACATGACAATGCCGCCGCTGAACCGTACGTTGCCGTACACTTAAGCGTGTCCAAACACTATATGAACATATTTCTTCACAACCGCCACCGCGCCATCAACCACCGTAAAGGTTTTACCTTGATTGAGTTGCTGGTTGTGATCGCCATCATTGCCATTTTGGCCGGGTTGCTGTTGCCTGCCCTCGGCAAGTCCAAGCGGAAAGCCCAAGCGATTGCCGGGATAAACAATCTTAAACAAATGGGCATTGCCATGTCCATGTACGCCACGGATAACAATGGCTTTTATTGCGGCTGCCTCTATGTCTCGGGCGGTACATTTAACTACGTCTGGCCCACCAGGTTGTTCAAGTATATGGGCAATGAGCGGAAGGCTTTCTGGTGCCCCGCCGCAATCCCCGAAAGCCAGTGGGACCCCTCAATAAATCTGCGGCTTAACTCCACGCTTTCAACTTTAGGAGGAAATGGGCCCAACGGGTTTGACAAATATAACGTCATGAACACATCCCGTTTTTCGTATGGTTATAACGACTGGGGTTTGGGTCCGGTCGGTGGTCATCTGGGCATGGGCGGCGATGTGGAAGGGTCCGGCGGAAGCCCCGCCAATTATGTCAAAGAATCTTCCGTGGTCGCACCCACCGAGATGATTGCCATTGGCGATGTGCCCGCGGTCAAGACCGGGATGAATTTTAACGCCAATATGGACGTGACGGATGACACTCCTCCCCACTCGCAGCGGCCGTCCAATCGCCATGAATTCCATTGCAATTTCTTGCTCGCCGACGGCCATACCGAATCGCCCCGGCGCAACGATGCCATTGACCCCAAACCCAACTCCCGCTGGCGTCCCCGGTGGAGCAATGACAACAAGCCGCACAATGAACTGTCATGGACTGTCACCCCGGCTTATAACAGCACGATTGATCCGTAACTCGAAAAGGGAATTGCTTGGGCCTGATATAAATTCTGTTGGGATCTTTGGTTGAGATTTGAAGCTATGCAAAAAATATATGTCCTGATGACGTTGCTGGTGCTGGCAGCCGGCTTCACCGGCTGTGGCAATAAAGAAAAAAATGTGGAACAGCAGGCCATTCAATCGGCGGAACACTCGTTTGACCAGGCGCCTGCGGACCTCAAGTCCAAATACGACGAAGTGGTAGCTGCTTTGAATGCCAATGATTTCCCCAAGGCCAAGGCCGGGCTGGACGCGCTGGCCCAGGCTGAACTCAGTCCGGAACAGCAGCAGGCCCTGGCGCTGCGCCAGCAGGATTTGATGCTCAAGCTTTCCACGGCCGCCCAGAACGGGGATGCCGCCGCCGGAAAGATGATTCAGGAGTTGCGAGTTCGGTCACGGTCCCGCTAGTGTTTGCTCCGGACCAACGGGTGATTTTTGAAGCCAGGGGAACGGGTTGCTGATTTGCACCCTGATACTGCGCGGTTGTGCAGGCTCGGGCGGTCAGGGGCAAACGGGATCTTCTTCCGCTACGACGGTCACTCATACCAATCTTTAAAAATGAACAAAATCAAATGCACCGCCACAACGGCATTGCTCGGTTTGAGCCTTGCCGTTTTTTCATTGGGAACTGTCGGGCTGCGTACCGCCGCCGGGCAGGCTGAGTCAACCTTCCGTCCGCCTTCCGTCCCTCTGGTGGCGTGCGATCCCTACTTCAGCGTCTGGTCACCGGGTAACCATCTTACGGATGTGGATACCACGCATTGGACCGGCAAACCGCAACGGTTGACCAGCTTGGTGCGGATTGACGGCCATGCCTTCCGCCTCCTGGGCAAGGCTCCGGCCACCGTGCCTGCGTTGCCCCAAACCGGAGTGGATGTGCAGCCCACGCGGACGATTTGCACCTTTGAAGGTTCCGGGGTGAAGTTGATTGTGACCTTCATGACCCCCGCGCTGCCGGATGATATTGCCATCCTCTCGCGCCCGGTTACGTACGTCACCTACGAATGTCGCGCCACCGACGGCGCCACCCACCAGGTGGAAACCTATTTTGATGTCGGCAGCGAGATTGCCGTCAACACCCCCAGCCAGGAGGTAACTTGGATGGCGGAGGCGATGGGCTCGGTGGCCGCACTCAAAGTGGGATCCAAGAGTCAGGATGTGCTGGGGAAGAAAGGCGACGATATTCGCATTGACTGGGGTTATTTCTATCTCGCTGCGGTCAAATCTCCGCAGTCCGCGATTGCGTTTATTAATCCGGAATCGGGCCGGATGTTTTTTGCCGGCCAGGGCAAGCTGCCGGTTTCGGAGGCGGGCTCCGATGTGGGGGTGCCGGCCAATGAAGCCCCGGTGGCTGCGCTCACCTTGGATCTGGGCAAAGTGGCTGCCAGCCCGGTGTCGCGCTGGTTGATGCTGGCCTATGATGATCTTTATTCCATCCAATACATGGGCCACAACTTGCGGCCCTACTGGCGCCGGAATGGCTGGGAAGCCACGGATTTGCTGCAAGCCGCCGCCAAGGATTACGAGAATTTGCAGGCCCGGTGTGTGGCCTTTGATGCCGAGTTGACGAGCGACCTGTTTGCGGGAGGGGGTGAGAATTATGCCCGACTGGGCTCGCTGGCCTACCGCCAGTGCTTTGCCGCCGGCAAGTTCGTGGCCGACGACTACGGCCAGCCGTTGCAGTTCTGCAAGGAGAATCACTCCAATGGTTGCATCAGTACCTCAGACGTGTTTTACCCCATGTCGCCGCAGTTCCTGTTGTTCGGACCGTCGGTCGCCAAATCGTTTGTAGTGCCGTTCATGAATTACGCCGCGAGCGACCGCTGGAAATTCCCGTTTGCGCCCCATGACTTGGGCACGTATCCCGACGCCGACGGCCAGGTATACGGCGGCGGCGAACACACCGAGGAGAATCAGATGCCGGTGGAAGAAAGCGGGAACCTGCTCATCCTGATGGGGGCCATTGCCCAGATGGAAGGCACTCCCGAATTTGCGAACCTGTATTGGCCGCAATTGGAGAAATGGGCGGCTTATCTCAAGGCCAAGGGCTTTGATCCCGAAAATCAGCTCTGCACCGACGACTTCGCCGGCCATCTGGCGCATAATGTGAACCTGAGCGCCAAGGCCATTTGCGCCCTGGGTTCTTTTGGCAAACTCTGCGCCATGCGGGGCGACCAGGCCCAGGCGGATGAGTACACCAGCCTCGCCCGGGAACTCGCCACCCGTTGGGTCAAGGAAGCCGCCGATGGGGATCATTACCGGCTGGCGTTCGACAAGCCGGGCACCTGGAGTCAGAAGTATAATCTGATTTGGGACCGCATTCTGGGCTTGAATCTCTTCCCGGCATCCGTGGCGCGCACGGAAATGGATTACTACCTCAAGATCCAGAATCAATACGGGCTGCCGCTCGACAATCGCAAGACCTACACGAAGCTGGACTGGATTACCTGGACGGCCACGCTGACCCAGGATCGTGGCGATTTCGAAGCATTGCTGGCGCCCATCATCAAGTTCCTGAACGAAACTCCCGATCGCTCCCCGATGACCGATTGGTACGAAACCAAGACCGCGCACAAGGTGGGTTTCACGGCCCGGCCCGTGGTGGGCGGCGTGTTCGCGCAGATGCTGTACAACCAGCCGGTGTGGCAGAAGTATGCTTCGCGTGACCACACCAAGGCTGGCAATTGGGCGCCGATGCCCAAGCCGCCGCAGATCATCCCGGTGATTCCGGCGGCGGATACGACACCGGCGGAGTGGCAGTACACCACCGACAAGCCGGCGGAAGGCTGGGCCCAGGCGGATTTTGATGCTTCCGGCTGGAAGACCGGCAAAAGCGGTTTCGGGGTTTCCGAAACCCCCAGTGCCGTCGTGGGCACGGTCTGGAACACCCCCGATATCTGGCTGCGGCGCGAGGTAACGCTCAGCGCGGATGATTTGAGCAACCTGCAACTGTGGTTTCACCACGATGATGACGCGCAGGTGTATGTCAATGGGACGCGGGTATTGCGCGCGGATGGCTGGACCACCGCGTACGAGGCGTTTGAATTGCGCCCCCGCAGCCGCGCTGCCTTCAAACCGGGCAAAAACGTAATCGCCATTCACTGCCATCAAACCGGCGGCGGCCAGTACGTGGACCTCGGCCTGGTGAAGGTCAAGGCGTACTGATTCGGCCCCGGCGTTCCGGCACCAGGTGACGCCGGGTTTCAGGCGGAAACCGCGTTCGGAAACATGCCCCCAAACCGGGGGTGTGCGGCGCATTTGACTTGTTTATGACGAGCGAACTCATGGCTGAAACCCGGTCCGTAAACCCAGGGCGGGTCCGGCGGTTTCCCGTCCGCGGGCGGATCTTCACCGTGCTGGTCGCCCTGCTGACGGGAGGCATCCTTCATGTTTCCGTTCCGGGAGTTTCCGCCGCGGAAGTGGTGTCTCCTGCCGTGGCTGCGTCTGCCATCCATTTGCCGCCCACCGGAGTGGTGACCAACCGCAGTCCCTTGCTGCCGGTGCCCTATTTGGAGCTGCCGTTGGGCAGCGTGCGGCCGCAGGGCTGGTTGCTCAAGCAATGTGAGTTGCAGCGCGACGGTTTGACGGGCCACGCGGAACAAATCTACGCCTCCGACCTCGGCACCAATAGTGGCTGGCTGGGTGGCACGGGCGAAAACTGGGAGCGGGGGCCCTATTACTTCAAGGGACTGGTCGCGCTGGCTTATGTGCTGGATGATCCGGGGCTAAAGGAGAAGGCGCAAAAATGGATGGACTGGCTGCTCGAGCACCAGGGCCCGGACGGATATATTGGTCCCAAATCCAACAGCGAATGGTGGCCGCGGATGATCGCCACCGATGCGTTGCGCGAATATTACGAGGCCACGGCGGATGCGCGGGTGCCCGGGGTGCTCAGCAATTATT
>DATJIU010000285.1:0-9455 GCA_035492855.1 Dongiaceae bacterium | reverse complement strand
GCGCGGCGTAGGCCTGCTGCCAGCGGCCATCCGCTTTGGCGGCGGCCACCGCCGCGAGTCCGGTGGGAGTCATGGCGCCGGATTGGATGAGGCGCGCGGCGTGTTCGGTGTTGCGCTGCGACCAGTTGCTGCGCGGGCGGCGCGGGGTGAACTTTTGCAGCCAGGACAGGGCGTCGAGCGGTTTTTTCTGGCCGTCAATCCAGCCAAAGCACAGCGCCTGGTCGAGCGCTTCGGCGTAGGTGACGGACGCCCGCCCGGAATCCTTCTTGAAAATACGCAGCCAGAGGCCCGGAGTGCCGGTGTGATGTGCCTCCAGCCAGTTGCGAAAATCGCCCGTAGATTTGAACTGACGGGTTTCCATGGGGCGGGCAGGCGGCATGCGGGGAAGGGTTCAAATGCCGGCGATGACTTTGAAGCCGCCGTAAAGCATCCGGTCAGGATTAAAAGGAGTGTCTTTGGGATCGCACATGGCGGCAATGCGCGGGTCATTCATGATTTGGGCATTCACGCGGTCGCGATGCTGGCGCGATTTATAGACGATGTAGGAGAACACCACCGTCTCGCCGGGTTTGATTTTGATGCCTTTGGGGAAGCCCGGCCCCATTTTGACATTCAGGTCGTCACCGACGCATTCCCGGTAATCCAGAGCGCCGTATTCCTTCCAGATTTTGGCGGCTTTTTTGGCCAGGCGCGTGTAGGCGGCCAGTTTTTTCCGGGGCACGGGCAATACAAATCCATCCACGTAGTGAGCCATGATAATTTTCTTTTGGGGGTGAACCGGCGCGCGCGGCGCCGTCAGCGCGTCGCGCGAGGCCGGGAGTCAATTCATCACGCTTGGGCGAGTTCGGCCTCGGCGCGGGCTTCCACGGCCATGGGGCATTCGCCGGCGATGGCGCGGACCTCCACCCGGATGCCGTAGGCGAGGCCCGGGCATTGCTGGGCGATGGCCACGGCTTCATCCATGGAGCCGACGGTAAGCAAAAAGTAACCTCCGATGGTTTCTTTTGACTCCGCGAATGGCCCGTCGGAGACGGTGCGGCTCTTGCCGGCCACAATTTTGCCTTCGCGTTCCAGCGGGTTGCCGCCGGCGCACTTGCCCTCGTCCTTCAGGCCTTTGAACCAGGCCATCCAGCGGTCGGAGATTTGTTGCATTTGCTCGGGGGAGAGGCCCTGGTACCAGTCCGTGCCGCGAAAGATCAGCAGGTAGCCATTTTTGTTTTCCGTGCTCATAGCGATATTCTCCTTGGTTGATTTTTCTGTTTCCATGATACGACGAATAAGTTTTGAAGATAAGGACAATTATTTGGCTTTCGGGTTCATTTCCCAGATGGCGAAGGAGTTGTTTTCGGTGTCAGTGACGATGGCGAAGTAGCCCATCCCCGACACGGCGGTCTTGGCTTTGCAGACGGTGCCGCCGAGTTTCTGGATTTTGGCCATGAACCGGGTGACGGACGGGACGAGGAAATAGGCGGTGATGGTGTGGCCCGGGTGCATCCGGCGCATCAAGCCGCCGTCGGGTGAGGCGTCCGCGCCGCCGGTATCAATGTGCTGGTAATCCGGCATGGCAGGGAAGGGGTTGATCTTCCAGCCGAACAGCTTGGCATAAAAGAGCTTCGCGCGTTCGGGTTGGTCGGCTGGGATTTCGAACCAGACGAGGCTGGCCGGGGTGGGGGATTTTTTTGCGGGTTTGGCTTTGGTTTTGGTGCTCATATTTTGATTTTTACTTAAAGAGGTTTAACAGTCTTCAATCTTACAACGAACGGGCCGGGCGGTTTGGGACATTTGGGTTAAAGCTTCTTAAACCTTTTGCGAAGTTTTTTTTCCCGGCTGGCGGGACTCCTGCTCCGGCTCGACGGCAGCGGGAAATACCCACATCATCCGCCGCGCGATGACGTTGCCATGCTGAACAACATCGAAATCATCATCTGCCTGCTGCTGCTCTTCATGGGCGTGCCCGACCTGTGTCGCAAACTGGGCCGGCCGGCGCTGGGCTATCCCACCTTTGTGGTGATGGGGTTATGTCTGGCGCCGCTGGTCAATGTGCCGGTGCAGACGATGTTGCAGCAGGCGGGCGAGGTGGGCTTCGTGCTGCTGCTTTTTGAGGTGGGGTTGGAAATTGAGTTGCCGCATCCGCGCGAACTGGTGCGGCCGCTGCGGTTTGTCCTGTTGTGGGCCCTGTGCCAGTATCCGTTGCTGTTCCTGGTGGCGCGGGTTACGGGCATCAGCTTGGCCGAATCGCTGGTGGCGGCCGCGGCCCTGACGAGTTGTTCCGTGGGCATGGCCCATGCGGCGTGGAAGCATTATGCGCTGCCCGACGCCGCCACCCGCACGTACGTGTTGTACCTCATGATCCTGCTGGAATTGCTGGCCGTGGTGCTGCTCTCGGTGGAAACGGTGGTGGTGGAAGCCGGTTGGTCCTGGCGGGTGCCGTTTCACCTGGCGGGAATTGTGGTGGTGGTGCTGTTGATTGCCGGGTTTACGGTGCATGTAAACCGGTTGTTCCAGACGGTGCTGGAAAAAACCACCCATTGGCGGGTGCATTTTCTGGTATTGCTGGTGCTGGTAATTTGCGCGGCGGGCGAGCGTCTGTTTGGCCTGGCGGCGCCCAAAACCGGTTTCTTGCTGGGCCTGTTCATGAGCCGCATCCAGCACGACGGCAAAGGAGCGGAAGAGTATATGGCGCCCGTGAGCCGGCGGTTTCTGATCCCCCTGTTCTTTGTGGCGCTGGGCATGCAACTGTCCTGGCGATTGCTGTTCACTCCCACGGCGGCGCTGGCCCTGGGCACGGCCGGGTTGTTGCTGGGCTTCCGCGAAGTGCTGCACCGGCGCTGGCTCAAAACCGGCGGCGACCGCTTCACTTTTTTGCTGCTTACCCCCAACTTCACCATTGTGGCCCTGGCAGCCGACTCCTTGCTGCGCCATGGTGGTGGCGGTTTGGTTGCCCCATGGTTGCTGATGTCAGGGCTGTTCATGACCGTATTGTCGCTGCTTTGCCTGCCGCGAATAGTCAGCGAGATATCCCCGCCACCCGGATCCACCGCCGCAACACCGGATCAACCTTAAGCGCGTTATGGCCACCATTGTCTTCTTCCGGGCCGTCAACGTGGGCGGACACCAAACCTTCCAGCCCGCCCGCCTGGCCAAGGAACTTGCGGCGTTTGAGGTGGTGAGTATCGGCGCGGCGGGCACGTTTGTGGTGCGGGCCAAGGTGCCGGCTGCCCGGCTGCGGGCGGAGATTCTACGCCGCCTGCCCTTTGCTCCAGAAATGATGTTCTGCCCCGGCGCCGCCATAGTGAAATTGGTTCAGGAGAGTGAATTTGGCCGGGCGGAAGGCGCCGCCGCCGGAGAACGCTTTGTGAGTGTGCTGGCCCGGACCCCGCGGACGCTGCCGCCGTTGCCATATGAATATCCCGCGGGCAACCGGTGGGAGGTTCAGCTCGTCGCCTGCGTGGGGCCATTGGTGCTGAGTCGGCGCCGGCCGGGCCGGACCTACGCCAATGCCGTGGTGGAAAAGCACTTTGGCCTGGCTGCGACCACACGCAACTGGAATACCATCACGACCATTGCCAAGTATTGCTGACCGTTGCGCGTCCGTCGGATTTTGAAGCAACTCCCTGTTGCTGTTTTTAATGGAACGCGCCCAGTTTTGTCCTCCCCGCCGCGGAAACATAATTGAAACAATCCTGGGGACTGCCGGGTCATCCTAGTGTGAATGATGAAAAAATGGATGACCAGGCGCGGCAGCAACCCGGAGAGGCCGGCTCGCAGAACAGCCGGACCGCCTCCCGGCCACCAGCCGCAACAGTTTTGCCATTGGGCGGCATTGTGTTCTAACATCCGCGTTGCGATTCCGGCGTCCGCCCATGACCGATGCGCAACAGTTCGAGGCATTTCTGCATAACTACCAGAACATGGTATATAGCACCGCCATGCGGCTCACCGCCAACCAGTCCGAGGCCGAGGACATCACGCAGGAAGTTTTTTTGCGGGCGTACGAACGGTTTGCCGAATTGCAGCACAGCCCCACAGTGGGCGGCTGGCTCAAGACCGTGGCCACCAATTTGAGCCTGAATCACCTGTCGCGTTATCGCTCGCGCTGGAGTTTTTTCTCCGAACTGTTTGTCAGTTCGGGTGACGAGGAGGCAGCCGAGGCCCAGTTCCCCGCCGCCGATGATCCCCGCGAAACTTTTGGGGACATGGACCGGCGGGAACTGGTGGAAGCCGCGTTGCAGGCGCTGCCGCCGGCGCAACGGGTGCCGCTTGTGCTGCACCACTTTGAAGGGTTGCGCTACGAGGAAATTGCGCGCCGGCTCCGGATTTCCCTCGGCAAGGTGAAAATTGACATTTTTCGCGGCCGGGAGGCGCTGCGCCGCAAATTGCAGCTCCGGCTGAAGGAAGAAACCAGCGACATACTTTAGACCCATGGATCCCCAATACGAAAAACAACTCGAAGCCGCCGTCCGGCGAGAATTGGACGCCCTGGGCGAACTGGCAGCACCGCCGGAACTGGCCGGGCGCATCCTGCGCGCCATTCACCAGCCGGCGGCGCCGCTCCCATGGTGGCGGCAATCGTGGGTTGCCTGGCCGGGGGCGTTGCGGCTGGTCTCGTTGGCGGGGCTGTTCGCGGTTTTTTGCGGTCTGTGCTACGCCGCGCTGCTGCTGGTTCAGGGCTTTGCCGGCTGGAGTCAATCCAGCGGCTGGCTGGCCCAGATGACCACTTTGGGCCGGGTGACCGAACGGTTGGCGGGCACGGTCGTTGCCGTCCTCGGCCATCCGGGACCGGGCTTCATGTTTGCCGCTGCCTTGTTGATTTTCACTGTCTGGACTGCCTGTCTGGGACTGCTCACCGCCTATGTGCGGCTGGTCCTGCGTACCGTAACCAATTAAAAAATATGAAACGTATCCCCACTCTGCTGCGCTGGTCGGTGGCCGTGCTGGCTCTGGCCGTTACCGCCGGCCCGCTCCCGCTGCTGGCCCAGGAAACCAATCCGGCTCCCGAAACCAATGCGACGGTAACCGTCACCGACGTCATCACCTCGGCGGAGACGCCAACAGCATCGGCGACGAATACATTGGACAATGCCCTGACCAATGCCACTCCGGCCAATGCCGCCGAAACGTCCGGTCAGCACCACGGACCGATTGTCATGGTGGGCGGCAACGCCACCTTGCTGCCCGGCGACAGCGCCGAATCGGTGGTGGCCATCTTTGGCTCCGCCCGGGCCCACGGCAAGGTGAACGACTCCGTGGTGGCCATCGGAGGTGATGCCGAGGCCGATGCCGAGGTGAGTGATGCCGTGGTGGCCGTCGGCGGCACGGCCGCAGCGAAAGGCCGGGTGGGTGATTCCGTGGTGGCAATTGCCGGCGATGCCGAGATTTCGGGCCATGTGGGCGATTCCGTGGTGGCGGTGGTGGGCGACATCACCCTGGCTCCGGGCGCGGTGGTCGAGGGCGATGTGGTATCCATTGGCGGTCAGGTCAAAACCGGCAAGGATGCGGTCATCAAGGGTGAGATTGTTCAAGTGGGCCTAGGCCAGCATCCCATTTTGGCCCCGCTGCGCGGGATGGCGGACTGGCTCAAGTATTGCGGGCTGAAGTTGCGGCTGCTGGCGTTTCACGCCAGTTGGTTCTGGCTGGTGCCGGGACTGTTCCTGCTGTTTTATGTGCTGATTGCGCTGGCCCTGCCGCGTCCGGTGGCCGCCTGTGTGAATGAACTCACGCAACGACCCACCACCACCTTCCTGTTGGGCTTGCTGACCAAGCTGGTGGTGCCGATCATTCTGCTGGCCCTGTCGCTGACGGGCATTGGCGTGTTTGTCGTGCCGTTTGTCCTGACGGCGGTCTTCATCGGGGCAGCGATTGGCAAAGTGGCGCTGTTCCAATTCCTGGGCCGGCAACTTGCCCGGTTGTTTGGCCGGCCCATGCCTCCGCCGTTGCTGGCGTTGCTGGTGGGCGCGGCGCTGGTGACCCTGCTCTACATGGTGCCGGTTCTGAGCCTGCTGGTTTATGGCGTATTGGGTCTGTGGGCCCTTGGTGTGGCGGTGACCGCCGCCTTCGGTCGGGCCCGTCGGGAAACGCCCCGCCGGCCCGGACCCACGCCCACCGTCCCGCCGGGAACGACCGCGTATGCCGCCGCCGCTGCGGGCACTGCCGCCAGTGGGACGTCGGAGACTGCCGGGGCCGCGGCAACGGATGCTGCCGGTAATCCGATAGCCGGTGAGGCTACTCCGGGAACCGCCGTGCCCCCTCCACCACTCATTCCGGCAGCGCCAGTGCCAGAGGCCTACTTGTATCCGCGCGCCAATTTCTTTGAGCGCATGGGCGCGGCGTTCCTGGATGTCATTCTCATCAGCATCCTGAGCGCTTTTGTAGGCGGCCTGCCGTTGGGCTTCCTCGTGGCGCTGGCCTATTTCTCCGGCATGTGGGCTTGGAAAGGTACCACCATCGGCGGCATTGTGCTCAACTTGAAAGTGGTCCGGCTGGATGACCGCCCGGTGACCTTTGCCGTGGCCCTCGTCCGGGGACTGGCCTCATCGTTTTCCGTGGTCGTGTTCTTCCTCGGATTTCTCTGGATGGTGTTCGACGGCGAAAAACAGACCTGGCACGACAAGATTGCCGGCACGGTGGTGGTGCGGGTGCCGCGCGGCACTTCGCTGGTGTGTTTCTGACGGGAGCTACTTTTTTCCATCCAGCCCGCAGGCGGCGGAAATCTGGAAGCGGTGCCGGGCAAAGCGCCGGTAGGCCCAATCGAAAACTTGGCGCAGCCCCGGCGTGATGCTGAACAGATAAACCGGCCACGCCCACCAGATGCGCCGGGTGGCGTAGCGGTAAACCTCCGCGCCGCAAATCTGGGAACCGTCCGCCAGCAGCAGCCGCAGATCGCGGAGCAGCTCGGCATCGTCCAGTTGCAACCGGGCCCGCACCCAGTCCGCCTGCAACGGCGCCACGTCAAACCCGCGCCGGCGCAGCGCGCCCTGCCAGAACGGCACCCAGCGCCGGCAAAACCCGCACGAGTCATCGTACAGAATCCAGCCGCGGGGTTTGGCCTGAGAATCGGGTTTCATCGAAAGGTTGAATTTCCCGCGGCGCGGCGGGAATATTATTTGAGCAATGTCGTCGGCGCCCGTGGGGTCACCCCAAAGATAAATTGCTGCCCTTCCTTGAAATCAGCAACGAGTTCAAAGTTCTCAAAGGCCAGGCCGCCGGGAACGGGATTATGTGACCGCCAATACATGAACCGCGCATTGACCACGCACCGCAATGAATCATCCACCTGCCCGGCGGGGACGCGCCAGTATTGCGTAACTTTGGTGCCGCGATATTTCCAAAAATTCTCCGCGGTCAGCCCGGCGGTGGGGTCGGCTTCATCGTTGGCCGCGGCCACCAGCACGTCGCCGGCAGCCGTACGGGGCAAGCGGGCCAGGGGATAAGACACGTGCGGGGCGAAATTAGGACCGGTGTAAGCGCCGAAAATTTTCAGGCTGGATACCGTTCCATCCTTCAGCCACAGCGTGCGAATGCGCGCCTTGTTGCCCATGGTCGCGGTGAGAATGCAGGACTGCAACGGCGCGCTGTCGGCCTCGGCGTGGACGGTCAGGCGCAATTCATCAGGCGCATCACTGCGCTGGCTGAGGATCAGCCGGATATGCGCGCCATTGTCGAATTTCTCCACGGACAAAGGCACGGATAATTCTTCCACCCCCGGGGCCGGGGAGGTCACCGTTCCGGGATCATAAATGATGGCCGCACTATTGGTAGGTGGAGTGGCTCCGGTCCAAAAAAACTTTCCCGGCTGGCCGTCAAAATGGCTGGGTTCCAATTCGCTGTAACCGCGTCGTCCCGCGACGATGGGCTCGATGGCAATGAAGTTGATGAGGTCATAATGGCTTCCCGGCAAGGTGGGGTAGCCGATGCGGATCAAGCCCCGGGGGCCGCCAGTACCGCCGGTGAAGCCGCCGGGGGAAATGGCAAATTGCAAACCGCCAGCGATTCCCCAAACAGGTTGGTTGGTGTTGCTGCCGGCGCGAATCCAGTCCGCGCCCTCGGCCCGCCCCAGAGCCAAGCCGAAGGCAACTCCGGCGCCGACCCCGCCGAACCATCTCCACCAATTGCGCAGCCTCATAAACGGTGAGTAATTCATTCACCGCCGCTTGCCAAGCCAAATGGCCGTTGAACCGCGCGGCCGGCGGGAGTTCAGGAGGTAATTTTCAATCCCCGCCGGACCACGATGGTCGAGCCTTCGGCCAGAAATGCCGAGATTGGCGGTCCGGCCAAACTCGCGCGAAATGCCGCGCCATAAACGGCAGCAATATCGCAGTCCAGTTTCGCCAGGGACGCCGCCACGACGCGCCAGCAGGGATGTTCCACCTGGTATTCGAGCGTGCTGCCGTTGCGTTGCCGGTTGTAACCCCAGTAGTGCTCCGTGATGAATTCGGCTTCCGACCCGGCCGCCAAAGGCTGGAACGCCCCGGCGGTTTCGAGCCGCAGCGAATGCCAGCACCGGTAAGCCTCCCACGCATAGGTCACGCCGGAAACCTGGCCGTTGGTGGTGCGGATTTCGTGGCGCATCGGCCACGCGACATACGGTTCGTTGTAGAATTTTTGGGCGGTCCAGGCGATGGCCGCGCGCGGAACGATTTCTTTGAGAAATACCACGCCCCGCCGCCAGCCTTCAGCCGCCCGGCGCCGCACGTAGAACCGCAGATTGACCTCCTCAAAATGGCGGTGGAATGGGATGGGCCAGCCCCGGACGCGCGTTTGGAGAAACTGAAAGCCCACCACTGAAACCAGCGCCCGGCCGTCCCAGCGGTCCAGTTCCGTGCCGGCAGGAACATGCGGTGCGAGCGCGGCGGCCTCGACTTCATAATTCAACATCGCCAGATGCCGCCACTCGGCGGTCAGGAAAATCGGCTCCGGATTTGCAATGCCATCCACGAAATTATCTTGGTTGGCTCCGGGGGGCGAGACGAGGAAAAACCGAACGCCTGGCGCGTGAGCTGGCGCCGAGGGTTGCTTGCCACCCCGGTCCGGGGGCGGGCGGTTGCTGCTGGTCCGGCGTTGACGGATGCGCGGTCTTATTCCAGCAGAAAGCCGTTCATCTCCGGCGTGGTGAGCGCCGTATCCAGATATTCAAAGGTGCCGGTTTCCTGAATTTCGCGGGCGGCCGTCCGCATCCCGGACAAGGCCGCACGGTAGAGTGAACTGGCAAAGCTGATGCGGCGCACGCCGGCAGCGGTCAGTTCGGCCACCGTGAAGGACTTGCCCTTGATGCCCACCATGAAGTTAACCGGACGCGACACCGCGGCCACGACGGCGCGCACCGCCGCCAAGTCAGGCGGCGCGGGGGCAAACAGCACGTCCGCACCTGCCTGTTCGTAAGCCTGTAGCCGCCGGATGACATCGTCCAAATTGGGATTGCCGCGGAGATAATTCTCTGCGCGCGCGGTGAGTGTGAA
>DATJIU010000284.1:0-41385 GCA_035492855.1 Dongiaceae bacterium | reverse complement strand
CGGTCAGCCGGTCTTCCGGCACCACAAAGGAATTCGCGGTATCGGAATCCCGGGCGAACGTGGAATACTTGGCCCCGCCACGCACCACAACATTGATGGGAATGCGCTGGTTCGGATTGAGCAGTTGGTAAATGCTCAGTGAGGTCCCGCCGCCGTGGCCGTCAAAACTTTCCCCGCGCAGATAATTGCCCCGGCGCACCTCGTAGAAATTGTCCCCAAACGCGCCGCCATAAAATCCCACGCCCACATCCGTGGTAGGCGAGAGCAGATGCTTGAAACCGATTTCGCTGTCCACATACGCCGGGGCAATGGCCAGCCGCAACGCCGTGTTGGTGTTCAGGAAATCCGGCCGGTTGTAATAATAGTAAACGTATAACGCCTGCGGGCCCTGCCCGGTGAGCGGCAAATCATAACCCAGCTCCACGAGATTGCGCCGGTAGGGATCCACCTGCGCCTCCGCACGGGGCGCCACCATCAGCATCACCCCCCAAAAAAAGAGGGCCATTCTGACCGCGATGGGATTCATTGAAATAGCGACAGAACCTCCTGTGGCCCATTTTTGTCGGACGGCCCCGTCCGGACCTAGCCGATCCGCCGTCCCTGGATAACCCGGACGAGCACCACAACAATGGCGATCACCAGAAGAATGTGGATGAACCCGCCCATGGTGTACGAAGACACCAAGCCGAGCAGCCAGCAGATAATAAGAATCAGGGCAATGGTATAGAGCATATGTGTCCTTGGTTGCGTTTAGTCTGATGCTGCTGGCACCGGTCCCGGCGCCATACAAACTTTCCTCCCGTATGGATTTAAGGTCGAGCTTTTTGCACCGGGGCGCAAGCCCCCATTTTGAACGCCCCGATGCGGGAGCGGTGCGCCAGCTCCCTCGCGCGTCCGCCGTCCGGCGGCGCGCTGCCCCCGCCGCTTGCGGCGGCTGCTTAAAATATCCTATCAGATCAGGCATAACTCAAAAAAGTGACACCCCGCCCCCCCAAACGAAGCCAAACGAACCCAATCTCACGCGGCGGCTATTAATGATATACGTATCTATTCCTAAACATGTTACCTTGCCGATTCGTTCCAAAAAATTTGGGTTCGTTTGGTAATTTTGATGTTTGCACCGGCCGCCAGGGAGCCAGGCAGAATGAAAGCTGCCGAATGTAGCAAAAGTGCAGAGAACGGCATCCGCCGCCCGCCTTGCGCCAGCCGCAGCCCTGACCGGCATAAAAGTGGTTTGATTTGGTTTGATCGGGTCGGATAACTGGAGTTGGGGAGCACGCCCGCCCCGGGCGTTGCCGGCTGCGCCCGAGCCGCTGGCAGTTGCGCGGGATTCGGTTTCCAGGCGTTGGGATGTTTTCGCCCGCCACGGGTTTTCCGCGAGGGCACGGAAAACGACGCCCGCGGCGGGCGCGCTCCCCACGGCGTTCCGGTTTCTGGAATAATTGCGGCATTGGAAATTCGGCGTTCGGCGTTGTCTCGGGGCATAACCCGACGGCCCGGCGGGATGCCGGTCCTGCTGGAATCGGGCCATAGGCCCGACGCTACACCGGCCCAAGGGCCGGCTCTGGTTGCACATTTTTGCATACCGGCGAGCATTCTATCACGCTCCCGGAAAGCATGTGGTTTAATGGTGAACTCTATTTTTTGAGTCAAAAAATGAGGGTTTAGAAGTTTAAACCGCTTCCGGGAGAGCAAGTTGCAAATTTGGAAAATCGAAAAAACGCAAAATCAATGTTAAAACAAAATGCGCGCCTCTAGCCTAAAAAATGGAAAAAACCTCACGCCAAGGCCGCAAGGGACGCAAAGCAATAACGGGGTGTGTGGCCGCGCTATTTCCCGAGTCGCGGAGCGACGCCCGAAAGTAGCCCACAGTGTTCAGCCGTGGGTAGACGTCCCCCAATCCTCAAGCCTCGGAGGGGCGAAACCTGGTCATCCTTCGCCATGGCGCCATGGTGGAATAATTAGCCCCACGCCGGGCGACGCTGCCACGGAAAGGCGGCTCAAGGAGCCTTCTGCTCCCCGGCAGACACCATTGCCAGGTGCGCAATAAAGTCGTCGCAAAATTTGTTGATGACTTCATCGCCATGCTGCATGTCGGCGCTGATGCCTGGGGGCACGGTCTTGTCCCGGAAATAACCTCCGCCGACATACCTGTACTTGAATTGCTGGCGGAAATTTTTCAACTCCTGAACCAGCCGGTCTTCGGTGATCATAAATTCGGGCTCTGTGTTATGTCAGACAGTCCAAGCCAGGCTCGATAACCACTCCAAGTTGCTGGGCGCGTAACGCCGGGCTGATTTTTGCTCACTCTACCGGCCAGGGCGGAAAACGCAATCACCGGGAACGCTTTAGCGCGCCACCCCGTTGGTCGCGAAGGTGAAAGAATCTGCCGGGGGCGACGCATGGGCCACGTGATACAGGTCAGCAGGCAGATAGAGCGTGTCGGCAAGGCAGGAGAATGGGAAATCAATCACGCAATAGGCGGTAAAATAAAACCCATGCGGATCCTGCTGCGGCGCTTCCCGCAGGCATTCGCAATCCGCCTTCACGCCGGGATAAAGCACCGGCTGCCCCGTTTGCGGATGCGTGCTGAGCGACATGCACCCCGCCAACAGGCCCGCCGCCAGCGTCAGGATGAGTAGCTTGATTTTGTGCATAACAGATGCTGTTGACGTCGCTGCCCCCATTCCGTCAAACCGACGACGCTGATGCGATTGACGCGGTCCCGTCCGTTTATGTTTCCGCCCGCGCAACAAATTTAATTTCATCAATTTGGAGTGACTGTTTTGGAAGCATCACCAGCCCAGCGTATGAGGTTTCAATTAACAAACCCGGCTCACCCCAGTTCCATGTCCCCATATCGGCAACCGACTCAATGATCAAACGCACTGTACCCCCATGCACTCCATGGGCGAGCGCAACCACGTCTCCAACACGCGCCTCAGTACCATCCGGGTATGCGATCATAAGCATTGTGCCTAAACAGCGGCGTCAGGCTTCAGCATTTGAACAGCACCGCAAAGAATCTCCCGGAAACCGCAATTGGTGTCGAGCCGCACCCAGCTCCGGCGTCCCTCGGTGCCCACGACCTTGAAATCCAACAGGGTCGGGCAACCTTTCAGGCATCCTTCGCTGACCCGATACCCGCACACATCCTCGAACACGAGCACCCGGGGCTCAAGCTGTTCCTCCCGCTCCAGAATTGGCAACTCGACGTCCATCGTGATCCGGGCGTGCTCCGGTTCTTCGAGGACCCGAAACAACGTCCCATCATGAACGTAAATGTCAGGAATCATCCCGTGCGTTTGAGTGTATAATGATTAAGAGTTGCTGTATTCCTAACAGAGCCGCGGGGAATTTGTCCACCGGCATTTTGTCCGGGCGTGACAGGCAGTCGTCGGCGTTGGCAGCAGAGCCGTGTCAGGCAGGTTCAACGAGTGAAAGAGTTTGTGCTTCCACATGCAGGTGAACAAATGCGCCGATCAGCAGCGGCCACTGCACCCCCCAGCACAGCATTGAGATTCATTGTTGTGATTTGGTGGGATAATACAAAATGTCGGGCGACGCACTTTGCTGGCAGAGCGAGGCCGCCCGCACACGTGCCTGCTTTGCCCGGGCCACATCACCCGTCTTATCGAGGGCATCGGCAAAATCTCCCAGGCAAGCCGCATATTTGACGGGCTCCAACTTTTGGGCATCCAACTGGTCCGCAAGGGGAAAGGCGTGTTCGTACGCCGCCACCGAATCCGTGTACCGGCCCCAGGCAAAATACAGTCGCGCCAGCTCGAACCAGCGCATCGAAGCATGGCCGCCATCCACTCCGTACACCTTTGCTTCCAGTTGGAGGGACTCCTTCAACTGGCGCTCAGCCACTTCAAAGTAGCCCAGCATCCCATTCATGCGTGCTATGTTGTAAACGGCGCAGGACTCGGCATCCGCCGGCATGAATCCGCCGACGGCGGCGGCACGGGATCTAATGAAACAGCGGCGCGCCCCAGCATAATCACCCTGCTTCTCCAGCCTCAATCCAGCGTCGGTATATCGCTCAAACTCGCCGACATTAAGCGGATTGACACAGCCGGCGAGGGTGAGAAGAAATCCCGCCAGGCAAAAAACAATCAACCCGGAACGGAGCGTCCGTGATAAGGACTGCTGAGGCGAAATGCCACGTTGACGGCAACTCGTGGCAACCCGGGACCTCCGGTGAACGCCAGCCGGCACAACCGACACTGGCTCCCGCACGCAGTAACCGCAGGTCATTTGCCCCGCCGGATTATGCATCCGGCCGCTTAGCATCACGGTAGCGAAATCGGCCCGACAAGATGTCATATTCATGCCCATGGATTTATCAGACTAATCATAAACTCTGGAATCGATAATTATTTTGTAAGATTGAATTTTTCAATGCGCACGCAGCCAGCGCCAGTGCCTCACCAGACACGACTTACCTCCGGGATTTCGCAGCTCATTCTTTCTCTTTGGGGTAGCAGAGCGGCGGGGAAATTGTCCATCGGCATTTGCTTCCGCCCGGCGCCTCAAGTGGAATTGCCGGTTCATGGTTCGCCCCTGACGGGGCTGGAAAATGAGAGCGACTGGCCCCACGGCTGGCGCCGTAGGCTATTTTCGCACGCTGCTCCGCAGCTACCCGGGAGGGGCAAGCCTAGCCGGACAGGCAGGACGGCGCGGCGCTCCACCTTCCGAAAGGAGCAGGATTACGATTATGAGAAAGATTAAGATTACGAGGGAGAAAAACGCGGCTAGACGGCGAACTGGCGGATCATTTTTTCCAGGGCGCTGATCCAGGCGGGGTGTTCGTTCATGCAGGGGATGCGGGTGAATTCCCGGCCGCTGGCGCCCATGAACTGTTCGCAGCCGCGCATGCCGATTTCCTCGATGGTCTCCAGGCAGTCGGACACAAACGCGGGGCAGATGACGAGCATGCGCTTCTTGCCTTCCTGCGCCAGCCGGGGCAGTTCGTAATCGGTGTAGGGTTTCAACCACGGGTCACGGCCGAGGCGCGACTGGAAGGAGACGGAGTATTTCTCTTTCGGCACGCCGGCGAGTTTCACGAAGGCCGCGGTGGTGGCGAAGCATTGGGCGCGATAACACGTGGCCCGCGCCGGGCTTTCCGTGGTGCAGCATTCCTCGCTCTGCAAACAATGGCAGCCGGTGGGGTCGGACTTGCGCAGGTGGCGCTCGGGAATGCCGTGGTAGCTGAACAGCAGGTGATCGTAATCCTGCTTGAGGTAATCGGCGGCGCTGGCCACCAGGGCGGCAATGTAATCCGGCTGGTCGTAATACGGCGGCTGCGCGGTAATCTTCATCTGCGGCGCGAACCGGGCAGCCACTTCCTGCACGCGTACCACGGCGGTCTCGTAGCTGGACATCGCGTAATGCGGAAACAGCGGGATGAGCAGCAGCTCGGTAACGCCTTTGGCGGCGAGCGCCTTGACGCCGCTCTCAATGGAGGGGCTTTGATAGCGCATGGCGAGTTCCACCGGCACGCTCACGCGCTTTTGCAGCGCGGCGGTGACGTGTTTGCTGGTGACCACGAGCGGTGAGCCGTCCTTGGTCCAGATTTTTTCATAGGCATGGCCGGACTCGCGGGGGCGCTTGATGAGAATCGTACCGACGATGAAACGGCGCAGCGGCCACGCGACGTCGAGGACGCGGCCATCCATCAAAAATTCATTGAGGTAACGCCGCACGTCGCCCGTGGCGGGCGAATCCGGCGAACCGAGATTGACCAACAAGACACCTTTGCTCATATCAGGAATGCCAAACCTCCAACTCGATTACGAATCGCGGTGATAGGGTAGCGGAGTTGCCAAGGCTTTTTCAACACGTTCCGCCACGTGGCAGCCGGAAACAATGGAATCGCTCAGCGACACGCCGTCGCGGTAATGCCCGGCGAGGAACAGCCCCGGCGCCGTGGCCTCCACCTGCGCCATCCGTTCGCGATACCGGCCATACCCGACGTTGTACTGCGGAATCGCGCGCGGCCAGAAGACGGTGTGCTGGAACGTGGGCGTGCCCGTGGCCCCCAGCAACACCCGCAAGTCCGCGCGCACCAGTGCGTAAAGTTCCTCCGGCGATTTGCCGGCGAGCTCCGGCTGACGTTCGCCGCCCACATAGCTGGTGAGCGTGAGATGGCCCGCCGGCGCGCGATTGGGAAATAGCGCCGAGGAAAAAATGGTGCCCAGGCTGTTGAAGCCCTCAATGCCCGGAATCAGCATGCCGAAACCGTGACACGGGTGCGCCACGTCTTCGCGCCGGAAACCAAGCACCACGCTGGCCACCGGGGGATACCGAATTTCGGAAAACATTTTCAGATCCAGCGGCACGGCGGTGCCGGGCAGGCCGCCGTTTCCGCCCAGGGTTTCCACGGTCAATTCCGCCAGGCGATACGCGGTGCCGCAATAGATCACGGCGGTGTGTTCGGCCGAGGTTTCCGCATTGCCGGCGCGCAGTCCGAGCCGCCAGCCGGCAGGGGTTTGGGTGAGCCGGGTGACGGCCGTGTTGCGTTGCACGGCTGTGCCCAATTGCCGCGACAGTTCATCGGGCAACACCTGCAGACCTTCATCGAAGGAAAATTTCGGCGCGCGGTCCTTGGCAACCTCGCCGGATTTTTTGCGCGCCCAGGCACCGAAAATCTGGCCCTTGATCATGGAACCGTAATTGTCTTCCAGTGCCTTGAGCTTGGGGAAGGCGTGCGGCAGCGAGAGCTTGTGCGGGTTGCCCGCGTAGATGCCCGCCACCAGCGCATCAATGGCGTGGTCCAGGAATTCCTGGTTGAAGCGGCGCACCACAAACTCCCCGATGCTTTCCTCCACGCCGTCGCGGCGGGGTTTGCGAAACGGCTCCCGCAGCACGGCGAATTTGGCTTTGGCGGTAAAAAGTTTGGTGGTGAAAAAGCCCAAGGGCGACCCGGGCATGGCAATGGGCCGCCGGTAACGCACCACGTACCGCGCCTCGGCAGCGGGGTCGGGGTCCAACCGGCGCGATTGCAGCCCCGCATCACGCACGAGCTGGCCAATTTTGGGCGAGGTCTCCAGCAGGGTGTTCGGCCCAAATTCGGCCAGGTAGCCGTCCTGTCGCAGCGACTGGATGACGCCGCCCACCCGGGGGCTCGCTTCATAGACGGTCACGGGCACTCCGGCGCGTTTCAAATAAAACGCCGCGGTCAGCCCCGTAATTCCCGCCCCGATGACGGCCACCGATTTCATTTCGTTGGTCACGATATCACTGCTTTTGAATGTCGCCGTCGGTGTAAACCACCCAGCCGTGAACCGGGCACGTCAACAACACCTGATGCTGCTGGGCAGTGCTGTCGTAGGCCACACCGGAATGCACCAAGTACGACACATTGGTGTTGCTCAGGCTGGCAAAGTCCTTGGCCGCGACGCGGGTGGAGTCGCCCGGACAAACCAGCACGCCGGGGTCGCGGAGAAATTCGGCGAGGGCCTTGAAATGCACCGCGGAGTTGGTATCGCAGCCGGTGGCGTCGCGCTCGCACAATTCCAGCGTGCCGCCGACATTGGTGCTGAGGTTGAACGGATTCTTGCCGTCGTGCGCCAGTTCGTAGCGGGCAAAGGCGGCGCTGATGAGCCGCAGGTTCACCTGACAGCGTTCGGCCGCGAGTTCGGCGGTCAGGCGGGGCCGGGCACTGGCGGCAAAACCCGCTTCCACCCAGTTGTTGGCCTCGGGCGTGAACCACACGGAACCAAAGACGGTGTAATGCTCGCCGGCGTTGGTGACGGCAACCAGGTCCTCGGGAATCGGCGCCACAAGGGAGGCCTGCTGGTTGGAACTCATCAGGTCAAACGTCAGCGGGCGGCCGTCGAAACGGATGGCCCATTGCGCCGGCTCGGCAAACGCCACCTCCGCCTCAAAGTTAAATTCGCAGTACAGCTTGCCGTTCATATCCACGTCGGCCAGCTTGGTCTTGAGCGGCACGACGTCCACGAGGGAGACTTTGCCGCCGGACTGTTTTTGGATGCGTTCGGCCAGTGCCTTTTTGACCTCCGCCGCGGTTGGTCCGCCAGAAACAATTTCCCCCGCCGGGGTCACGGCCAGGTTCAGGCCTTCGGCCAACAACCCGAAAGTTCCCAGGATCAGGACCGCACCGGCCAGCAGAACCGGCCGCATCCCTGTTTTGTTTGTTATTTTCATGCTGCTTTGGTTTAGCCGTTCAAGTCGTTCCCGCGATCGATTCCGGCGACATCATAATTTCTCCGCCAGATGGACAATGGCCAAGGATGCCGGGACCAATAAAAATTGCGCCAGCACCGTGCCGGCGCAGCGCCCGCCCACCAACCACACGATGGCCTGGCGAAAACCCGGTTCGCTCACCCGGCCTTCCATCACATCATCCGTCATGATGGAAAGCTGGGGGTCAATGAACACAAACATCAGAATGGTGGCGACGCCATTGACAATGGCGGAAAGGGTGCTGGCAGTGACGCGAAACCGGGGATCCAAATGGCCGGCATACAGCGCGGCAAAACCGCCCACCGTCCACAATGCCACGGCGACCACGTTCAGGCAGAGCGTGCCCGGCGAGATGGGCCGGCGGCCCCGCCAGCCGGAAAGATTCCCCTTAACGGGCAGGCTGACGGAGTCGCGCAACTGGCTGACGCCGCCCTTCATGAATCCGTGCAGCAACAGCCGGGGAATGGAGCGATGCACCTGAAACTCCTGCACCGCCCGGCTGAACATCCGTTGAAAGGTGGGAATGAGCAACGCGCCCACCAGCGTGGCGGCGGTGGCCGAGAACAACAGCCAGCGGAAGTCCGCCAGCAAATGCGGCGATACGCCGGTCTCAATTCGCTTGGCCAGAAACGGGGCCTGAAACGAGTTGGAGGTACGGGACACGAGCATCAATATGTTGAACAGGGCAAAGGAAATGGCGATGCGCCGGGTCCGCACCCCGGCGATCCGCGCCGAATAGGCCAGCGTTCCAATCAAGTGAATGACGAACGTCAGCAGGCAGATGATGGCCAGTTGCAAGTCCATTGGCGCGGTCAAATTAGCGGGGGGCGGGCATGCCGTCCAGCATCCACTTGCCGGCGATGTACGGTTTCCGCCCACCGGCGGCCAGGCCGAGGCCGGCGGGAAAAATCTTTTGCGGGAAACTGCCGCCTGTTAACCTCGTGGCATGTCGTCCGAAGCCCGCCCGCCCAGCGCCCCCCGCATCCTGATTGTGGATGACGATGCCGGTCAGCGCAGCCTGCTGAGCTCCTTTTTGCAGGGCCAGGGTTTTGAAATCATAACGGCCGATTCCGGCGAAGCGGCGCTCGAAACCCTGCGTAACCAGCCGTTTAACATGATGATTTCCGACGTGCGCATGCCGGGCATTTCCGGGCTGGAAACGCTGCGGCGCGCCCGGCAGGAGCACACCGTGCTGCCCGTGCTGCTGGTCACCGCCTATACCGACATCCGCGAGGCCGTGGGCGCCATGCGCGACGGCGCGGTGAATTACCTGGCCAAGCCCATTGATCTGGATGAACTCCTCGCCAACGTGCAACAGGCCACCGGCATCGTCCGGCCGGCGCGGGTGACCTACAGCGCCGACAAACAACTCCCGCCGCACGTCGTGGCCCGCAGTCCGCTGATGCAGGCGGTGTTTCGGGACGCGGCGCTGATCGCCCCCTCCGACAGCCGGGTACTCCTCACCGGTGAGAGTGGCGTGGGCAAGGAGGTGCTGGCCGATGTCATCCACACCTGGAGCAACCGCAGCGCGGGCCCGCTGGTGAAGGTAAACTGCGCCGCCATCCCGGAGACCTTGCTGGAAACGGAATTGTTCGGCCATGAGAAAGGTGCGTTCACCAGCGCCGTCAATCAGCGCATCGGGCGGTTTGAGGAAGCGAACGACGGCACCATTTTCCTGGATGAAATTGCCGACATGTCGGCGCCGTTGCAGGCCAAGCTGCTGCGGGTCACGCAGGACGGCCGGTTCAGCCGCGTGGGCTCCAACCGGGAACGCCAGACCAATGCGCGCATCCTGGCGGCCACGAATTGCGACCTGGAAGCCCGGGTGAAAGCCGGCACGTTTCGGGAAGATCTGTTCTACCGGCTCAACGTCGTTGAGTTAAACTTGCCGCCGTTGCGCGAGCGGCGGGAGGATATTTTACCGCTGGCCGGGGCGTTCATCGCGCAATTCACGAAGCATCAGGCCCGGTTTTCCGCGGCGGTGACGGATTGCCTGACGCGCTACGCGTGGCCCGGCAATGTGCGCGAACTGCGCAATGCCATGGAACGCGCCGCCCTGCTCTCCCGCAGCGAAGTCATCCTGCCGGAACATCTGCCGGAGCGCGTACGCGCCGCCGCCGGCGAAGGCGCACCGGAAGAAGTACAGGATGCGGAACGGCTGGAGGAAATCGAGCGGCAGGCCATCTTTGCCACATTGCGCAAACACAACTTCAACCGCACTGAAACGGCCAAGGCCCTGGGCATCAGCCGCCGGGCGCTCATCTACAAGCTGCAACGCTTCCGGGACTCCGGCTTCCCGGTGGACCCGGCGTAAGCAGGCAACGCCGGGACAGTTGCGCTGCTTTACTGGTTGATGTGAAGTACCTGGGCGGGCGGGAAGCCATTGAACCAGGTGGCGGAGGCGTTGCTGTAGGCGCCGATGTTCTCGGCATATACCAGGTCGTCAATTTCCAGGTTCGGCAGTTGTTCCGATTGGGAGAGCACATCCAGGCCGTCGCAGGTCTGGCCAAACACGGCGCACAATTCCTTCTTCCCCGACTTGAACGCCTTCAAGGGATACTGGCAGTGGTCAAAAATAATGCCGCTGAAGGTGTGATACACGCTGTCGTTGATGTAATAGCACGGTTTGCCGTCGCGCACGGCCTTGCCAATAACGCGCGCCACGCTGGAAGCGGCGGTGGCCACGAGGAAGCGGCCGGGCTCGGCGAGGATCTGAATATTCTTGTCGAACAGCCGCGCGATTTCGGAGTTGATGACCTTGGCCAGGTCGCGGAAAGGCCGGACGTGTTTGTTGTACGGCGCGGGAAACCCACCGCCGATGTCGAGAATCTTCAGCTCATGGCCCCGGGCGCGGGATTCGTTCATGATGGCGGCGGCCATGTTCAGCGCCTGTACGAAGTTTTCAAAATTGGTGCACTGGCTGCCCACGTGGAAACTCAGCCCCTCCACCACCAGCCCCATGGCAAATGCGGCCATAATCAGATCCACCGCCTCGCCGGGCGCGCAACCAAACTTGGAGGACAGCTCGCATTGCGAACCGGTGTTATCCACGCGCAGGCGCAACACCACGCCGGCATGCGGCGCGAACTGGCGGATTTTTTTCAGTTCGTTGAGATTGTCATAAGTGACCAGCGGCTTGTAGCGGTCCAACGCCAGCAGGGTTTCGCGCGGCTTGGTGGGGTTGGCGTAAATGATCTTGTCCCAAATAAAATCCTGCTGCGCCTTGCGCGGCAGTTTCTTGATGTTTTCATAGACCATCATGAACTCCGGCATGGAGGCGACATCGAAGCTCGCGCCACATTTGTAGAACGTGCGGATGATGGCGGGCTCGGCGTTGGCCTTGACGGCAAAGTAACATTGCACCTGAGGCAGGTGCCGCCGGAACTCGGCGTAATTTTTGCGGAGCACCTCGTGGTCAATCACCACGAGCGGCGTGCCGTGTTTTTTCGCAAGCGACTGGAGCTGGGTCTTGGTCATGGCAAATAAAAATGACGGATAACTCTTGGGTCTTTGGCGCGAAGGCACAAGCAAAAACGGGCAACGGCAGGTCAGTTTGGGTGGCAAGGGAAGCGAGACTGGCAACCAGCGCGGCAAGGTATGCACCAGGCCGCAGCGCCGAGCGTTGCTTCAATCGTCCCTGCAGGACTTGAATTCTTAGCGACTCTACCCGGCGTTGAAACGCCGGGCTGTTTTCATTCGTCCCTGCGGGACAGCCGGTGGACTGACAAAACAAAAAAGGCCGGAGTTTGCACTCCGGCCTTGAAAAGATTTGCCGCAAACGATCAGAACTTCGGATCGCTGCCGTCGAGCATCTTGACGTCGTTGTGCTCGAAGTATTCCTTCGTCAGCGCCTTCATGATCTTGCCCCGCTGATCGTAGAGCCGCTTGAGCTTGCGCGGCTTGTGCTTGGCCAGCGCGTAATGCGTGAAGATGGGCATGGCGATAGTGGTGTCGGTATAGCACACAACGGCATCAGGCAGCTTGGTGGGATCCACCTTGCCCCAGCTCACGGCCTCGCTCGGGGTGGCGCCGGAAAGACCGCCGGTGTCGGGCCGGGCGTCGGTGACCTGGACGAAAAAGTCCTGGCCAAATTCCTTGATGCGCAGCACTTCCTGGATCTGCGGCTCGGTCTGGAGCGTGAAGTTCTTGGGGCTGCCGCCGCCCCAGAGCACCACGCCGCTCCGGCCGCCCGCGCGTTTGGCAGCGAGCACGATGCCGGTGGTTTCGTTGACATCAATGGAGGGGTTCATGCGCAGCTTGCTGCCGCGCAGTTCCACGCCGGCCACATTCATGCCGATGGTGGAATCACCGGGCGAACTGGTGTAGCACGGCACGCCGGCGCGGTAGGCCGCGGCCATGACGGACACATCTTTGAGACCGTTCTTGCGCTCCCACTCGGCGGCGTATTTGCCAATGAGGTGATGCAGTTCGGCGGTGCCCATCTCTTTTTGGAATTCCGGCTGCATGAACATTTCGCGCAGCAGCTCGTCGGTGGCCATGAGGCCGTCAGAGTACGGAATGACGACGTCGTAGATGCGAACCAGGTCATTGTCGCGCAGATCGGTGTCATCGAACCTGAAACTGCCGGAATGCACCGGGTAATTCAGGGCGAAATGGAGGTCATGGTAGAGGTTGGCGCCGGTGGAGACGATCCAGTCCACAAACCCGGCCTTGATGAGCGGGATGATGCTGGAGCAGCCGAGGCCCGCAGGCGTGAGGGCGCCGCTGATGCTCATTCCGATGGTCACATCCGGGGCCAGCATGCGTTCACTGAACAACTGGCAGGCTTCCTTGAGCCGGGCGGAATTGTAGGCGAGGAACACCTCGTCCACCATGTAGGTGAGCTTCTCCTTGCCGGTGAGATTCTTGGGATGGATGCGCTTGCCCGCCATGTACTTTTTCTTGTGGGGGCAGTTTTTCTCCTTCATCCATTCCGGCATTTCGGCAACGGCTTCGCGGTTGTGGATTTTGTGACGTTCGGTTCGGGCCATAAATTTAAAAGGTAAATTGTGTCAAAACTGTCCGCCTAAAATACGAATGTTTGCCCGATTGCCAATATCTAAATGCGGCGGCAACCTCACGCCGGCGCCTGGTCCAGGGCGGCCCGCACGGTCCGGAGCAGTTGCTGCGGCGAATAGGGCTTTTGCAGGAAGTTCACGCCGTCGCGCAATTCAAAATCCCGGCCCAGGATGTCAGCGCTATAACCGCTGGTGTAAATGGCGCGCAATTCCGGATGCCGTTGTTGCAGGCCGGTCACCAGTTCGTGCCCGTCCATGTTGCCGGGCATCATCACATCGGCTATGACGAGGTGGACCGGCCGGTGGCAAGTCTGCCACACCTCCAGGGCCTCGGCAGCGGATTGGGCCTCGAGAATCGTGTAGCCGTGCCGGGCCAATACATTGCGGGAAAGCACCCGAACGGTGGCATCATCCTCCACGAGCAGGATGGTTTCCGTGCCCCCGGCGACCGGGGTGGGCGAAGCTTCGGGGGCAACTTCAGGCGCGGCCAGAGCGGCGAGCGGCAGGTAAATGTGAAACACCGTGCCCCGCCCCACTTCGCTCTCCACGGTAATGGCCCCCTGATGCTGCTGGACAATGCCGTAAACGGTGGCCAGTCCCAGCCCGGTGCCCCGGCCCGCCTCCTTGGTGGTGAAAAACGGTTCGAAAATGCGCGGCAAAATTTCGGCCGGAATTCCGGTGCCGGTGTCCGCCACCGCCAGGTGGGCATATTCGCCCGGGGTCAGCCGGGAGGAAATCTGGACGGCATCCGCCCCCAACGATTTGCGCGAGACGGATACCAGCAATTCCCCGCCCTGCGGCATGGCATCGCGGGCGTTGATGGCCAAGTTCATGAGAATTTGTTCCATCATGCCCACATCGCCATAACCGAGCGCCGGGCGCGCGGAGTATTCCAGGCGCAGCACGACCTTTTCGCCCAGCACGCGCTGGAGCATCTTGGTGAGGTTACCCACCACCTCGTTAAAATCAAACACCTGGGGCTGGATGACCTGCTTGCGGCTGAAGGCCAGCAACTGGCGGGTGAGATTGGCCGCCCGGACCGTGGCCTGGGCGATCTGCTCGGCGGCATCCTGGTCTTCCCCGTTCAATTCTCCGCTGATACGGAGCAGTTCGGCATGGCCGCTGATAACGGTGAGGATGTTGTTGAAATCATGCGCCACCCCGCTGGCCAACTGGCCGATGGCCTCCATTTTCTGGGACTGGCGCAACTGGTGTTCCAGTTGCCGCCGCTCGGAAAGGTCGCGCCCGATGCCCATGACGCCGACAAGTGCCCCGTTGCGCAACTGCGGCGAGACGGTGAATTCGAGCGTGACGACGCCTCCGTTATGGGTCCGGATGCGCAACTCCACCTGGGTGGACTCCAATTCCTTGGTGACCCGCCCAAAATAATTCAGGGCCCGGGGCAAATCCTCGGGATGCACCAGCGGCATGAATTCGCGGCCCAGCCAGTCCGCCCGGCTGAACCCGGTAAGTGTTTCAAACGCGTGGTTGAGGGTGACGATAGTTTTGTCCAGCGCGACAATAAATACCGCGTCCCGGGCATCCTCAATCAGCATCCGGTAGCGTTCCTCGCTGGCGCGCAGGGCGTCCAGGGCTGCCCGTTGCTCCGCGCGCAGCCGCCCCTCCCGCAAGGCCCGCTCCACGGCGGAGCCCAACCGGACCACCCGGTCCTTGAGCAGATAGTCGGTGGCCCCGTGCTTCATGGCAGTCACCGCCACATCCTCGCCCACGGTGCCGGAAATTAAAATGAACGGGATGTTCCGCCCGCTGTCGCGCAACAGTTCCATGGCCTGCAATCCGTTGAACTGGGGCAACGAGTAATCCGAGAGAATGATGTCCGGCTGACGGGCCAGTTCCGTCAGATAATCCCGCTCGGTTTCCACCCGGTGACAGTCCAGGGTGAATCCGGCCTGGTGCAACTGCCGGATGATCAATTCGGCGTCGTCCGGATTGTCTTCGACCAACAATACCTTCAGCGGCTTCATCATCCTTCCTCACGCGGTTGCTGGTTGAGCAGCAGCCAGTACATGCCCAGATCGGCGATGGCAGCGGCGAACCGTTCGAAATTCACGGGTTTAACGATGTAGCTGTTCACGCCCAGATTGTAGCTTTCAATGATGTCGCGCTGCTCCTGGGAGGAGGTGAGCATGACCACGGGAATCATCCGGGTGCGCAGGTCGCGCTTGACCCGTTTGAGCACTTCCAGCCCGTCAATTTTGGGCAGCTTCAAATCCAGCAGCACCAGCCGGGGCCGCTTTTCGATGGACCGGCCGGCGTGCGGGCCGGTGCAAAAGACGTAGTCCAGGGCTTCCACCCCGTCGCGCGCCACCTGCACGTGGTTGGCCAGCTTGGCCCGGCTCAACGCGCGCAGGGTCATTTCCAGATCATCGGGATTGTCCTCGACCAGCAGAATTTCCACTTCGTTGGTATCGCTCATGGTTGGGTTTGTCAGGATTGAATGGCTCCGTTAAGGGTGAAACTAAACCGGGCCCCGCGGTCCACCGCCGCCTCGGCCCAGACCTGGCCGCCGTGCCGGTGGACCACCCGCTGCACGATGGCCAGCCCCACACCGGTGCCCTCAAATTCATCCGCGCGGTGCAGGCGCTGGAACACGCCAAACAGCTTGTCGGCAAATTGCATGTCAAAACCGGTGCCGTTGTCGCCCACAAAATAGACGACCGCCCCGGACTGTTCCGTGCTGCCCACCTCCACCACCGCCGGATTCCGGCCGCGGGTGTACTTGATGGCATTGGAAAGCAGGTTGAACCACACCTGCTTGAGCAGGGCCGGGTCGGCCTGGCATGCGGGCAGGGGCCGCACCCGCAGTTCCACAGCCCGGCCCTCGTGCTGGGGCTGCAATTCATCCAGCACCTGGCGCACGAGGCGGTCGGTATCCACCGGTTGCAGTTTGAGGGGCTGCCGGCTGAGGCGGGAGAACGTGAGGAGGTCATCAATCAATTCCCCCATCCGCTTGCCGCCATTGCGAATGCGTTCCAGAAAGCGCCGGCCTTCCTCCGGCAGTTGGGCCCCGTAGTCCTCCAGCACAATGTCGGCAAAGCCATTCACCGCCCGTAACGGCGCCCGCAGATCATGCGACACCGAATAGCTGAACGCTTCCAGTTCGCGGTTGGCCGCCTCCAGCTTGCGGTTGGATTGCTGCAACTGCTGGGCGCTCGCGAAAATCTCCGCCTCCATCTGCTCCATCCGGGCGCGCAGTCCCGCGGTGGCTTCCGGCGCGGGCGATTTTTGGCGGAAAAATTCGGTCACGTCCTCCACACGGTGAATGATGTATTTGAGTTCGCGGTTGATCCCCAACATCGGGCAATTGATGGGACTCCAGTAACGCTCTTCAAAATTTCCGTCGGGGCGGCGGATGTCGTAGCGCTGAATGGCCATGGTGTCCGGCGCCAAATTCTGAGCCACCCGTTCCAGCGACGCCCGCAGATTGGTTACGCCTGAGGCCGCCGGGTCGTCCGGATTGTCGGGAAACACCTCGAAGAGGGGCCGCCCCACCAGGTCCTCGCGCCGGGTCAGGGTGGCATTCAGGTAGGCGTTGCTGGCGGTGACAATTTTGAGTTCCGGAGTGAGCACCAGATATAGCCCCGGCAACGACTCGAAGAGGTTTTGCAGCTCGGCCCGGCCCCGGTGCAATTCCTGGTTGGCGGCGGCCAACTGGGCGGTCCGCTCCGTAACCCGCAGTTCCAGTTCAGCGTTTAACTGCCGGATTTCCGCTTCCACCTGTTTTTGCCGGGTGATATCCCGGGCAATCTTGGAGGCGCCGATGATCTTGCCCTCATCATTGATGATCGGGGAAACGGTGGCGGAGATGGGAATCACCCGGCCATCCTTCCGGACTCGCAAAGTTTCCAGATGCTCCACGCTCTCCCCCCGGCCGACGCGGGCGAGAATATCCGCTTCCTCCGCCCGCCGGTCCGGCGGAATCAACATCAACAACGGTTGCCCGATGGCCTCCGCCGCCGGGTAGCCAAACACCTTTTCCGCTCCGGGATTCCAACTGGTGATGACGCCCTCCAGGGTTTTGCCAATGATGGCATCATCTGAGGAATTAACTATGGCCGCCAGGCGGACCCGGTCTTCCTCGGCCAGCTTGCGCTCGGTGATGTCGGCACGGATGGCAACGTACTGGCGGGGTTTGCCTTGGGCGTCCAGGATGGGAACAATGGTGGTGTCCACCCAATAGATGGCGCCGTCCTTGGCGCGGTTTTTGATCTCGCCCTTCCAGACCCGTCCCTGGCTGATGGTGGTCCAGAGGCGCCGGAAAAACTCCTTGGGGTGATGGCCGGAATTGACCAACCGGTGATCCTGTCCCAGCAATTCGGCGCGGGAATATTTGGAGATCGTGCAAAACTTGTCGTTCGCGTAGAGAATCCGGCCCTGGACATCGGTGGTGGCCACGATGGCATGGGCATCCAGTGCCGTTTTGAGATCGCTGATTTCCTTGAAGGAATCCTGGAGCTGCGCCTCGGCCCGCCCCCGGTCCCGATCCAGCCGGTCCAAGGCGGCTGCGTTGTACCAGGCCAGCGCGCCGAACAGCATTACGTTGGCCAGCGCAAAAACCGCCAGCCCGGCTTCGAGTCCAAACCATCCGGCGCGTTGCGCCAGCAACCGCAGCCAGCCGATGAAAAATGGCAGCACCAATGCCGCAGGCAACAAGCGGCGCGCCATACCGCCGCCCGGGCTGTCCCGTAAAAGCAGAGCCACCAAACCGCTATCGGAACACGCGCAGGCCACGCCCAGGTTCAGGATCAAAAAGCCCGAGGCCGTGAGCACGGACATCTGCGTGAAAGGGAGGAGTGGAGCGCCCCCATACAGATACCGCATCAAACCCAGCCAGGCCTGCAGCACACCCAGCAGCACCAGCAGGTGCATTCCCAGCCGCCAGCGGGAACCCGCAGCCAGATACAATGCCCCTCCCAGCAGCAAGAAACCAAACGCCGTGGCGGGGGAAGTTTGGGCGGGAGCTTCCCCGGCGGCCAGATGTTCGGAAAAGCCCAGCAGATCGTTGATGCGCTGCCAGTTAAAAATATGATCCGCCAGACGAACCAGTCCCGTGGCAGCCACAACCAGCCCCAACCCGGCTTCCAGCCATGGCCATTTGAACGACCGGGAACGATTCAGCAGCACCAGCAGCAAAGTGCCGCCCGCCAGGAGAAAACTGACGGCCGTGAGCGGCGCCACCTTGGGCCAGCCGGGCACCAGGCTTTTCAGCACCGGGAAATTAAAGAGCCATCCCAGCAACACCAGCCCAGCCATGGCCATTCCCAGTCCACTGCATCCCCGGGCCATCCTGGCTGCTTGATTTGGAAGTGCAACCGCCTTCATCCATGCCTCGCACTTTCCGCCGGTCCTGACCGGTCCGGCCCCCACTTCAATCTGCGCTGTAGCCGGAGCGTTTGGCTCAATCGGTTTTTGTCCCCGGCTTGGTAAGCGTCCACTGCATCAGCAAGCGGGGCGTCACCCGGCTCAGGTTGTCAAAACCCACCGGCTTCACAATATAGGCCTCGGCCCCCAGTTGCTTGCTCATCACAAAATCCCGTTCCTGTTTCGAGGCCGTCAAAATAACCACCGGAATGTCCCGGGTGCGGGGATCGCTCTTGACCCGCCGGAGCACCTCCAGGCCGTTAATCTTGGGCAGGTTCAAATCCAACAAAATCATCTGGGGCGGCTGCGGGTGCGGGTGGGAAACCGACCCTGCCGGACCAAACAGAAAATCCAGCGCCTCCGCTCCATCCCGGGCCACCTGAATCCGGTTGGTGATATTGGCCCGGCGCAAAGCCATGAGGGTCAATTCCACATCGGCAAGATTATCCTCCACAAATAAAATATCCACCGCCCCACCGGCGGCCAGCCGGGGTGGAGTCTGTTCCACTTCCTCCGGGTTTTTGAACAGGGTGGCTATGGGCACATCCAAGGCGATGGCCAAACGCTCGATGCTGATGAGCCCCACATTGCGTTCACCTCGCTCAATGTCGGAAATGTACGTTCGATGCAGCCCGGCGCGCTCGGCCAGTTCCTCCTGCGAAATACCCCGCCGGCTTCTCCAGGTTCGTACCGCCAGCCCGAATATCTTTTTAATGTCCGATTTTGACACAAAGTATATTTGATTTGTTAACGCATCATAACCTCCTGCGCAACAGACTATAAGTGACGCCCAAAACATCAGGACGGTACTTATTACTTCCACTGACCGGTACATTGGTGGCATCTTCCTTTTTTTATGGGCGGGACGGACGCCGTCCGCCTTGGATTTGAAATTATCTGTGGATTTATTATCCTACTTTTTTTAATTATGGCGAATTCTTTTTTTGTAACGGGTTCGACGCCAGCCGATCTGGGCTATTCAATGCCAGCGGAATGGTCACCGCACACCGCCACCTGGCTGGGGTGGCCGCATAACGAGTCCGATTGGCCGGATAAAATTGACACCATCCGTTGGGTTTACGGCGAAATGGTGCGCAAAATCTCCCCCGGCGAAATCGTCCGGCTATTGGTGCGGAATCAGGCTGAAGCCCGTTTCGCCGCCAGTTACCTCAAACGCGCCGGTTGCGACCTCAAACGGGTGCAATTCGTCGTCCACCCCACCAACCGGGGCTGGACCCGCGACAGTGGCCCCATCCACGTAAAACTCGGCGCCAAGTCGAAAACCAAGGGGGCGAAATCCGACAAGGCCATCGTCCATTTCCACTTCAATGCCTGGGCCAAATACAAGAACTGGCAGCTCGACACCAAGGTGCCGGAAACCGCCGCCAAATTGTTGAAACGGCCGCTGTTCGACGCGCAACATAACGGCCGGAAATTCGTCATCGAAGGCGGCGGCATCGAGGTCAATGGACGCGGCACCCTGCTCACCACCGAGGAATGCTATCAGCATCCGAAAATCCAGGTGCGCAACCCGGGCATGACCCAGGCGCAGTATGATGAGTGCTTCAAAAAATATCTCGGCGTCACCAATGTGCAATGGCTCGCCGCCGGCCCGGTGGGCGACGACACCCACGGTCATATTGACGACATTTGCCGGTTCGTGAATCCCAAGACTCTCGTGTTGATCCGCGAGACGAACCGCAAGGATATCAATTACCGCCCGCTCGCTGAAAATTGGGAACGCGTGCCCGACTTGCGGCTGGAAGATGGCAGCAAGCCCGAGGTCATCGCCCTGCCCATGCCCGCGCCGGTGCACTATGGCAAATGGCGGCTGCCGGCCAGCTACGCCAATTTCTACATCAGCAATGCCGCCGTCATCGTGCCCACGTTCAACGACCCCAACGACCGCGTAGCACTCGGCATTCTCGGCGAACTGTTCCGCGACCGCCCGGTGGTGGGCATCCATGCGGTAGACCTGGTGCTCGGGTTTGGTTCGTTGCATTGCCTGAGCCAGCAGGAACCCGCTTGATGGGTTTTCCCGCCGGCGACGTCTGAGATACGTTGCCTTGCCGCCAGCCCGGCGGCTTGGCACAGTTGCCACCACATGCGCGAACGATTCCGGACCTGGTCCGAAAGTGCGGAAACCTTCTTCCTGGAAGTCGTCCTGGGACAACGGAACGACTGGCAGGCGAAGTGTACCCGCGCCCTGCTCCAGATCCTTTCGCGCGTTTACCTGTTGATCGCGGTAAAGCTGCGGCGGTTTCTCTACAACGTCCGCATTTTGCGCGATGCCACGCTCGGGGTGCAGGTCATCGCCGTGGGCAACCTCACCGTGGGCGGCACCGGCAAGACTCCGGTGGTGGAAAAATTCGCCCGCGCCCTGACCGATTCCGGGCGCAAGGTGGCCATCCTCTCGCGCGGCTACCGCTCCCGCCCCGCGCCGGTCCACCAGCGGCTGCTCAACAAGCTGCTCCTCCGCGAAGACACCACCCCGCCCCGCGTGGTATCGGACGGCAAATCGCTGCTGCTGGATTCCGAAATGGCCGGCGACGAACCCTACATGCTTGCTTCCAATCTCCGCGACGTCGTCGTGCTCGTGGACAAGGACCGCGTGAAAAGCGGCCGCTACGCCATTGAGAAATACGGCTGCGACACGTTGCTGCTGGATGACGGTTTTCAATACTGGCATCTACGGGGCCGGCGGCATGACGTGGTGCTCATTGACCGCCAGCAGCCGTTTGGCAACGAGCACCTGCTCCCCCGCGGCACCCTGCGCGAGCCGCCCTCGCACCTGGCCCGGGCCAGTACCATCTTCATCACCAAGAGCGACGGCAACACCGCCGACCTCCGCCGGCGCATTGCGGAACACAATGCCACCGCCACCATCATCGAATGCGTCCATCATCCCCTGTATTTCGAGGATGTCTTCTCCGGCGAGCGGCAGGGACTGGAATTTGTCCGGGGCCGCAAAATCGCCTCGCTGAGCGGCATTGCCCAGCCGGAGAGCTTCGAGGAAAGCCTCGCCAAGCTGGGGGCGGACCTGGTGTATTCCAAACGCTTCGCCGACCATCACCGGTTCACCCAGCAGGAAGTCCTCAACGCCATCAACCGCAGTGTTAAACGCCAGGCCGAAATCATCATCACCACCCAGAAGGACGCCGTGCGCTTTCCCAAAATTGACCGGCGCGACCTGCCCATTTTTTTCGTGCGGGTGGAAATCAAAATTCTCAGCGGCGCCGATGGCTTTGAGGATTGCGTCCGCAAAATCTGCTTCCGCTGAACGATGAACCTGCTGCTTTACTGGCCGGCCCGGCTGCTGGTGGCGCTGCTCCAGGCGTTGCCGTTGCGGTGGGTGGCGCGCCTGGGCCGGGCCGGCGGCGCCCTGGCCCATCGCCTGGATGCCCGACACCGCAAGGTGGCCCTGAAAAATCTCACGCTTGCGTTTGACGCGGAGAAATCCCCCGCGGAAATCCAGGCCATCGCCCGGGAAAATTTCCGCCGCCTCGGTGAAAACTTCTGCTGCGCGGTCAAAACCGCCGCCATGACGCCCGCCGCCATGAAGGCGCACTTTGTCTTTCTCGGCGCGGAGAAAATTACCGCCCGCCTGGGGACCGCGGGCCCGCATAATTGCGTCATCGCCATCGGACATTTCGGCAACTTTGAACTCTACGCCCGCTTTGGCCAGTTCACTCCCGGTTATCAATGCGCCACCACCTACCGCGCCCTGCGGCAGCCCGCGCTCAACCGGCTGTTGCAGGACATCCGCACCACCTCCGGCTGCAAATTCTTTGAACGCCGCACCGATGCCGCGGCGCTCAAGGCCGCCATGGCCAGCTCCGGCCTGTTGCTCGGGTTGCTGGCCGACCAGCACGCCGGCGGCAGCGGCGTGCGGCTGCCGCTCTTCGGCCACGACTGCTCCACCAGCACGGCCCCGGCGGTGTTCGCCCTGCGGTACCAGTGTCCGCTGTTCACCGGCATCTGTTATCGCGTGGGCCTGGCCCGCTGGGAGATTGTGGCCGGCGATGAAATCCCCACACACGAAAATGGCCGGCCCCGGAGCGCCGAAGCCATCATGGCCGACGTGAACCACGCCTACGAAGCGGCCATCCGCCGTGACCCCGCCAACTGGTTCTGGGTACACAACCGTTGGAAACCCGCCAATTTCAAGGTCCGCCGTCGCGAAGAAGCGCAGGCGGCTGCCGCGTCCTCCGACCAGCCATGAGCGCCGCCGCTGCCCTTGCCCTGCCCGCCGCGCCGCGTATTTTGGTGCGCGGCGTGAACTGGCTCGGCGATGCCGTGATGACCACGCCCGCGCTGCTGCGCCTGCGTGAACACTTCCCCGCCGCGCACATTACCCTGCTGACCGCCGGCAAAATTGGCGCGTTGTGGCAGCATCATCCGGCGGTGAACGAAGTCATTTCCTTTGCCGCCGAAGATTCGGTGTTCGCCGTGGGGAAGAAATTGCGGGCCGGTCATTTTGATCTCGCACTGGTGCTGCCCAATTCTCCGCGGTCGGCGTTGGAACCCTTTCTGGCGCGCATTCCGCAGCGTATCGGTTACGCGCGGCCCTGGCGGAACCTGCTCCTCACCCAAGCCATCCCTTCCCGTCCGGGTGCAGTGAAGATGCACAAGCGCACCCCGGCGGAGGTCCGGCAACTCATTGCAGTGACTCCTCCCGTTCCGGTTACGCCTCCGCCGCCAGCCGCGCACCAGATCTACGAATACCTGCATCTCGTCGCGGCCCTCGGCGCGAACCCGGAACCAGTGCCGCCGCGGCTGGAGGTGACGCCTGCCGAACTGGAAGCGGCGCGCCAGAAGTTTGGGCTGACGAATTCGCCCGGTCTGGTGTTGGGACTGAATCCCGGTGCGGAGTATGGTCCCGCCAAACGCTGGCCTGCAGACAAGTTCGCCGCCGCGGCCAAAGCCATCCAGCAACGCACCGGCTGCACCTGGCTGATCTTCGGCGGCAAGAACGACCTCCCCTTGGCCACGCAGATCCAGTCCGCACTGGGCCCGGCTTCTGCCGCCGCGTTGAACGTGGCCGGGCAGACCTCGTTGCGGGAACTGATGGCGTTGCTTCGGCTGTGCCAAGTCTTGCTCACCAACGACACCGGCCCCATGCATGTGGCCGCCGCGCTCGGCACACCGGTGGTCGTACCGTTCGGCAGCACTTCGCCCGAACTGACCGGCCCCGGACTTCCGGGCGACCCGCGCCATCGGCTCCTCCGTTCCGCCGTGCCCTGCGCCCCGTGCTTCCTTCGGGAGTGCCCCATTGACTTCCGCTGCCTCAATGGCATTACGGTGGAGTCCGTGGTCCAGGTGGTGGTGGAAATTTTGCGACAAACTCCTTAACAGTCTTAAAAGTGCGGGCCGCGAAAACTGGCCGCATCTTCAGTGGATTCTCCTTACCGATAATATCTTACAAACGGAAAACATCTCTTTTGATGTTTTCCACACATTGTCCCTTGACAACAGACCTCAACTGTCATAGTGTCCTATGTCAGTTAGCCAAACCGCCGCCATGCTCCTGCAAATTGATTTCAAGTCCGGCAAGCCGGTTTATCTGCAACTGGTGGATCAAATCCGCTACGCCGCCGCTTCCGGGGGACTGCACCCCGGCGAACCCCTGCCCTCCATCCGGCCGCTCGCCGAGGAACTCCGCGTCAACCGCAACACCATCGCCAAGGCCTACGCCGAGCTCGAAAGCCAGGGCATCATCCACACCCTCCCCGGCAAGGGCTGCTTCCTCAAAGAAAACCATTCGCCGTTCACCCAGTCCACCCGCGAAAAAATCCTGACCACGGAAATTGACGAAGCCATCGTGGCCGCCCACCACCTGCAAGTGGACCGCGCGGCTTTTTTGGCGCTGATCAACGAGCGGCTGGATGAATTTGAACGCAAAGTGAAAGAGGCCAAATGAAATTGGACAATCCCGGTGAAGCTTTTATTACCCGCCGTTGGGTCGGACATGCCGGTCCCCGTACTTTGACCGCAGCCCTCACCTCACCCCGACCCTCTCCCCTCCCGCAGCGGGAGCGGAGAGGGAGGCAGACTCTTGCGCTTCAAAATGATCTTCGGATCACCGGAACGATGCCGTTTCAGAACCATTCCGCTCCTGAATCAAGACTCCCATGAACACCGCCACGCCTGTCATCGCCCTTGAAAACCTCTCGCGCCGCTACGGCAAGCTGGACGCCGTCAACGGCCTCACTCTGAACGTGACGCCCGGCAAGTGTTACGGCTTTTTCGGCCGCAACGGCGCCGGCAAGACCACCACCATCAAATGCCTGCTCAACCTCCTCCGGCCCGACTCCGGCAGCGTGCGCGTGTTTGGGCTCGACCCGCGCCGGGATGAGGTGGCCGTCAAATCCCGCCTCGCCTATGTGCCCGATGCCGTCGCCTTTTATCCGTGGATGACCGTGCAGGACACGTTGCAATACCTGGCCTCGTTCCGCCGGCACTGGAATCGAGACATCGAGGCTGACCTGCTCAACCGGTTCAATCTCGACCCGCAACAAAAGGCCAGCCACCTCTCCAAAGGCCAGAGAACCCAACTCGCCCTCATCGGGGCCATCTGCCCTGAGCCGGAACTGCTTGTGCTGGACGAACCCACGTCCGGCCTCGACCCCATCGTCCGCCGCGAGTTCATCCAGACCGTCATCGGCGCGTATCAGTCCGGCGATCCCGAAAACCGCACGGTGTTTGTGTCCACCCACCTGATTTCCGAGTTTGAGGGGTTGATTGACGAGTTCACCATCCTCGAATCCGGCCGCGAACTGCTGACCATGGATGCCGATGCCGCCCGCCACCGCTTCCGCAAAATCCGCGCCCGCTTCGCCCAGCCGCCGCCGCCGCTCCAACTGAACGGCGCGCTGCAAACGCGGCAGAATGGTCGCGAGGTGGAAATCCTCGCCAACGGCAACAGCGAGGCGCTGCTCATCGCATTGAAGGCGCGCCAGGCCGAGGACGTGTCGGTGGAGGCGCTCTCGCTGGAGGAAATCTTTGTCGCCTCGGATGTCCTGAAAAAATCAGCCTGAGCCTTCAGCCCCGTACCTACCATTCGCCATGAATGCCTTGCTTAAAAAGGAAATTCGCCTGTTGGGGCCGAGTTTTGCGGCCGGCCTGGTCGCCACCTTGGGCATCTTGTTTCTCGGGCCGGACCCCGGAAGCTCCACCGCGCTGATCGCCATCGGCGTATTCCTGGCCGTGGTGGCAGTTGTGATTTTCCTGGCCTTGAGTTCTTTCGGCGCGGAAATGAGCGCGGGCACCTTTGCGCTATTGCTGGCCCAACCCGTCTCCCGCGAGCGGATTTGGCGGATCAAGACGGGGTTGCTCGCCGGGGCGCTGGTGCTGGGCGGGTGTTTCTGGTGCGCCCTGCTTTATCTGCGCTTTGTCCTGATGCCCCATCCCAAGGGCTTTGCGGATTTTTGGGACATCGCCCCCGCCACCTGGATTTTTTTGCCCGTGATTTATTCCGGCGCGTTGTGGACTGTGCTGCTGTTCCGGCAGGTCATGGTGGCCTTTTGGGTCACGCTGCTGCTGCCGGCAGTGCTCTTGCAACTGCTGCTTCTGGGACTGGGAGAAGATGCTACGAATCTGTTTCCCCGGGTGGCCGTGGGGCTGATGCTCGTTTACAGCATCGCCGGATTCATTTTCGCCCGCCGGTTGTTTCTCCACGCGGAAGACATCGCCTGGACCGGCGGCAATATCACCCTGCCCGAAGTGCGCGGCTTGAACCGGTGGTTGAGCCGGGGCAAATCGCAACGCACCCGGCGCCCGGTCACCGCCCTGTTCTGGAAGGAACTGCTGCTGCACCAGGCGCAACTCCTGGTGGCGGGCGGGCTGGCCGTGATCCATCTGGTGTTTATCGTGGTCCGCAATGTGGGACATGTTGATCCCAGCGGCACCACCGCCTTCCTCCTGACCAATTACTGGGCCATCTGGATCATCATGCCCGTGCTGGTGGGCGCGGCCGCCCTGGCCGAGGAACGCAAGTTCGGCACGCAGGCCGGCCAGCTTTGCCTACCAGTCAGCCCGCGCGCGCAATTCTGGCTGAAGCTGGGCACCACCCTGCTGGTGGGGGTGCTGCTGGGCCTGGTGCCGCCGCTGGTGTTGGAAGGCCTCGCCAGTGTGGCCGCACCGTGGCTGCACCTCCCCGTCTTGCTCAACCCATTTGGCCGAATTCTGCATCCGGACCCGGGGGCGCTGCTGGCGTGGCTGCTGCTGGTGCTGGCCCTGGGCTTCGTAAGTTTTTACGCTTCCACGCTGACGCGCAATTCCCTGCAAGCCCTCGGGCCGGCCATTTTGGGCATTATGCTGCTCGGCTTCATCGGCCGGGCCTCGTATCAACCGTGGCTCGTGGGACTGGGCGACTGGTGGCGCGGCGGCCTGCTGATCCTCATCGCCACGCCGTTGCTGATTCTGACGCTGCTCCGGCTGGCGGGCCAAAATTTTCGGGTGCTGCAATTTTCCGGCGCCGATTGGCGGCGCAACTTGATTTCCCTCATCGCCACGCTGGCCTTGGCTGTCGTGGCAACCACCGCCATCTTTCATCGCTTCTGGGAAAAGCTGACGCCTCTGCCGGCCCATGGGCTCGCCCGGTGGTCACTGCAGGAACCGCCGGTCTTGCGATCCCGGGGGGATGTCTATGAAGTCACGTTTCCTGACGGACGCGCCTGGGTGGGCAGTTACATTTCCACCTCCGGCAGCCATTGGGACTACCTGCTGGGCAACTATCGGTTTACGGCTTCGCCCAACGATCATTTTGTTGCCGGTGGCGACTGGCAACAATTGGTGCGTCTGCAGGACGCCCAACTGGCAGGCATCAAGAGCGACGGCTCTCTCTGGGTGGCGGCCGAGCCGCGAGGCTATGTGCAAAATTCCCATCCGCGACCGGGCAATCCGCCCTGGATGGTCAAGCGGTCCGAGACCATGATCCGGGTGGGCGCGGCCAGCGACTGGCAACAGATCGCCCCCAATTTTCTGTCCGCCCTCCTGATCAAAAAAGACGGCACGCTGTGGCGCTGGGGTACCAACAATTGGGATTTCAAACACCACAAATGGCCCGGCATGCAGACTTTTATCCCCGAACGAGTGGGCACAGAATCCGATTGGGCCGAGTTGTCCTTTGCCGGTTGGCAGTTGGTTTTGCGCCAAACCAATGGCCAGGTATGGAGCACTGGAACGCAACAAACCCGGCGTTCCCGGGAACTGGCCCCCGGCCTGGCGGTGGGCGATCTCGGAAACTTCGGCACCAACCAATGGCGCAGCCTCACCACCGTCTGCTCCATCGGAAACTGGAACAACTCGGAATGGACGAGCTGCCGGGTCGGCGTGCGCGAGGACGGCACCTTGCACGCGTTTATTCAGCATCGGAGTGACACGGCCAACGTCGCCGGCACCGTGGATACCACCGACGTGCCGCTCAGCCGGGATGCCCAATGGGTGCAGGCCGCCAGTTGCAATTTCCAGACGGTCACTTTGAAACGTGACGGTTCGCTCTGGCTGTGGGATTTTCCTCTGGATTATCAGGCCTTGGGGACGCGAGTGGCCAACGTGGTACAGACCACGAAACCCGTCCGGATGGACCCGCATTCGGACTGGGTGGCCATTGCCGATGCCGGATATGGCATTATCAGTCTCGCCGCCGATGGCAGCCTGTGGTACTGGCCGCTGCTGGGCACCCCGAACTACGTTCCCAACCGCTATGACGCCTCGTTTTTCCCGCTGCTGGATTTCTCGCGCCGGCCGCAAAAACTGACCACCATCCCCCCGCCGGCGACGCGGTAGGAGGCGTCCCCGGCCCGCGGACGCAAGGCATCCCGAACCCAGCAAGAACCACCCCCGGTTATTGGCGCTCCGCGAAAGCTGGCATCGTGAGCCCATACCCGGCGAGCGCGGTTCGGGTGGTCTCCAGATTGCGATGGGGAAAGCTGTGCAGACCCAGGCTCTGCGCCACTTCCACCAATTGAGGCCGATCATCAATGTAGAGGGCTTGCTCCGGCGCCACCTGCAAGGTATCGAGCGCGAGGCGGAAGATGGCTTCGTCCGGTTTGCGGCAATGCACAAAGCAGGAGCAAATGAAAAAATCCATCAAGGTGGCGAGCCCAAACCGCCGGATGCGCATTTCGGTCAGCTCGCGGCCTTCGTTGCTGACGGCGGCCACGCGCAGGGCATTTTGCCGTTTGACCTCCCGGAAAAATTCCAGCATCCCGGGCAATGGCCGGGACTGGGCAAACATGAATTCCTTGAATTCTTCCGGGGAAAAATCGCGCGGGCGATGAAACACCACGCGACGCAAATAAGTTTCCAGGCTGATGTGGCCCCGTTCAAAGCTGTCAAATGTGGTGCCGTGACGGTCGTCCAGGTCGGCGTAGTCCAGGCCAAATTGCTCCGCCGCATGGCTGCGCATGTGGCGATCCCATCCGTTGGTGAGCAGCACGCCCCCAATATCCAAAAGCAACACGGTGATGGGTGAAGGCGGCTTCAAAGACTTTGAGGCAATGATTTCCGGGCGGCACGGAATGGAGCGCGGGCGGCCTCCTACGCGGCGGCCACCTCCTGGGCGAGGGTTTTCATCAGGGCGTCGAAGGGCTTGCAAAACTTTTCCACGCCTTCGGTTTCGAGCTGTTGCGTGGCGGCGTCAATGTCCAGCCCCACCTCCGCCAGCTGGGCCATGACGCGCCGGGCCTGATCCACGTCCTGCTCCAGGCGGGCTTGAGGCTGCCCTTGGGCACGGTAGGCCTCGAGCGTTTCCATGGGCATGGTGTTGATGGTGTCGGGGCCGATCAGGGGTTCGACATATTTCACGGCGCTGTAATCCGGATTTTTGGTGCTGGTGCTGGCCCACAACAACCACTGCGGGCGGGCGCCGTTTAGCGCCAGTTGTTGCCAGCGCTCGCTGCCTTTGATTTCCCGGTAAATCTGATAGGCGGACTGGGCCGCCGCAATGGCCACCTGCCCGCGCATGGCCGCGGCCAGGGTACCGCGACCGCCGCCCTGTCCGGCAACCGCCTCCAGCTTGGGATCCAACAGCACATCAATGCGGCTCAGGAAAAAACTCGCCACGGAACGCACTGACCGCACCGGTTGCCCCTTTTGCAGCCGCTGCTCCAGGCCGGTCAGAAAGGCATCGGCCACGGCGGCATACCGGGGCAACCCGAAGAGCAGCGTGACGTTGATGTTGATGCCTTCGCTGATCAGCTGGCTGATGGCCGGCAATCCGGCCGCGGTGCCCGGCACTTTGATGAAAATGTTGGGCCGGTTTACCGCCTGCCAGAGCCGGCGGGCTTCCTGAAGCGTGCGGCCGGTGTCGCGCGCGAAATGGGGATTCACCTCGAGACTGACATAGCCATGCTCGCCTTGAGTCTTTTCGTAGAGGGGATGAAACACCTCCGCCGCCATTTGCACATCCTTAACCGCCAGGGTCTCAAAAATCTCCGCCACGGGCTTGCCTTCCCGGCCCGCCGCGCGAATGTCCGCTTCATAATCCGGATGGTCCGCGATGGCCTTTTGGAAGATCGCCGGGTTGGAAGTCATGCCGCGCAGGCTGTCGGCAGTGATCAGGTGCTCCAGCTTGCCGCTCGTCATCAGGTCGCGGTGGAGGTCATCCAGCCAGAGCGCCTGTCCCAGTTCGGACAATTTTTGCAATGAATTCATGATCCGTTTTCGCTTGGGATAAGGTTGGGGCGCTGGCGCCTACTTGGGTGGCGGTCGTCTCGGTGCGGTGGTGGTTGTCATTCCTCCACTGCCAAGGCCCGGCCCGAAGTTCCCACAAACGAGCGGGTGACGCGGCGGCCGGACCGCAGATGACCTGGCGCCGCGGAATGCCGCTTCCGGTCGTCTTGTACGGTAACCGGCAACACCACGCGGTTACCCTGGCAGAATTTTAGCGGCACTGGTTTCCGCTTCGCTTGCGGCCCCCCCGGGGCGGAAAATTCGCCCGCCGGTGCCGCGGTCGGCGCGGTACATCGGATCACGATTTTACGAATGCACGGATTTCGCCCCGGTTCCGCCCCGGCAAGCTCCAGGTGCGGGCGGCCTGCTGCCGGCTCTTTCGCCCGGGCCGGATCCGACAGGTTCGCCTCTGATTTGGGAGCTTTCTTATTCACGGGGCGCTGCGGGGCGTTACACTGTGAAAATCCTTTATTTGGGCCACGATTGCCGGCGCGGAGATCTCCTCAAACCCGCGCAATTCCTCCGGCTTGCCGCTCTTGGGTTTTCGGCGGACGGCGAGCGTAAAGACGGGCACTGACAGGGGAGACAGCGCGCTCAATACCGCTTCGCCCAGGCCGCCTTCGGCGTAATGATCTTCTACGGTCAGCAGCCACCCGGTCTGGCGGGCGGCGTGTTGCAGGGTGGCTTCGTCCAGGGGTTTGATGCTGTAGGCGTCAATAACCCGGATGCAGATCCCGTCCGCTTTCAAAATGTCGTAGGCTTTCAGGGCCTCAGGCACGGTCGCGCCGGTCGCCACCACGGTGGCCACATCATCCACACTATGGCGCAACACCCGGCTGCCGCCGATGGAAAACAAGTCGGTCGGCTCGTAAAGGATCGGGGTTTTCTGCCGCAAGGTGCGCAAATAGACCAACCCCACGTGCCGCGCCGCCTGCTCCACCAGGCGCTCGGTGGAAATGGCGTCGCAAGGTTGCAGCACGACCGCATCGAGAATCGTGCGGAACATCGCGATGTCCTCCAACCCCATTTGCGACGGGCCATCCTCGCCAATGGAAACGCCCGCGTGCGAACCGACAAATTTGATGTTGGCGCGGGAATATTGCGCCATGCGGATTTGGTCGAACGCCCGGGTCAGGAACGCGGCAAACGTGGAGACGAAGGGAATTTTCGCGCGCCGGGACAAACCGAGCGCCACGCCGGCCATGTTCTGCTCGGCGATGTACATCTCCAGGAAACGTTCGGGATGTTTTTCCTGGAACGTCGCCGCGCCGGTGGAGTTGCTGACTTCGCCATCCAGGCTGATGATTTGCGGGTATTGCGGATATAGGCGGGTCAAGGCATTGCCATAGGCGTGCCGTGTGGCCACGGGTTTGGTGCGGTCGTATTCCGGCGGGGCGACGGTCTGCGGGGTGGGCCGCTCCGGCTGCAGGGGATCGGGTTTGGGAATCGTGCCGCGCACCGTCATGTCAATCTCCCCCCAATCTTGCAGCGCCCGCTCGAATTGTTCCTGGCTCAGCGCCTTGCCGTGCCAGCCGTCGCGGTCTTCCACTTCCGCCACGCCTTTGCCCTTGATCGTGCGGGCAATGATCATGGTGGGCTGGCCGCGGGTTTGGGCCGCTTGCTGATAAGCCGCCAGGATTTCCGGGAAGGAATGCCCGTCAATCACAATGGTGTGCCAGCCAAAGGCGCTGATGCGGCGGCGGTAGGCTTCCAGATCATGGCCGTGCATGGTTGCGCCGCGCTGCCCGAGCCGGTTCACATCCAGCACGCCGACCAGGTTGTCGAGTTTGTAATGCGCGGCGAGTTCCAGGGCCTCCCATTGGGAGCCCTCGGCCATTTCGCTGTCTCCCAGCAACACATAGGTCCGGTAAGGCAACCGGTCGAAAAATTTTCCATTGCAGGCCAGCCCCACGCCCACGGACAGCCCCTGCCCCAGCGAACCCGTGGCGGCTTCCACGAATTCCAGGGCCGGCGTGGGATGGCCTTCCAGCCGGCTGCCAAACTGCCGGTAGGTCAGCAGTTCCGTTTCGGAGATTTGCCCGGCAGCGGCCCACAGCGCATAAAACAGCGGCGAGGCATGCCCCTTGGAAAAAATCAGGCGGTCGTTGTTCGGGTGCTGATGCTCCGCAACGTCATAGCGAAAAACCCCGCCGAAGAGCAACGCGGTCATCAAATCCGTGGCCGAGAGCGACGAGGTGGGATGTCCCGAGCCGGCGCGCGTGGTGGTCGCCAGGATGTAGTAACGAATCAACCGGGCCAATGGTTTCAATGATTCGTCCGCCTGAGATTTCACTGCGGGAGACGGCATTTGTTTTTCCAATTCGACAGTCACACTCATAGTTTGGCTTTCTGGTAATGGGCTCCTTCCCAATTCTGGCTTTGGCCTCCTCCTTGGCCGCCGCTCTGCAAAGACTCTTCAAGAATGACGCTTCCCCAGCGCGGGTTCTATCCGCGTAGGCTCGCTTTCTGCCTGCGAAAATCCCTTGCCCCTGCTCCTGATTTCCCTCAGGGCGGAGGGGCAGGCCAATCTTTCCGGGGACAGCGCCCGGAATCGGCAGCGATTGCGACACAGGTTGAAGCCATCACCGGCGCCAGAAAAAATCATTTTCCCAGAATGTGACCTGAATCACCCATAGCACCTGGCAGGCGCGACTGTATCCGGCTGCCGCGGGCGGAACGCGTTTTCGTTCAAGTTTTGGGGTGGGATACCGATGCCATCTCGGGAACGCCTCTGCCGGGGGCCGGGGCGGCATTTTTCCCTTTTTCTTGCGGGATTTTCATCCCGTTGGTTACGTGAAGTTTAACATAGCAAAGACGAAATTGGATCTTTCCAACACCAAGCACCACATGAACCGAACTGCGCATCAGCGGACTGCTCCCGGGGACGTGGAGATTCAATTGGAAACCGGCGCCAAACTGTCGGACGAGGACTATAATTTCATCAGCCGGCTGGTGTATGAGAAGAGCCGCATCCACCTGGGCAAGGACAAGAAGGTGCTGGTGGCGTCGCGGCTGGCCAAACGGCTGCGGCAGTTGCAACTGCCGGATTACCGGACGTATTGCCACCTGTTGCGCTCGCCGGCGGGCGATGAGGAAATGCGTTATCTGATTGACCGCATTTCCACCAACCACACGCATTTCCTGCGGGAGATCAAGCATTTCGATTTTCTGCGCGACCACGTGCTGCCGCAGTGGGCGGCCAAGCTGGGCCGCGGCGAGCCGTTCCGGCTGTGGAGCGCGGCCTCGTCTTCCGGCGAGGAGGCCTATTCCATTGCCATGTACCTGGCGGAATATCTGACCGCCAAGCACGGGGTGGACTGGCGGATAGAGGGCACGGACATTTCCACGCGAGTGCTGGAAATTGCCCGCGCGGGGGTTTACGCCGACGACCGGCTGGCCGCGGTGAGCACGGATTGGAAGCGGCGGTTTTTTCAAAAGGGCGTGGGCAACTGGGAGGGACATCTGCGGGTGCGCGAGGAGTTGCGGCAGCGGGTGAATTTTCATCATCTTAACCTGCTGGAAGATGCGTATCCCTTCCCGCCGTTCCAGGTCATCTTCTGCCGTAACGTGATGATTTATTTTGACCGGCCCACGCAGGAAACCCTGGTGGCGCGCCTGGCGGAAAAGCTTATCCCCGGAGGACATCTGATGGTGGGCCACTCCGAAAGCCTCAATGGCATCAGGCACACCCTCAAACTGGTGCAGCCGGCCATTTATGTGAAACCGGCGTAACTCCTGGCCGGACGGTCGTTTTTGCCAGCATAACATTGCTGGCGGCAAAGAGATAAATCGCTGCTTATTTTGACGGCGAAACCGCTTAATTTTTACCGGTCCTGACCGATACCACATCAGCGGCACGCTGTTGAAGCAGGGGCTTTCCTGTCATTTGAAAAGGTCACAGTTGGACCCTGACCGGGCCGCGACAATCCAGCCAATCCGGCTCCAACCATGCCGGCCGCTGACCTGAGTATGCGTTGACATGGACCGTGCGCCGGATCAAATGCCGCCGAACTGTCTCCCGGGCCGGTTGGTTCTGGGGGTGGCGGTGGCGCTTTTGCTGGTGGGCGCCTGGGTGGCGTACTGGCGGGGCGAGGTGGCAGACCGGACCTTGCGGGAGCAGCTCCTGACCCAGGCCGGCAACATTGCCCGCACGCTGAACCCCGAGCGCATCAAGCAACTGACTTTCACCGCGGGTGACCGCACCAACGCCGCCTACCTGCAAATCCGCCAGCAACTGGAGGCCTACGGGCAGGCCGCCGGATTGCCCAGCATTTACAGCCAGGCGTGGCGCGACGGGCACATTCGTTTCGGCCCGGAAAATCTGGATCCCGCCACGCCAGCCGCCTCCGTCCCCGGCACCATTTATCAGAAGCCCACCCTGCTGAACCGGGAGATTTTCCGCACCGGCCGGGCTTTTACGGAAGGACCTTACCGGGATGAGTACGGCGTGTTTGTCAGCGCTTTTGCGCCGGTGCGGGATTCGCACACGGGCGAAGTTCTGCTGGTGGTGGGACTGGATGTGCCCGCCGGCCATTGGGCCGTCCAGATTTGGCGGGAGCGCCTGTTGCCGGTGATATTTGCCGGACTGTTGGTCCTCCTGCTGCTGGAGGGCAGTTCAATTTTGCGCCGCCGCAGCCGGCAAACCCAGCCAGCCGCCTCCGGCCTGCGGCATGCGGAACTGATCCTCACGGCGGTGTTCGGTGGGGTGCTGACGCTGATGGTGGCGTTTTTGGTGCATGAACGGGAGACCCGCGCCCGGCAGGAAATTTTCCTGCAGGTGGCCGACGGGCAAACGGCGGTGGTGGAGGCGGTGAACCGCAGCATCCGGGATTCCCTGCTGCCGGGGCTGGCGCAATTCTTGGAATCCGAGCAGACCATCACGGAAGCCAACTTTCATGAGTTCATGGCGCCCCTGACCCGCAATGCCGCCGTGCGCGCATTTGAGTGGGTGCCGCGCCTGAATGCCGCCGACCGGGCGCAACTGGAAGCGAACCGCCAGCGCGAGGGCCAGCCGGATTTTCAACTGTATGAACTGACGCCCGCCGGCCACCGTGTGCCGGTGGGGGCCCGGCCCTGGTATTACCCGGTGCTTTATACCGAACCGTTGACCGGCAATGAGGTGACGTTGGGGTTTGACCTGGGCTCGGAACCCGCGCGCCGGGCGGTGCTGCAGGAAGCGGAAGCCGAGGGACTGCCCCGGGCATCGGATGCCCTCACCCTGGTACAGGATCGGGAGCAATGGAATGGCCTGATCGTGTGTCATCCCGTGGGCGCGACCGCGGGTGGCGCCCCGCGAGGCTTTGCGGTGGCCGTGGTGCAGCCCCGGCAGGTGCTGGCCCAGGCCCTGGGCCAAAAGGGGGCGGAGGAACAGGTGGCCTGGCTGGATTGGTACGAACTGAAGCCGGGCGGACCCGCGCGCTGGCTGGTTTCCTGGCCCCAACCTTCACCGCAGGGCAATCTGACCCCGGGATGGGGCCGGCCGGCCACGGATCTGGCCAGCATCTGTCCGTTGTTTGCCTTTGGCCGGGCATACGCGCTGGAGGTGAAGCCCGGCCCGGCCTTCATTGCGGCGCATCCGGCGCACGATGGTTGGGCCGCCCTGGCGGTGGGGCTCGTTTTGACGGTGGCGGCCACCCTGCTGGTGGGCCTGATGCGCGGCCGGCAGGAACAATTGGAACACGAGGTCCGGATCCGCACGGAACGGTTGCAGGCCAGCGAGGAATCCTACCGGCGCCAGTTCGCCGACAACCAGGCGATCATGCTGCTGGTCAATCCGGTGGACGGACTGATTGTGGGCGCCAACGCCGCGGCGGTGCGGTTCTACGGCTATTCGCGGGAGCAGTTGCTGACGTTGCGGATCACGGACATCAACCGGCTGCCGGAAGCGGAAGTGCAGGAGGCCATGGCCGCCTCCTGCAGCCCCTCGGGGCGGCGGTTTGAATTTCAGCACCGGCTGGCCGATGGCAGTATCCGGGACGTGGAGGTGTATTCCAGCCGGATCCGCCAGGGCGATCACGAGGTGCTGCACTCCATCATTCATGACGTCACGGAGCGCCAGCGCACCCAGGAAACGCTGCGCACCACGGCCGAGTGGTTGCAAATGCTGTGGCAGACGGTAGAACAAAGCCCGGCGGCGGTCATCATCACTGACATCACCGGCGGCATCGAATACGTGAACCCCAAGTTCAGCGAGGTCACCGGTTACACCCTCACGGAAGTGCAGGGGCAGAATCCCCGCCTGCTCAAGAGCGGCACCCTGCCGGAGGCGCGCTACCGCGAGTTGTGGGAAACCATCACCTCCGGCCAAAGCTGGCGCGGGGAATTTTGCAACCGCAAGAAAAACGGCGAGCTGTTCTGGGAGTCCGCCATCATTTCGCCCATTAAGAATGAGGCCGGCGCCATCACGCATTATCTCGCCATCAAGGAAGACATCACCGACCGCAAGCAGACCGAGGTGGCGCTGCAAGTCAGCCAGCACCGGCTGGCCGATGCCATGACGCTGGCACAACTGGCCAACTGGGAATATGACGTGGCCACGGAGCGGTTTCATTTCGACGAACGGTTTTATGCGCTGTACGGCACCACCGGCGAGCGCGAAGGCGGGCCGTTGATGCCGGCGGAGACCTATGCCCGCGAGTTTCTCTTTCCGCGCGACCGGCATTATGTGGCGGAGGGCCTTGCCGCCGCGCTGGCCACCATGGACCCCAATTTTTCCTGGCAGGCGGAACACCGCATCCGCCGGCGCGACGGCAAAATCCGGCATATCATGGTGCATGCGGCGGTGGTCAAGGATGGCGCCGGCCGCACCGTGAAACTCCGCGGGGCCAACCAGGACATCACCGAGCGCAAGGAATCGGAAATGGCGCTGGCCCGCATGAACGACCAGTTGGAAGCGGCGGTGGCCCGGGCCAACGCCCTCACCGTGCAGGCCGAAACCGCCAACGTGGCCAAGAGCCAGTTTCTCGCCAGCATGAGCCATGAAATTCGCACGCCCATGAACGGGGTCATCGCCATGGCCGGCCTGCTGCTCGACACTCCGTTGAGCGAGGCGCAGCGCAAATACGCGCAGATCGTCCGTTCCAGCGGCGAGGCGTTGCTCAATCTCATCAACGACATCCTCGACTTCTCCAAGATTGAAGCCAAGAAGGTGGAGCTGGAAATCATTCCGTTCGATTTGCGCCAGCCATTGCATGAAACCGCCGAACTGCTCGCCATCAAGGCCCGCGAGAAGGGGTTGGAGCTCGTGTGCCGCATTGATCCCACTGTGCCCGCGGCTTTACAGGGCGACCCCGGCCGGTTGCGGCAGATTGTCTTCAACCTCGCCGGCAACGCGGTCAAGTTCACCCATCAGGGCACGGTGCGCCTCCATGCCCGGCTGGAGAATGAAACTGAAAAATCCGCCACCGTGCGGGTAACGGTTTCGGATACCGGCATTGGCATTCCGGCCGCAAAACTGGGCGGCCTGTTCTCGCCGTTCATGCAGGTGGATAGCTCCATCACCCGCACCTACGGCGGCACCGGCCTGGGACTGGCCATCACGAAACAGCTCACCGAGTTGATGGGCGGCAAACTGGGCGTGGAAAGCGAAGTGGGCCGCGGCTCCACCTTCTGGTGCTCCATTCCCTTTGCCAAGACGGCCGCCGCGCCGGTGGCGGCCAAACCGGCCGATGCCTTGACCTCCATTTCCACCCCCGCCACCCCCGCCACCGGCCGCAGCCGGTTGCGCATCTTGATGGTGGAAGACCACCCCACCAACCAGATTGTGGCGCTGGAAATTCTCAAACGCCTCGGCTGCCGGGCGGATGCCGTGGCCAGCGGCCGGGAAGCGCTGCGTTCGCTGGCGGGCATTCCCTACAACCTCGTCCTCATGGACTGCCAGATGCCGGAAATGGACGGATTCGAAACCACGCGCCGCATCCGGCAGGGCGAGGGCGGGCCGCAAAACGAAACCATCCCCATCATTGCGGTCACCGCCAATGCGTTGTCCGGCGACCGCGAACGCTGTCTGGCCGCGGGCATGAACGACTACGTTTCCAAGCCGGTCAATGTGCCCGAGCTCGCGGCCGCCCTGGACCGCTGGACCGAGGCCGCGCTCCGGCTCACTGCCGCGCCCGACCCGGCCCCGGTCGCGCCACCCGTGCCGCCCATACCGCCCGCGCCCGCCCCGGCCCTGCCCCGGGTTGATTTGCCGCTCCCCGCCCCCGGCCCGCAAGTTTTCAATGAGGCCAGCTACATGAACCGGGTGATGAACGATCCGGAACTGGCCAAAACCATTGCCGCCAAATTCCTGGAGGATCTGCCCCGGCAGGTGGTGGAGCTCCGGAACAAGATTGCCGCCAGCAATTATGCCGAGGCCCGCTCCCTGGCGCACCGCCTCAAGGGCGCCGCCGGCACGCTGGGCGGCGAGGCGTTGCAGGCCATCGCCGGCCGGATCGAACAGGCTGGGCACAGCGGCGATGCGGGGCGGTTGCAGGAACTGCTGCCGCAGTTCGAGTCCCACGTCACTGATTTCACCGCGGCCCTGACGCGGCTGATCGAGACATAAAAAACGGGCGGCAACTGCTGCTGCCGCCCGCGATAAACTTTCCGCTGCTCCGACTTAGCCCAGCTTTTGCAGGGCAAAGGCGTAGGCGCCGATGGCCACGGCTTCGCTGGTGCCCAGCCGGCTCACCCCCACGCCGAGGCGCTGGAGCGGATCGTATTTGAGCTTGCGGTTGGAGTCGGGAATCACAATCTCGCGCGTCTCGCCCTTGAGGAACTTCTTGCGCTGCGCGGCGTCTTCCAAATTGAACACCTTGGAGGCCAGCCGGCGGAACTGGTTGCCGCCGGGCCCGGTGTAGGTGCTGTTCAGCTCGTCCACCAGCGCGGGCAGGAACAGCTTGTAACCCTTGGCCACGCCGCCGCCAATGACGGCCAGGCCATCAATGAGCGTCAGGGCGTTGCCCATGGCATCGCCAGCCACTTCGCCGAGGCGGCGATAGGCTTCCACCGCGGCCGCTTTGTTGCCGGCAGCCTTGCCGGTGGCGATGGCTTCAATGTCCTTCGGGCTCGGGGCCTGATCAAACGCAATGCCCGCGCCCTCGGCGTACGTGCGGCGCACGGCGCGGATGCAGCAGCCTTCCTCGGCGTTCATGCCGGGGTTGAGCTTGTTGCGCAGCAGCCACACTTCACCGGCCATGGAGTTGTCGCCGATGAACAGTTCGCCATTGCGCACAATGCCGCCGCCGAAACCCGTGCCCATCGTCACGCCGAACAAATTGTGATAGCGCTTGGGGCTGCCGGCTTTTTTGAGCAGGTCGTTGACATAGGGCAGGAAGCCCGCAATGGCCTCGCCGTACACAAACAAATCGCCGTCGTTGTTGATGAAGGTGGGAATGCCAAACTTCTTCTGGAGCATCGGCCCCAGGGCGATGCCGCCCCGGAACCCGGGCAGGTTGCCGAGGTCGCCAATGATGCCGGCGGGATAATCCGCCGGCCCGGGAAAGGCGAAGCTGATGGCCGCCGGCGCCGCCGGGCAGGCCTTCTTGATGCGCGTGAACCCTTCCACGATGTTGGCCAGGCATTGCTTCAAATTGTCGCCGTTGGAAGGCATGGCCACCGTCTCGGTCACCGGCTTGTTGCCGCGGATGGCGGAAAAGCGGAAGTTGGTGCCGCCGGCGTCGAGGGTCATTACGATTCGTTTGTCTTTGCTCGAATTCATGGTTGAGTCTTTGGAGGTGTGAACGGTTGCAGGTTGAAACGAAACGGGGGCCGCTGGCGCGGCCCCCGGATGCGGAAACTTACGCGGTGGCCGATTTCTTGCCGCCCTTCAGCGAGAGCAGCAGCAGGTAGGCGAAGCAGATGCCCGGAACAATGAAGGACTTGGCTTGCATGCCATTGTCCATCAGTTTGCCCATGACCAGCGGCACCAGGGCGCCGCCGGAGATGGCCATGCACATCAACCCGGACAATTCACTGGCGCGCTCCGGCTTTTCTTCCACCGTGATCGAGAACAGCATCGGCCAGATGTTGGCGAAACCGAGACCGCCCAGCACCACTCCAACCAGGGCCAGGTCTTTAATGCCACTGATCATTAACCCCAACCCGATCAGCCCCAGCAGAGCGGAAAGCCGGAAGAACGTGCGGGCACTGACTTTGACGCTGCCCGCCACCAGACGGCCAAAGGTGAGGGCGCCGAAGAACAGGGTCGGCCCAAGGAGTGAAGCTTTCTGGTCATCCATGCCCAGGTTCATCAAGGTGGGTTTCAGGAACGTGGCCATGCAGACTTCCGCGCCGACATAGAGGAAAATTCCCACCACGGCCATGAAGAAGACCGGGTTGCCCAACAGGCCCAGGGAACTGGCAATGCTGGGTGGCTCCGGCGCCTGGGCTTCCTCCACTTTCAACGAAGCCACCGAAACCAGGGCCAGGGCCATCAACACAAAGAAAATCGGGAACGCCCCGCGCCAGCCCATGGCGGCCAGAAAACCCACCGCGCCCACGGCGGCCGGCAGGTAGGCCGAGGCCGAACTGCCCACGCCCTTGATGCCCTGAGCCAGAGCCAGGTTGCGGCTGTAGTCACCCTGCGCGCTGACATCGCGCATGATGGGATTGCCCGCGACCTGCAGGAAGGTGGTGCCCACGCCCAGCAGGAAAATGCAACCCAGCAACACCACGTAGGTCGGGCTCATGAAGGCTGGCACGGCCACGGCCACGGTATTCAAGGCCAGGCCCAGCAACAGCACCTTCTTCTTGCCGATCCGGGCGGCCAGCACCCCACCGGGAACGCTGAAGATGGCAAATGCGATAAACACAAAGAAAGGCATCAGCGTGGCCATCACGGTGGAGATCTGGAAATTCTCCTTCACGGCACTGGACAGCGGCCCCATGGCATCGGCCACGCCCATGAGCAGGAACGCCAGAAAGATCGGCAAGGTTTTCAATCGCATAGTGTTGTTTCTTGGAACTGGGTTTGAGTTTTAAGGTTGGAGATGGCGAACTTTTTTACAATCCGGCCACGGGCGTGATGCCGGGGGCGGCGGAGATGGTCGCCGCAAATTCACCTGCTTCAGTCGCTGCCGGGAGCATGCCGGGGATGCGACCATAGATGCGGGGCGGC
>DATJIU010000283.1:0-3505 GCA_035492855.1 Dongiaceae bacterium | reverse complement strand
TACCTGCTGTCCACTGCGACGTTCTTTGTGCCCACCAACCCGGCGAACCTGTTTTGGATTGGCGGCTGCCTGGTGGAAAGCAACGAGGTCCAGGTGTTGTTGAGCGAGATTAACGCCACGTCCATTACGCGCGTGGGCACGGCCATCGGCACCATTTCCCTGCCGGACTTGAAGCTGAAGGGCATCACTTACATTCCTTCCCCAGGGGCAGACGACTACAACCAGGTCGTCAAAGGTGAAGATGGCTATTATTACATTTATTGGACCACCAACACCTCCAGCAATCCGTTTGCTCCCCATACCCAGGTGCAAGTGGCCCGCACGCCCATCGGGCAGCTCAAGCAGAATGCGGCCTGGCAGTATTGGGACGCGTTTAACTGGCAATCGGATCACACCCAGGCTGCGCCATTGCCAAACCTGGTGGCGCCGTGGTCCTTCACCCAACTCGGGCCCAGCAATTACGTGGCGGTGTACATGCCCCAGTTGAGCCTGACCATCAATGCCCAGTTTGCGCCATCACCACTGGGCCCTTGGACCAAGCCGGTACCTGTTTTTGAAACCGCCGGCGAATGGGGCGAATTGAATTACATGCCCAACATCTGCGCCGGCACCGGCAGCAACGGCGTATACACCATCGGTTATTCCGACAATGGGAGTCCGGATGGCTTGATCAAGGTAACCGACCGCTCCTTTTATTGTCCGCACTTTGTAAAAGCTGACCTGCGGCGGCTCTCACCCTACACGCCCTTTACGTTAGGCTCGAATTACCTCTTGCAAGGCACGCTGATGGGCACCACTGGCTCAGCCACCGGCAGTAATACCCGCGACCGGGTTTTTGATGGAAATCTGGGCAGCTATTTTGATGCGCCAACGGGCTCCGGCGCCTGGGTGGGCTGGGATTTGAGAACCAATAATGACAAGGTGGTAACCACCATCCGCTATTGTCCCCGGTCCGGTTATGCTTCCCGGATGGTGGGGGGAGTGTTTCAAGGCGCGGATAACGCCAATTTCATTGGCGCCGTCAATCTTTACACCGTGCCGTCGGCTCCATTGGAAGGCTTCTTTACCCCGATGCCGTTGACCAATACGACCGCCTACCGCTATGTGCGTTATCGCGGGCCGAACAATGGTTACTGCAATGTGGCGGAGCTTGAATTTTATGGGGCATCCGTTTCGCCCGCACCGGATAATTTGGCGGCCATTCCCGGAGATCATCAGGTACAATTGACCTGGGCGGCTGTGCCCGGAGCGACCGGGTACAATTTGAAACGGACCGGTGATGACAATAATGCCCCGGTCAACGTCCTGACGGGTGGTACGAATCTGGATTTCGTGGATACTGGCTTGAACAACGGGATTGCGTATCATTACACGGTATCCGCGCAGGTTCTGAGTTTGGAAAGTTCCAATTCCCTCCTGGTGGATGTCATACCCAATGGCCCACCGGATGTCCCGGGCGATGTGATTGCACTCGCGGGAACCAACCATACGGTAACGCTCGAATGGACGGCGTTGCCGGAGGTGGAAGATTATCTGGTCCGGCGCGCGTCCACGAGTGGCGGACCTTATGCCGAGGTCGCCACGGTGAGCGGAGGAGGAGCATATACGGACGCGGGCTTGGTGAACGGCAGCACCTATTACTATCGCATCGCGGCAACAAATGCTTTCGGATTGAGTGCGGACTCGGAGGAGGTGAATGCGGAACCGGGCGGATATGTGAGTTGGGCTCTGGCCGCGGGAGCCGCGGCATATTGGCGTCTGAATGAAACCGGAGGCAACATAGCCTATGACATTCTGGGCGCACATCCCGGCACCCATGGCGCCGGAGTGGCATTGGGGTGGCCGGGAGTCGTTGCCGATGGATTGGACGCCCCGCATTATGCGGCGCATTACAACGGCTCCGGTGCCTCCACCGAAGTTCCGGCGGTTACCGGCACCGGCAGTTTCTCGCTGGCCTTTTGGGTGCGCACCACGGCCACCGGCGGCACGCCCAACTGGACCAATGGCCTCGGCCTGGTGGATGGCAGCGCGGGCGGAGTGGCCAACGATTTTGGCACGGCCCTGGTGGGCGGGCAATTGGCCTTCGGAGTGGGCAACCCCACTTATACCGTACTCTCCGGCACGAATATCAACGACGGCATCTGGCATTTTGTGGTGGCGGCCCGCAATGCAGCCACGGGCATCATGCTGGTGTATGTGGACGGGCAATTGCAGAAGAACCAGATTGGCCCCACCGGCGCCCGCCAGGCTCCGGGCTTCCTGCGGATTGGGGGATTGCAAACCGGCGCTGCCGGGCACTTCTTTATCGGGGAACTTTCAGATGTGGCGGCGTTCAATCAATTCCTCATTCCCGCCGCCGTGACGAACCTGTATCACGCCGGTGCCGGCATATTCTATGACCTCACGTTAACCACTGCCTGGGAAAATGACCACTGGGTCCTGACGTGGCCCGGCGGCGGCACCTTGCTGGAGGCGGATGAACTTGCCGGTCCCTGGACCGCAGTGCCGGCCGTAACTTCTCCGTATCCGGTGCCGGCCACCAACACGCATAAGTTCTTCCGTGTGCAAATCGAATGATCCGCCCGTTCGGTCCCGCAGAATGCTGTGGAATGAAAAGGCTGCGCGACTACACTCGCGCAGCCTTTTATTCCCGTTACCCGATCCCGTGGCAGCAAATCAAGTTGGCCGTCCGAGTGGGAACTGCCTTGGGGGTGCGAATTGGTTGCTACTGTACTACAGAAACTCACCGCAACAAGAGGGGCCGAATGCCAATTTGCGGGGGCATTTGTGCCGTGGCCGGGTTCGGGATGAGGCGGGCTATCGTGTCGGCCAGTTTGAAACCAGTTGGCCCGCCGGTCCGTGATCCTTCCGGGGAAATTGCGAAAACCAAAATATCGGCAAAAGCTTTAAGAGTATTAAAATGGAAGTGGCTGGCGGGGCCAAGGGGAGAGGCAGTTGTTTGACTTTGTAAAAGTGTAAGTCGTTATTTTTAAACAATATGTGTAATTCGTGAAGCGCCGGCATCGCGGTTGCTATTGCCACAGACCCGGCCGCTGCGTCAGGGGCGCGTGGCATCGTTCAATACGCATTGCCAGGTGGGATAATTGGTGCTGGCCGCCGTGGCGAGCTGGGCCACCAACGGTTTGAGTTCCGGCTCAAAGAATGCCGCGAGTTCGAGGGCGTGCAGTCCGTCCTGCGGATTGAACTTGGAACCGATTTCAAATTTGGCCTCGCCGGCCTCGGCTCGTTTGCGGTCGAACGCCACCTTGGAATGAACCCACTCGTCATGGGCAGCGCTGCCGTTGCAGTAGGGGACCAGAAACCGCACCGCATGCCGCAGAGAAGCTCCCGCCGGCGACTGCCAGTCGTATAGCCCCGGGGTGCGGGAATCCAGTGCAATGGCCAGGGTCAACAACGGTTCCAAGTCGTAACAGTGATAATGCAGGGCGTCGCGCTCGTGAAAATCAAAGCTGGAACCGTCCGGCCGCAAGTTCCGGGTGATTTG
>DATJIU010000282.1:0-7872 GCA_035492855.1 Dongiaceae bacterium | reverse complement strand
GGCAAAAATCAGCGGTTTGCCGGGACGCAGGTTCAGTTTGTCGAAATGAATCTGAAATCCGAGCGCGGTCAGCAGGCGGCGGCCAAAATCATAATTGCCCACGCTGGCGCCGCCCGAGAGCAACAACAAGTCGCACTGCGCCGCGGCGGGGGTGATTTGCGCGAGCAGTTGGTCGAAGTCATCCGGGCATCGTTCCTGGCGCACCAGTTCGCCGCCGTGTTGCGCCACAAAGGCCGCCACCAGCGTGCTGTTGGAATCGCGCAACTGACCGGGCGCGGGAGTCTGGTCCGGCGCCACCAGTTCGTTGCCGGTGGCAAAGTGCGCCACGCGAATGGCGGGGGAAACCTCGGGCTGCGTGAGGCCCAACGAAGCGAGCACCGCGAGTTCGCCCGCGCCCAGCCGCGTGCCGGCGGGCAGCAATACGTCCCCGCGCCGGGCGTCTTCCCCGCGGCGCCGGATGTGGATGGCGGCATCGCGTTGTTGGGGGAGCATGAAGTCGCCTTCCACCCGCGCGTGCTCCTGCATCAGCACCTGCGTGGTGCCGGCGGGAATCGGCGCACCGGTGAAGATGCGGGCACACTCGCCGGGTTGCAGGGAAAGGGCCGTAGGCTTGCCGGGTTGAATCTCGCCCACGATGTGGAACCGCGGCGTCGCGGTGTCCCCGGCAATGGCGTAGCCGTCCATGGCGGCGCGGTCGAACGCGGGCAAATCCTCGGGCGCCACGGCGGGCGCGCGCAGGATGCGGCCCCGCGTGGCGGCCAGCGCCACCCGCTGGGCCGGCAGCGGCTGCAACTGACGGGCCAGCAGCGCCCGGGCATCGGACAAGGAAAGCATGCGACAATATTCTAGGCGACTCCGCCGAAAAATGCCATCTTGGGCACGTGAAAGTTCGGCATATTTATATTTCGCCGGGACACAATTTTTTCGGGCATCACGAGCAACCGGCGGGCGAGCATCCCCTGCTTGAAGTGGCGGAGGTGGAGTGCGTGGCCGGCCGCGGACTGGTGGACGACCGTTTTTTTGATTTCAAGGAGAACTACAAGGGCCAGACAACGTTTTTTGCGGAGGAAGTCTTTGCGGATGTCTGCCAAAAACTGGGCGTCAGCGGCAAAGCGCCGGGCGTGACGCGGCGGAACATTATCACCGCCGGCGTGGACCTCAACTCCCTGGTCGGGCAGGAATTTGAAGTGCAGGGCATCCGGTTTGCGGGCATGGGCGAATGCAGCCCCTGCCTCTGGATGAACCAGGCCATTGGGCCGGGGGCGATGGCGGCATTGCACGGGCGCGGCGGCCTGCGGGCGCGGATTCTCACTAGCGGCACGTTGCGGGTGGATCCGGCATGACCCTCACCGCGTTGCTGCTGGCGGGAGGGGCTTCGCAGCGCATGGGCGCGGACAAGGCTACGCTGCTGCTGGATGGCGAACCTCTCTGGGCGCGGCAATTGCGAATTTTGCGGGAATTGCAACCCGAAGTATTGTGGCTTTCCGCCCGTACGCAACCAACGTGGGCGCCGCCGGATGTGCCGGTGGTTTTGGATGCGACGCCCGATGTCGGTCCTTTGGGCGGGTTGGCGGCGGCGTTAAGCCAGCTGCGCACCACGCATTTGCTGGTGCTGGCCGTGGATCTCCCCCGGATGACTGCGGCGCATTTGCAAGTATTATGGCGCGGGAGCCAGCCCGGCCAGGGCGTCATTCCGCAAGGAGCGGAACAATTGGAGCCGCTCGTCGCGGTTTATCCGCAAGAGGCTGCGGCGCTGGCGCGCGAACACTTACGCGGGCCGGACCGCTCGGTGCAGGCGCTGGCGCGAATTTTATTGCGGCAAAACCGGCTGCAAACCTACCATCTCCAACCAGAGGAGCGGATGTTTTACCACAACGCCAACACACCGGAGGAATGGCCATGAACGGGCTGGTGGATCCCAATGGCCGGCAGGTGGACTACCTCCGCATTTCCGTGACCGACCGCTGCAATGAGCGCTGCCTGTATTGCCTGCCGGAGAATTATTCCAACTGGCTGCCGCGCCCGCAAATTTTGACCGATGCCGAACTGCTGGCGGTGGTGCGCACGGCGGTGCGGCTGGGCTTCCGGCGCTTCCGCGTGACCGGCGGCGAACCCTTGATCCGCCCCGGCGTGGTGGATTTCATCCGCGATTTGATTGCGCTGCCCGGCGTGGAATCGGTGCAGCTCACCACCAACGGCACCCGCCTGCCGGAACTGGCCGGGCCGTTGCATGCCGCGGGATTGCGGCGCATCAACATCAGCCTCGACGCCCTCACGCCCGCAACGTACCGCGCCATCACCGGGGGCGAGCTGGCGCCCGTGCTGGAAGGCCTCCGGCAGGTGCGCGCACTGGGGTTTGACTCGGTGAAGCTCAACACCGTGCTCATCCGCGGCAAAAACGACAGCGAAATTCTGCCGTTGCTCGATTTCGCCGTGGCGCAGGATGTGGCCATCCGGTTCATCGAACTGATGCCCGTGAGTCTGACGGAGATGCTCAACGAAAAGAATTTCCTGCCGCTGGCCGAGGTCATGGCATTGCTGCAACGCGAGGATGAACTGATTCCCGTGACCGAGCCGCTCGGTTTCGGCCCGGCACGTTATTTCCGGCTGCGCCGCCGAGGCGTGACGGTGGGGCTGATTGGCGCCCTGAGCGACCTGCATTTTTGCGAGCGCTGCAACAAGATGCGGCTGACTTGCGACGGCAAACTGCGGCCCTGCCTCGGCAACCATCTGGAAACCGATCTGATGCCGGCGCTGCGCCCGCAGTTGGATGCTTTGCAGTTAGAAGCGTTGTTCCGGGCCACGCTGGGACAGAAGCCGGCGGAGCACCTGTTTCGCACCAATTATCAGCCGCAACGGGTGATGACCGCGATTGGCGGTTAAGGAAGTGGCATGCAACTCAAGATCCTCACCTTTGCCCAGACGCGCACCCAACTGGGATTTTCCGAATGCAGCGTGGAATACGCGCCCACTGATACGCCGCGCGCCATCCTGCGGCGGCTCGCGCCGGATTTTGATCCCGGCCGCACCGTGCGCGTGGCTGTGGATTTGGAATACGCCGACTGGGATCAACCCGTGGGCGTGGCGACCGAACTGGCGTTGATTCCACCGGTGAGCGGGGGTTGATATGGAGACGCACATTGAATTCACCCGGTCCCGCATTGTGCCATCGGAAACGCCGCTTCCACATCGCGAAGTGGGCGCGCAGGTGGATTTTCTGGGCATCGTGCGCGAACTGGAAAACGGCGCCGCCATTCCCGGGCTGCACTACGACGCCTATGAAACCATGGCGCGGCTGCAGTTGGGAAAAATTTTGACCGAACTCGCCACCGCCCATCCCTGCGTGGCCGTCTGGTTTGTGCATCGGCTGGGTTTTGTGCCGGTGGGCGAGGCTTCGTTGTTCGTCCGGGCGCTGGCCCGGCACCGGCGCGAAGCACTGGAAATGACTACGCTTCTGGTGGAACGGCTCAAGGCGGAAGTGCCCATCTGGAAACTTCCGCCAGCGTGATCACTTGATAAACTAGGACAGGCGTCTTGCCTGTCCAATGTTGCCCGGCTCGTGCCGCCGTTTCAGTTCCCTGCATGGAACAGCACATCCGCCGGAATGGCCGTGCGCTCAAAGCCCGGTCCGGACCAATCCACCTGGAAGGCGATGTCATCGGTACACTGGAAAAACTTCACGGTGAAGCGATGATAGCCCTGGCGCAGGGCAATGGTGGATTGCTGGGTGAGCGGTACCGATTTGCGGCCATCGCTTTCAAAGGCTTCCTCCCCGTCAATGAGCAACTGCCCGCCATCATTGGCTGAAACATAGAAGGTGTAAGTGCCGTCCTGCGGAATTTGAATGAGGCCATCGAAGCTCAGCGCAATCCAGTCGGGCCGGTGCGGCACGTCCAGGCTGGGCCGGGGCACGATGCCGGTGGTGACCGGCGTATCATGCGCAAAGTCGTACACGGACCGGTAAATGCCCTCGTAGTAGGCGTATTGGAGCCCGGCTTTGGGCGCGGCAAAAAATTGCAGTGATGTGGATTTGGCCAGGTTGCGCTCCACCACCAAACTGGGGGCCATGCCCTTGGTGTAGCTGCGCATTTTCAGCGTGGTGGTGCGGTCTAACGTAAAGGGTTTGGTGTATTTCTTGGACCAACGGCCCGGGATTTTGCCGTTGAGCGTGTAGCGGATGACGGTATCCGGCGCATCACATTTCATTTCCACCCGAAACGTGTCGAGAAACTTGTCCGAAATTTCGGTGAGATAGGGCACGGGCGAAATATGGGTTTCGTGCCAGAAACCGGGCGGGTCGGTGTTGGCCCAGGTTTTTTGCGGCTGCGCGCCCAGATCAAAATGCAGTTCCCCGCCGGCCAACAACGCGGCGTGGTCCAGGAGATACCGGGAATACGGTTTGCCATTAAGTTGGGCGGCCTGGATGTAAGGATGATCCGGGGCGTTACCGGTGGTGGAGATGACAAACGTCTTGCCGTTGTCGAGGTGCAGTTTGACCGCGTCGAACAACGGGCTGCCAATGACGTAATCCGGTTCGCCCGGGCAAACGGAATAGAAACCCAGCGCACTGATGACGTACCACGCGGACATCTGGCCGCAATCTTCGTTGCCGTTGAGGCCGGCCGGAGAGTCGTGATATTGCTCGCGCAATATACGGCGCACCATTGCCTGCGTTTTCCAGGGTTCGCCGGCATAGCAATAGAAGTATGCCATGTGGTGGCTCGGTTCATTGCCGTGCGCGTATTGGCCGATGAGGCCGGAGATGTCGTCATCGTCATTCAATTCCGGCCGCATGGGCGTGGTGAACAGGGCGTCGAGATAGCGGGCCAACCCCGGTTTGCCGCCGAGCAGCTCCGTCAAGCCTGGCACGTCCTGCGGGACAAACAGGCTGTACTGGTAGGCGTTGCCCTCGGTGTAATTGCGGCCGGGTGCCTGGGGATCGAACGGCTCGGCCCAATTGCGGGCATCGTCGCGCCCGCGCATAAAGCCCACGCGCGGATCAAAAATGTTGCGGTAAAACTGCGAGCGGGCCAGGAAATAATTGTAGTCGTCCTTCTTGCCGAGCGCGCGCGCCATTTGGGCAATGCACCAGTCGTCGTAGGCGTATTCGAGCGTTTTGGAAACAGCCTGGCTGCCCTTGTTGAAGGGCACAAAGCCCAGGGTGCGGTAATCCTTGAGGCCGCGTTTGTCGAGCATGGCAGTGCGTTTCATTTCGGTAAAGGCGGCGTTGGCGTCCATGTTGGTGATGCCTTTGAGGTAGGCATCGGCAATGACGGGTACGCCGTGATAACCGATCATGCAGCGGGTGTCGTTGGCGGCCAATTCCCACATGGGAATTTCCCCAAACAACTGGCTCATATTGATGAGCGTTTTTGCAAAGTCGGCATCGCGTTCCGGTTCCAAAATGGTGAGCAGCGGGTGCAACGCGCGGAAGGTGTCCCACAAGGAAAACACGGTGTAATTGGTGAAGCCCACGGCGGTATGCACCTGGCCGTCCATGCCGCGGTACTGGGCATCCACATCCTGGTAGAGATTGGGCGTGAGCAGGCAATGATACAGCGCGGTATAGAAGATGCGTTTCTCCGCATCCGTGCCGCCAGTCACCTCCACTTTGGCCAGATGTTGGTTCCATGCCGCATGCGCCGCCGCGCGGGCCTGGTCGAAGCTGACGCCCGTGCCTTCGGCCTCCAGATTTTTCCAGGCCCCGGCGGCGCTTACCGCGGAGGTGGCCACCTTGACCTCAATCTGGTCCCCGGCCTGCACCTCGAACCGGGCCAAGGCTTGCAACGCTTTGCCGTCGGCGGTACCCACCCCGGCCAGTTCCTTGCCATTGTCAAAAAGTTGGTGCCCCAGGATGGGCCGGGAAAATTCGATGGCGAAATAGTGATACTGGTCGCCGGCCCAGAATTTGGCGCGGCGCAAACCTTCAATGCGCCGGTCGCCCACGAACTTGATGGAGCTGGCGATGACCGGGTCGCGATGGATGAGGTCGAGCAGAAAATTGACCGTGCCGGCCTGTTCAAAGGTGTAGCGGTGGAACCCCACCCGGTCGGTGGTAGTGAGTTCGGCCTTCACGTGATAATCGTCGAGCTCCACGGAATAATAGCCGGGCTCGGCTTTTTCGGTCTCGTGCCGGAATGCCGAACGATAGCCGCTGCGGGGCTTGTCCGGGTCGCCAGGGTTAAGCTTCACCGGGCCGGTGATGGGTTGCAGCAAAATGTCGCCGTAGTCCGGCACGCCCACGCCCGACAGGTGGGTATGGCTGAAACCGAGGATGGAAGTATCGGAGATGTGGTAGCCGGCACAGCTATCCCACGACCAGTCGTTGCGGGTGTCCGGGCCCAACTGCACCATTCCAAACGGCATGCTGGGCCCGGGGTAGGTGTGGCCGTGGCTGCCCGTGCCGATAAATGGGTCCACCCAGCGGGTGTAATCCTCGGCGGCGTAGAGTGGGGCCGCCAGCAGCCAGCCCAGCAGAAACAATCTCCAACCCGCGGAATGCCGTCTGAATTTGCCACAACCTGACAAGAGGGAAGCCAACTTCATATGGCAGCAAATCATAAGGAAAGCCGGGGCCAGCGCAGCTTAAATTTCTGCCATTCCCGGCCAAAAAAGTGGCCGCCCCGATTTGCTTTTTCAAAAGAAATGAGAAATAGTTTGAGACACACAGTCAGTAGGTCTATTAAATCCGCAGCAAAGCACATCATTCCGGTAAACCAGGAAGCGGAGACATCCGCATCAACAAACTGAGGTTGCCATGAAATCCTCTCATCCCGAAGCGCTCCAGGCTTTTGCCCGCCGGCTGGCGCTTCTGCTCATGCTGCGCGGGGCGGTGCAAATGACCACTCTGTGGTTCTTTGTCTGGGGCGTGGTGGTACTGGTCTTGCGCATCTGCCGGATTGCTCCGGTCGAATGGCTGGCTCTGGGCATGTTCGGTTTCGCTCCGCTGGCCCTGCTGATGGCCCTGCGTGAACGGCAGCGGCAGCCGGCCTTCACCCGCCTGCGGGCCGGTTATGACCGGATGAATGCCTGCGGCGGCATGGTGATGGCCGCCGAGACCGCCGACATGGGTGAGTGGCTGTCCCGGCTGCCCGAGGCCGTGATACCCCGGTTCCGGTGGCATAGCTCGCGACCGTTGCTCTTGCTCTTCCTTTCCGCCGGGTTTCTGGCCACCACCCTGCTCCTGCCGGACTGGGTAACCCGCCCGGGCTTGGCGCATTCCCTGCAAATTGGCCAGATGGTCGGCCAACTGCAACTGGAGGTGAAAACCCTCGCGCAGGAGAAAATCCTGGAGGAAAAGAAAGCCACTGACCTGCAGCAACAGCTTGAACGGCTGCAAAAGGACGCCTCCGCCTACGATCCGAACAAAACCTGGGAGGCGCTGGACCACATTAAGCAGGCCAATTCCGACGCCGCCAAGGCTGCGGCCGAGGAGGCTCTGGCCAAAACCGAGTCGCTGACCCAGGCCGAGACCCTGGCCCGCGCCATGGAATCCGCTGCCGATGCCGGCATGTCTGAGGCCACCGCGGCCGCCGCCGCCCGCGACCTCGCTTCGATGTTGAATTCAGCCCAGCTGGAGGCCGGCATTCTGAGCGGCAAAATTCCCCCGGAACTTTTGTCCCACCTTGACGGTTTAAATAAGGAGCAGTTGAACGAATTGTTGAAGGCCCTGACGCAAAAAAAAGGTGCGCTGGGGCTAACGATTACCAATCTGGCGCAGTTGAAATTGATTGACCCGGCCCTGCTGGCCAAGTGCACCGGCGCGGGGCGTTGCTTCAATACCAACGCCTTGGCGGCGTATTTGTGTTCCTGCACCAACGGGTGCAACGCTGCGGCCATGTGCCAGCGGCTGGGCCGGGGCGGGCCCGGCGG
>DATJIU010000281.1:0-3792 GCA_035492855.1 Dongiaceae bacterium | reverse complement strand
TTTTTCTACAAACTCGTGGACGTGCTGGCTGCCACCATGGGCGAGGTCTTTCCAGAAATCCGCTCCCGGAAAGATCACGTTCAGGAAGTCATCCGGATCGAGGAAGAGGCGTTTAATCGAACGTTGGATCGAGGGATTGAGTTATTTGAAGCAGAAGTAGCTCTGGAACGAATGATGGGCGGGACAATAGGGGAAGGAGTTTCTGGCGTGATAGCTAACTTGAGTTCTTCGAGAACTTCTCCTGAAGATCACATTTCCGGGGAATTTGCATTTAAGCTCTACGACACCTATGGCTTCCCGCTAGACCTCACCGAGTTGATGGCACGCGAACATGGTTTGACCGTGGACGTTGCGGGCTTCAACAAGCTAATGGAAGAGCAGCGCGAGCGCGCGCGCAAAGCGCAGAAGAAAACTGTCATCGAGCTGTCGCAATTTGAAACCGACACGCCCACCCAATTTCTCGGCTACGATTATCTGGAAACCGAGGCCGTGGTGGAAGCCATTGTGCCCGGCAAGAAGCCAAATGAATTCGACATCGTGTTCGACCGCACCGCCTGCTACGCCGAAATGGGCGGGCAGGTGGGGGATGCCGGGATCATTCATGTGCCCGGCCATAACCGGACCGAGGTGGGCCGGTTGCAGGTGCTCGGCACCCAGAAGCAGGGGGCGGTTTTCATTCATCGCGCCACCTTGACCGAAGGGCGCGCGCCAGAAGCGGGCGAGGCCGTCCGCGTGGCAGTGGATGTGACCCGCCGCAACGCCATCCAGCGGCATCATACGGTCACGCATCTGTTGCACTGGGCGTTGCATGAAGTCGTGAGCAAAGAGGCCTCGCAGAAAGGCTCGTTTGTGGGGCCGGACAAACTGACCTTTGACTTCAACTCGCAGCCGCTCACGCCGCAGCAGGTGGCGGACATCGAGAAACTCGTCAACGAGCGCATCGTCGAGAATGCCGGCGTTTCCTGGACCGAAGTGCCCTATGCCGCCGTGAAATCCCGGCAGGATGTGATGCAATTTTTCGGGGACAAATATGGCGACCATGTCCGGGTCGTGCAGATCGGCGGGCATGCCGCCAAGCTGGATGGTTACTCCATGGAACTCTGCGGTGGCACCCACACGCGCGCCACCGGTGAAATTGGTTTATTCCGCATCGTGGGCGAGAGTGCCATTGCCGCCGGCGTGCGCCGCATCGAAGCCGTGGCCGGTCTCACCGCTTACGACGTGATGCGCCACGACCGCGAACTCATCAAGACCGTGGCCGGCAAAATGAATTCGCCCATCCACGAACTGGAAAAGAAGGTTGAAAGCCTGCTGGCGCACCAGAAGGTGTTGGAGAAAGAAGTGCAAATCACGCTGCAGCGCAATGCGTCGAACGCGGCGAGCGAGCTGGTGGCCCTGGCCCAGCCGGTGAACGGCATTCCGCTCATCACGCATAACCTGGGCGATGCCAACGGCGATTTCTTGCAAGCCATCGCGGACGCGTTGAAGAGCCGGTTTCAAGGCGTGGTGGTGCTCGGCGGCGGCGCCGGCGGCGTGGTGGCGCTGGTGGCCACGGTATCCCCGGAATATACCAAGCAGGTTCAGGCCGGGAAAATCATCCAAACCATTGCGCCCATCGTGGGCGGCAAGGGTGGCGGCAAGCCGGACCAGGCCCGGGGCGGTGGCAAGGAAGTAGCCAAAATGGATGAAGCGTTGGCCGGCGTGAAGGCGTTGCTGGCCCCCAAATGATCACGTACCGCACGGGCAATGACCTGGACCTCGACGCCGTGGTGGAATTATACCGCGCCTCGACCCTGGGCGAACGGCGCCCGGTGGCTGACAGGCAACGGATGGCGGGGATGTTGCAGCACGCCAATCTGACGGTGACCGCGTGGGATGGTGAGGTGCTGGTGGGCATCGCCCGCAGCCTCACCGATTTTCACTATGTTACTTACCTCGCCGATTTGGCGGTGCGGGACACGCATCAACGCCAGGGCATCGGGCGCGAGCTGATCCGCCAGACCCAGGACCAGGTCGGGGCCGCCATGCTGGTGTTGCTGGCCGCTCCGGGCGCGCGCGAGTATTACCCGCATATTGGCATGAAGCCCCATCCGTCAGCCTGGCTGCTGCCAGCGGGGGAGCGCCTGCCGTGACTTGAATTTTATGGATGTTCCTGCCAAACCAAAACGGAAGCGGCCGAAACCGCTGCCGCCGGTGGAAATCCGGGAAATGGAATTGAGGGATGTGGCCGAGGTGTTTGACCTGGGCCAGAAGCTGTTCACCGCGGAGGAATGGCCTTCGCTCTACCGTTCGTGGGACGACCATGAACTGGCGCAGTTGTTCAGCACGGAGGCCGAGACCTGCCTGGTGGCGGAAGCCGAGGGGCGGGTGGTGGGCTTTGCCCTGGGCCGCGTGATGCAAAAACCCCGCAGTGCCTGGCGCTATGGCTGGCTGCTCTGGCTGGGAGTGGAACGGAAGTTCAAGCGCGGTGGCGTGGGCACCCGGCTGGTGAACCAGCTGACCGGGCGGTTCATCGAGCGCGACGCGCGCATTATGCTGGTGGACACGGCGGCCAAAAACCACAGCGCGGTGGCGTTTTTCCGCCGCAACGGTTTTGGCCAGGAAATCCGGCATGTCTATCTCTCGCAAAACCTGGAGAACGACCCGCGCTATATTGATCGCAAGGCGGCGGCCGAAAATGAATTTGATGATTAGACCTGTGAAGTTTGCCCGGGGGGCGGGTGCAACACTGCATCCAGCGCCTGCAACAGGGTGTCGGCGGTGTAGGGTTTGGGCAGGAATTTCTTCACGCAGGGGCTGCTGATTTTGGCCACATAGCCTTCGGCCGCCAGCCCGCTGGCGGCGATGATGTTCAGTTGCGGATTCATGCGGGTGAGCGCATGGATGCTCGCGGGACCGTCCAGCACGGGCATCATCATGTCCATCAGCACCACGGCGACATCGCCGGTGTTTTGCACATATTGGGCAATGGCTTCGGTGCCGTCGCACGCGGTGAGTACCCGGTAGCCGAACGCCTCGAGGGTCTGCTTGGAAATGGCGCGGACCGAGGCTTCGTCGTCCACCACCAGCACCAGCTCGTTGCGGCCCCGGGGGAGTTGGGATTTTTCCGTGGTCTGATGTTCGACGCGCTGCGCGCCCGCCCGGGCCGGCAGGTAGATTTTGAAGGTCGTGCCCCGGTCAGGCTCGGAGTAGAGATTGATGAAACCGCCATGGCTTTTGACGATGGCCAGGGTGGTGGACAATCCCAAACCGGTGCCTTTGCCGATTTCCTTGGTGGTGAAAAAGGGATCGAAAATTTTCTCCCGGATGTCGGCAGGAATTCCGACCCCGGTATCGGTGACGCTGAACACGACGTAGGGTCCAGGCTCGGAGGCGGCGCTCATGGCGGCGTAGTTCTGGTCCAGATCAATGTTGCCGATCTCAATGGTGAGAATGCCGCCGTGCGGCATGGCATCGCGGGAATTGACACACAGGTTGAGCAGCACCTGGTGCAACTGGGTGGCATCTCCGGTCAGCTTCCAGGCATCCGGGGCGAGCTGAATGTGGAGTTCGATGGATTTGGGAAGGGTTTCCTTGAGAATGTGCTGGAGCTCGCCAATCAGCCGGGCGGGATTCAACTCGGTCCGCCGGCCCTCCACCCCCCGGGCAAAGGAAAGAATCTGACGCACCAGGTCCGCCGCCCGATGCGCGCTGTTGTGGATGTTGTCCAGCAACTGAATTCGCCCCGAATCGGCGTCATCCATTTTCAGCAACTCACAGGACATCATGATGGGGGCAAGCACATTGTTCAGG
>DATJIU010000280.1:0-20233 GCA_035492855.1 Dongiaceae bacterium | reverse complement strand
TTTGAGGGAAATGCGCTAGCTGACCGGTTCCAAATAACGGACCACCGCCTCGGTGCGGGTATGGACCCTGAGTTTCGCAAAAATGCTTTTCACATGCCCGTTGACCGTCCAACTGCTGATGCCCAGCGTACTGGCAATTTCCTTCGTGACGCGTCCCTTGGCCAGTTGCGACAGGATTTCGCGCTCGCGGGACGTCAGCCGGACCAATCCCTCCGCACCGGACCCGGAAGGCATGGCATGCACCAGTTGGTGAAAGTATTTCCGAATTTTGGCACTGGCCGGTTTGGGCAGCAGCGGCCCGGCGACCTGGGCAATCGGGTCGAGGAGCCGGTTCAGCGGGGTCCGCTTCAGCAGGTAACCAATGGCCCCGCCCGGGGTGCGCTTGAACAGTTGGTCCGCATCTTCAAACACGGAATAGAACACGCCCAGGATCGCTCCCCGTTTGGCGGTTCCCGGAGACGACGGCGCCTCCCCAATGGTGACCAGCGGACCTCCCTGCGAAAGCCGCGTGGCGCCCGGCACCTCTCGAAAACTGCTGTTCAGCAACACCAAATCCACCGCCTGCCGCCGGGTCGCCGGCCCCAGTTCCTCCAGATTCGAGCAGGCATGGCAGCAGCAAAAGCCTTCCTGGCTGCCCAGGTGTGAGGCCAAGGACCGCCGCAATCCCGGGTCCGGCTCCACCAGGGCTATCCGGCGCTCCCGGTCACTGGGCGCGGCGCCGGCGGCAGCGAGCGGTGAGGTTTTCCACGTATAAAGCGTGGTGTAGGTCCACGCCACGGGATTATCCAGCCAGCGCAGGGCCACGGCCAGTTCCCAGGAATGCCGCTGCCCCACCATCTCCCAGCCCTGTTCCCGCACCAGCCGGCAGATTTCCGCCGCCCGATGGGCGGCCGCGTTCGCCACATTGGTTCCCAGCGGCAGATAGTGTCCCACCCCGGCGTGCTCAAGGTATATGGCAAACTCGCGTTCGCGTTCGGGCAGGAACGCCGGATAGGGGCGCTTCACCAGTTTGCGCCGCCAATGCTCCGCATCCAGCCGTTCCGCCGCCTGTTTTCCGGGGCCGGTCCCGGGCCGTTCCCCGTCCGGGCGGCCGGCCGCCTGGGCCACGGCATCCCATCCTCCCGCGGCAATCGCCTGGTAAATTTGCAACGCCTCGCCGGCGGCCTGGTGGCGATCCGCCGCCTTCAAAGAAAATGATTTGCGCCGGCCGTTGCGCTGAATCTTGACCGACCACCCTTTGACGGCCCGCAGCCGCCCGTTATGCGTGTAAGTGTTTCGATAGAGCCGGCGCAACCAGTAGCCAGCATCCGCTTTGGAAAGAAATTCCCGGTCCGCCCCCCGGGCCGGCTGGCTCAACGGGCTTGAACAGTTCTTGGACATATTGATTTTTATAACAAATCTGCCGGACTGTCCACCCGGGCGGCCGGCACTCCGGTGTCTGCTTGGACAATTCTTGGACACCACCGCAGCCGGGCACATCCATGCTCCGGCGCCGGGCTTTTATTGAGCTTAAGGCTCCTGCGCCCGGGAAGCATCCGGGGCCGCCCGTCCCCTAAAGAGGGCATGGCGGAGTCCCCAAACGGGAATATGCTTCCGGAAACCTATGAAACCAACTCACCCCACCTCACCGCATTCCCGGATTACCTTTGGCCTCGTTTGTTCCGCCCTGGCGCTGGCCCTGGCCCCGCAAACCCGGGCCGCCACCACCATTAATTTTGACGGGGCCGGCTTGTCGCAAAACAACAACATGCCCCAGACGTACGGTGATTTTGTTTCGGCCGATGGCCCCGGCATTGCAGTGAGCCTGGGCGCGAGCGTTTCGGGCACTCCCAATGTGGATCTCAGCTGGGGCAGCGGGGTGGCGCATTCCGTGGATTGGTACGACGGCTGGGACGGCCGGGGCGCGGTGGCGCAACTGGACTACAACCTGGCCAATCCCATCAGCATCACGTTCACTCCCGCTGCGGGTTGGAGCGTGGTGATTGATTCGTTCGATCTGGATGCCTGGTCGGGCGGCGGCAATATGGACGTGGCGTGGAGCATTTCGGACATCTCGGGCACCCTGGCTTCGAGCACCTGGGCGCGCAGCACCGGGGGGCGCGATAGCATCCTGACCGGCATTGACATCAATAACCTTCATGCGGGACAAGCCGTCACACTGACTTTTCAGGGAATTACCGGAGACGGAAGTTATTTCGGGGTGGATAACATTGCCTTTGATCAAATCCCCGCAGCCGTCCCCGAACCTCTGTCCTCCACTTTGCTGGTTCTCGGGGGAGTTTTGGGCGGCATCCGGATCCTCCGCTGGCGGAACCGGTGAGAGCATCCCGGCCCTCCTGCAATCCAATTGCCGGATGGAGGTGGCATTGCGTTACCGCCCACTCACAGGACCCGCTTTGCAGGAAGAGGGATAAGCACCCCGAAGCCGCCGAACTTTATTTCGCCGGTTCGGCGAGCAGTTTTTGAATGACCGCTTTCAAAAGTGCGGTTGCAGGCCAATCAATAATCCGTAGGAGCTGACGTGAGGAAGCTCTGACTAAATAACCTTTGGACAACCCGAAACGCGTCCCCGCGCCGTTGCCCGGTTTGCTGAGTCCCCGCCATCATCCTCGGGCTCGTCCCCGTCCTCGAACCAGTGGAACATTCGGGGAGGACGATGAAGCGTCCATTTAAGTTAGAGACTCATTACTTCGTCTCCTACGAGATTTATTGCGGATGGATTACTTCGCCGGTTCGGCCAGCAGCTTTTGGATGACCGCTTCCACGTGCTGCGGTTGCAGGCCGATGGCGCGGAGCACGCCCTTGCGGTCGATCACCGCGTAGGTGGGATAATAATGCACTGCCCACGCCTTTTCCGACTTCAGTTCAGGGTCCTGCGCGGCGGGATACGTGATGCCGTGCTGCTTGGCATTGCTCACGAAACTTTCCTGGCCGTGGCTGCTGGTGCACACGCCCAAAATCACCAGCCCCTGCGCCTGGTATTTCTTGAGCAGTTCATTGTTGTGGGGGATGGCGGCCATGCACGGACCGCACCAGGTGGCATAAAAATCCACCACCAGCACCTTGCCCTTCACGGCGTCGGCGGTAATCCCGCCATTGATCCAGTTGGTCACGTTCAGGGCCGGCATGGGCTTGCCTTCCAGGGCGGCGTGGTCGGCGCGCATTTCCGGTTTGTTGTCCCAGGTCCAGTCGTCGGGAAATTCGCCGGCCAGCGCCGGCAACCGGGCCCACAGCAGGGAAACGAAAGCGAGGAGCAAAAATCTCTTGGTCGTCATGTAACAGGAACTACCACATCTCCGCCGGGCTGGCAACGGGGAAAGGCCGGCCTCCGGCCCCACCATCCTCATCCGGCGCCCTTCAAACCGGGGACGAGGAGGAGAACGACGACGCAACGCCCGTTTAATCAATGCCGCGGCACCCGGCGCCTACGGATTTTTGGGAGGAGTACCTGCCGGTTCGGCGAGCAGTTTTTGGACGACCGCTTCCAGGCGATGCGGCTGCAGGCCCACCACCCGCACAATGCCCTTGCGGTCAATCACGGCATAGGTGGGATAATAATGCACCGCCCAGGCCTGTTCCGATTTCAATTCCGGATCGCGCGCGGCGGGATAGGTCATGCCGTGCTGCTTGGCATTGGTGGCAAACAGTTCCTGGCCGGAGTCGCTGGTGCAGACGCCGATGATCACCAGGCCCTGCGACTTATATTTCTTCAGCAACTCGACGTTGTGCGGGATGGCCTGCATGCACGGACCGCACCAGGTGGCATAAAAATCAATGACCAGCACCTTGCCTTTCACGTCGGCGGTGGTAATGCCGCCGTTGATCCAGTTGGCGACATGCAGGGCGGGCATCTTTTTGCCTTCCAGCGCGGCATGGCTGGCGCGGTGTTCCGCGTTGTCGGCATCGAAGGTCCAACTGTCGGGAAATTCGGCGGCGCGGGCGGAAAACCGGGTGCAACTCAACAGGACCCACGCAAGCAGCAAAAATCTTTTGGCGTTCATGACTTCGGAATTACCACACCCCCCGTCCGCTGGCAACGGGGAACCCTCCCGGCGCGGCCGGATTTTAAGGCGAACAGATTGCCTTGTCATCCGGACGCGGCGAAGCCACCATGCGCCCCGGCAGGCCTTTTTCACCCAGGACAAATTCCATGAACGCGTTGCCCAAATCTTCCCCGGCGGAGTCCCCGCTGCCCACTCAACGGCTCATGTCCATTGACGCCCTCCGCGGTCTGGACATGTTTTTCATCGTCGGCATGGAAGAGGTGTTTGAAGCGCTCTCGCGGATGTTCCCCATGACGCCGACACTGAACGATCGCCTGCAACACGCGCCGTGGGCGGGGTTTCATTTTTACGACCTGATCTTCCCGCTCTTCGCCTTCATCATCGGCACCTCGCTGGTCTTTTCGCTGTCCAAGTCGGTGGCCAAGGTGGGGGCGGCGGGCACTTCCAGCAAGGTGCTCAAGCGGACCCTGATTCTTTTCCTGCTGGGTATCGTGTACTACGGCGGGCTGGACGAGGGCGTGCACCATATCCGCCTCCTGGGCGTGCTGCAACGGCTGGCGCTGTGTTACGGCGCGGCGGGGCTGGCGTTTGTGTGGTTGCGCCCGCGGCAAATGCTGGCGCTCACCATCCTGCTGCTGGTGGGGTATTGGGCCCTGCTGACGTTCGTTCCGGTACCGGGCTTCGGCGCCGGGGATTATGCCGAGGGCCACAACCTCACCAACTGGATCGACAAGATGGTGCTGCCGTTCCGCAAGTGGGATGGCGACCACGACCCGGAAGGGCTGCTGAGCACCCTGCCGGCGATGGCGTCCTGCCTGCTCGGGGTATTCGCCGGGCGGCTGCTGCAGAACCCGGAGGTGACGCCGGCCCGCAAGGTGCGGTTGCTTGTCCTGTGGGGTTGCGCCGGGGTGGCAACGGGATTGCTCTGGCATCTCCAGTTTCCGATCATCAAGAAAATCTGGACCTCATCCTTTGTGCTGTTCACGGGCGGGCTGAGCGCCTTGCTGCTGGCCGCCTGCTACCACGTGATTGACGTGAAGAATCACCGCAAATGGTGTCAGCCGTTTGTCTGGATTGGCATGAACGCCATCACGATTTACCTCATCGTCCACTTCTGCAAACTCGGACCGTTGGCCGAATGCTTTACGGGAGGCGAAATCCACACCGGATTGGAAAATATGCACGCGGGCCTGGGCGACCTGGTGACCGCGTTGCTGGCGCTGGTTTTTTCCTTTCTGATCTGCCGGTTTTTGTACCAGCGGAAAATTTTCCTCCGCGTTTAGACGGGAAGCCGCCCAGCGGGTCCGGGGAAACTTTTCCCGAAACCATGATGAAAATCTGGCCTTCGGGGCGTCCGCCTGTCAAAATTGCTGACAGCCGATGCTGCAACCCAAGCCAACCAACCTGAGAAAGCGCCTGACCCGGTTTGTTGGGATTGCCCTGCTGATTCTGGCCTGGTTGCCGGGCGCCTTCCTGAACTGCCCGGGCGCAACCGGATGGCCCCGCAGCACTACGCCCCTCAAGCATTCCCCGGTTCCGGCCGCGTTTGCCGCACCAGGGCCCACTGCGGCACCGCAGTTTCATCAACTGCGGCTGGGCGGCAGTTCCAGTTGGTTCTCCAAAAATCCGGGCCAGGATTATTCCACGCCCGTCGGAGCCACGCTGCCGGCAGCGCGGCTACCGGGAGCCAATGAATGGCTCTCTGCACCCCCAGCCGAACCCGGTCGGCCGTGGCAGTTTGCCTGGCGTCAGGCGCTGCATCCGCGGGCGCCGTGCGCCGCCTGATTTTTTCCAACCCGGTTTCGTTACTCGGCCCGGTCCGTGACTTCCGCGGGTATTGGGGCTTGGGGTAATGGAAATTTATCCATTTTATGAAATACAATTTGAACCTTTATCATGCAAGACACACACATTCCGGGAATCCTGGGAGCCATCATCGCCATTGGCGTGGTGGCGGTCTTCTGGTATTTCAGTCGCAAGAAGGACTGAGTCCCGAAATCCGTTGATTCCCCGCGGGGTGCCGCCGTCCGGCGGCACCCCGCGCAAACCGATTGGTTATGCACCCGATTTCCTTTCTCCAAGATCTGGCGGTGGTGATGATTGTGGCCGGACTGGTCACAATCCTCTGCCATCGTTTCAAGCAGCCGGTGGTGCTCGGCTACATCATCGCGGGCGTGATCATCGGCCCGTACACGCCGCCGTTCCCGCTCATCCACGACAAGGATACCATCAACACCCTGGCGGAACTGGGCATCATCCTGCTGATGTTTTCGCTGGGCTTGGAATTCAGCCTGCGCAAGCTCCGGCAGGTGGGTTGGGCGGCGCTCATCGCCGCCTGCCTGGAAATCCTGCTGATGGTCTGGATTGGCTACGAAATCGGCCGGGGCTTCGGCTGGGGCACCATGGACAGCATCTTCCTGGGCGCCATTCTTTCCATCTCCTCCACCACCATCATCATCAAGGCGCTGGGGGAACTGGGCAAAACCAAGGAACCGTTTGCCCAGCTTATTTTCGGGATTCTCATCATCGAAGACATCCTTGGCATCGCCATGATTGCCCTGCTGTCCGGCATCGCCGTGAGTGGCGGTCTGCAACTGCGCGAGGTGGGCGTGACCCTGGGAAAACTGGCGGTGTTTCTGGTGGCCACGCTGGTCGTGGGCCTGATATTCGTGCCCCGCCTGCTCCGCTATGTGGCGCGGTTCAAGAGCAACGAAATGCTGCTCATCACGGTGCTGGGCCTGTGTTTTGGCGTGTCCCTGCTCGCGGTGAAACTGGGCTACAGCGTGGCCCTGGGGGCGTTTCTCATCGGCGCCATCATCGCCGAGGCGCGGGAAATCCACCGCATCGAGGCGCTGACCGAGCCCATTCGCGACATGTTCAGCGCGGTGTTCTTTGTGGCGATCGGCCTGCTGATTGAACCCGGAATGCTGCTCCGGTACTGGCTGCCCATTGTGGTCATCACTTTGGCGGTCGTGGGCGGCAAGGTGCTGACATGCGCTTTCGGTGCCTTTGTGGGCGGCAACGACAGCCGCACTTCGTTGCGCGTGGGCATGGGGCTGGCGCAGATCGGGGAGTTTTCCTTCATCATTGCCTCGCTCGGGTTGACGTTGAATGTGACCAGCCATTTCCTGTACCCGATTGCCGTGGCCGTGTCGGCCCTCACCACTTTGCTCACACCTTACCTGATCAAGAGTGCCGACGGCCTGGTCAACTGGTTTGACCGCACCGCGCCGCCATCTCTCGTGAACAGCCTGGAAATCTACACCCGCTGGGTCGGCCAGTTGGGCAACCACCGGGAATCCGGCATGGCCGCCAAGCTGATCCGGCGCTGGGCGGCGCAAATGGCGTTGAACGCGGCGCTCATCACGGCGGTATTCATCGGCGCGGCCTACCTGGCGAAGCATCCGCCGGCGTGGGTGGTCAAACTGGAGCCGGGCGATGAATGGTTGAAGGCTGGGCTGTGGCTGGCGGCGGCGGTGGCGTCGTTGCCGATGTTCATTGCCACTTCGCGCAAATTGCAGGCGCTCGGTCTGCTGGTGGCGGAGCTGAAGGTCCGGGAAGCCGCCGCCGGCAAACGCACCGCCGCCATCCGGGCCGTGGTGGCCCAGGTCATCCCCATTGCCGGCACGGTGGTGCTGGGGTTGTATGTCATCATGCTCAGTGCCACGTTGCTGCCGGGCCTGCGCGCCATGCTGATCTTGCTCGTGCTGGCGGGTGTCATTAGCTGGCTGCTGCGCCGCTCGTTCATCCGGGTGTACGCCAAGGCGCAGTTCGCCCTGGAGGAAACCTTCGCGCAACCGCCCGCGCCGCGGGAGGCATCCGTCCCGGCGGCCACGGCGTCGCTGTTGCGGGAGGCGGACCTGGATACGGTGGGGCTCGCGGCGCATTCACCCGCCGCCGGCAAACTGATCCGCGAGCTGGAACTGCGCACCCGCACCGGCGCGAGCATTGTGGGCATTGAACGCGGGGACACCAAAATCATCAACCCCGGCCCCGATGAGGAATTGCAGGCGGGTGACCAGGTTTTGCTGCTGGGCACCACCGCGCAGATTGCCGCAGCCAAAAATCTGTTCACCGCCGCCAGCCCCGCCAGCGGCGACAACTGAAAAAATGCTCCAGGCGCGCCCGTTGCGGAACCCGCCCGGAAACTGGTTGCTTAACCTTGGTCGGGAATTTCCGCTTCCACCAGCTTGGCGAGCAGCACCAATGATTCCTGCCAGCCGAGATAACACGCCTCCGCCGGAATCATCGCGGGAATGCCTTCCTGGGTGATGTGGAGTTCCGTGCCGCAAAATACCGGCCGCAGCGTGATGGTGGTACTCATTTCGCCCGACAGGCCGGGGTTTTCAAATTTGTTGGTATAGCGGATACGTTCGGAGGGTTTGAGTTCCAGGTAAGTCCCGCCAAAGGAATGGCTGGAGCCGGTGGTAAAATTGGTGAACGACATCCGGTAACTGCCGCCGACGCGGGCTTCCATCTGGTGTACTTTGCCGGTAAATCCGTTTGGCGGCAGCCATTTGGCCATGGCGTCGGTATCCAGAAAGGCGCGGTAAACCCGTTCGGGCTTGGCGCGGAGTACCCGGTGAAAAGATACGGTGTTGGTTTGGGGGGTAGTCATAATATTGTTTGGTTGTGATCTTTCATTATCACCACGAACGGCACCGGAAGATCGGGACATTTATTTTGAAAAAAATCCTCCGGACCGTTGGCTTGCGCGTTCCCCGGAATGGTGCTCTATTTTAACGTATGGGACAATCTTATCCACAAACTTACCCGACGCTCATCCCCGGACTGCGCAGCCCGGCGGAAGCGATCAATGGCCTGGTCTGGTTTCCCCGCATGCTGGACAAGATCCGCATCGCCGCCGCCGGCAAACTGCCGCCGGAATGGGAAGCCTCGCGCGGTTTGAAATCCAACACCAGTTTCGACGCCCGCTGTTGCCGGTTTCTCCAGATTGAATACGCGGCGCTCGAAGCCGAAACGCTGAAGGGCCACAAAACCGACCTGGAGCTGCTGGAATGGGCGTTTCAGCATGGCCGCCGCCCCGGGGACGAGGAGATCGAAGTCTGGAATGCCTTTATGTCCAAACGCGGCTGGCGCGACAGCGGCACGCAACGCTTGAATGAACGGCTCGCCGAGATCGGCCTGCCCCCGGGCACGGTGCAGACGATGTTTGAGTTCATTGACCTGGACGAAGGGCGCTTGAAACCAAGCTAATCCCCGCGGCAGCAACTCAGACAAACATTCCGCCGGAGACTTCGATCCGTTGGGCATTGATCCAGCGATTGCTCTCAGTCAGCAGCGACGCAATCATGGGCCCGATGTCATCGGGCAAGCCGACGCGCCCGAGTGCGGTTTGCGCGGCCACGAACTGGTTGAGCTGCTGGTTGTCCCGCACCTGCCCGCCGCCAAAGTCGGTTTCAATCGCCCCCGGCGCCACGGTATTCACGGCAATGCCCCGGGCGCCGAGCTCCTTGGCCAGATAACGGGTGAGCACTTCAATGGCGCCTTTCATGGCGGCATAGGCGCTATAACCCGGCAGGGCGAACCGCGCGAGGCCGCTGGAAAGATTCACAATGCGGCCGCCATCCGCGAGCAGCGGCAGCAGTTTCTGCGTCAGAAAGAACACCCCCTTGAAATGGATGTTCACCAGCCGGTCAAAGGCTGCTTCGGTGGTCTCGGCGAACGGAGCATGGATGCCAATGCCCGCGTTGTTGACCAGGAAATCAAACCGGTCGCGGCCCCAAGTGTTCGCGAGCGCCTGACGAACCTGTTGCACAAAATCATCAAATGATTTCACGTTGCCGGTGTCCAGTTGCAGCGCCACCGCCTGGCGCCCCAGCGCCGTGATTTCAGCCACCGCGGCTTCGGCTTCCGCCCGGTTGGAATGATAGGTGAGAATGACATCCGTGCCATTGCGGGCGATGCTGCGGGCGGTGTTGCGTCCGAGGCCGCGGCTGGCACCGGTGACGAGGGCAATTTTGTTCGTTTGGTTCATAAGACAATTTCAGTTCAGGTTCAGATTTTATTGCCGACCGCGCCAGATCCGGCGCCCGCCGACAGGATGAGTTGTAGCACCGTCCCGAATATTGCTCCATACCCAGACCTCCAGATTGTTTGCCTAATCCTACAATCTGGCGGATTTTATTTGCAAAATGTGGCATATTGCATGCCTATTATTGCAGACATTATGAAATCGAAGTCCAGCCCGGCGCGCCCGCCGCATGCCTCCGTCCCGCCCGCAACCAACCCGCGGCTGGTCGCGCTGCTGACGGAGCTGGCGCCACACGAAGGCTTCCTGCCCTCCGTCCTGCCGGGGGTGAAATTCATGCGTTCCACGCGGCATATTCCCCGTTCCCCCATTGCCTATGAGCCGGGCATTGTCATCATCGCACAGGGCCGCAAAACCGGTTATCTCGGCGGCCGCAAAATCATTTACGATGCGGATCATTATCTGGTGCTCTCCCTGCCGCTGCCCTTCGAATGTGAAACAGAAGGAACGCCGGAGGCCCCGCTGCTCGGCCTGAGCATCAATGTTACCCCGGCACTGGTCACAGAGCTGTTGCTGCAAATGGAGCCGGCGGCGCCAATCAACAGTTCCCAACCTCAGGTAATGCAGGCCGCCGGGCTGGACGCGACCTTGGCAGACCCCGCCGTGCGGCTGCTGGAAACTCTGCGTTCCGCCACCGAGGCGCGCATCCTGGGCCCGCAAATCGTGCGCGAGCTGGTTTACCGGGTGTTGCGGGGAAAATTGGGCGCCAACCTGCGGGTGCTGGCGGCACCGGACAGCCACTTCGGCCAGATCAGCCGGGTGCTGCACCGCATTCACACGGATTATGCCCGGCCCTACGACCTGCCCACGCTGGCCCGCGATGCCGGCATGAGTGTTTCCGCCTTTCATGCGCGATTCAAGGCCTTCACCGCCACTTCGCCGTTGCAATACGTCAAAAACATTCGCCTGCACAAGGCGCGGATGTTGATGGTTAACGAAGGCCTAAATGCCGGCAGCGCCGCGCTGCAAGTGGGCTATGAAAGCGCCTCGCAGTTCAGCCGCGAATTCAAACGGCTGTTCGGCACCCGACCGGCGACGATGGCCGCCGAATTGCGCGGCGCCCTGGTACGCCTGACCTGACCCGAATCCGCCCGCCGCAGCTGCATTGGCCACCGCCACCCAAACCCAAAATATTTGCCCCTTGACATGCAACCAAATGGTTGCATAATGTACTCCGTAATGGATACAGTATTCAAGGCCCTGGCGGATGCGAGCCGGCGGAAATTGCTGGACCAGCTCTACCGGCACAACGGGCAGACGCTGACCGAACTGGGCCGCCATCTGGACATGACGCGGCAGGCGGTGACCAAGCACCTGGGATTGCTGGAGCAGGCAAATCTGGTGGTCACCGTCTGGCGGGGGCGCGAGAAGCTGCATTATCTGAATCCGGTGCCGTTGCACGAGATCTACGAACGCTGGATCGGCAAATACGAACGCGACCGCCTGCAGGCGTTGAGCGATTTGAAAAAAGGTCTCGAAGCAACCAAGGAGAAAGCATGACGACGAACAAACCCAAGCTGGTTTACACCACCTACATCCGTTCCACCCCCAAGAAGGTGTGGGCGGCCATCACCGAACCGAAATTTACGCGGCAATTTTGGGGCGGCATCGCCAACATTTCCGACTGGAAGAAAGGTGCCCCCTGGGAACATCGCGCCGCCGACAACGACCTGTACCTCACCGGCAAGGTGATGGAATACACCCCGCCCCAACGCCTGGTGCTGACCTGGGCCGATCCCGACCGGCTCAAAGACGTGTCGCGGGTGACCTTCGCCCTGGAAGCCGTCGAGGACATGGTCTGCCTCACGGTAACGCACGATCAATTGAAGTCCGGCTCCAAAATGGTGCGCATGGTTTCCTGGGGCTGGCCGCGGGTGCTTTCCAGCCTGAAATCTTTCTGCGAAACCGGCAAGGGCCTGGACATCTTCGCCGGGCGCTGACCGCAAACGACAACCAACATCACATTCCAACCCCAAGGAGAGTCTTATGGAAAAAACCGAATTCGTTTACGCCACCGTCATCCGCACCACGCCGGAAAAGCTCTGGGAAGCGCTCACCAACGGCGATTTCAGCGAGAAATACTGGTTTGGCTTCCGCATCGAACTGGATTTGAAAGCCGGCGGCAAGATGCGAATCATCCCGCCGCCAGGCATGGAGGACAAGGGTGACCACGCCGGCGAAGTCCTCGAATGCGAACCCTGCCGCAAGCTGGTTTACACGTGGAACATGAAGGACACCCCGGAAGTCGCCCAAAAACGCAAAAGTCTTTCGCGCGTCACCTATGAACTCACCCCGATGGGGCCGGTGACCAAATTCCGCCTGCTTCACGAAAATTTGCTGCCGGAAGACATCGTGAAGGATTCCAGCTCCTTCCGCGGCATCAACAACGGCTGGCCCGCGGTGATCAGCAGCCTGAAGAGCCTGCTCGAAACCGGCGAAGCCATTGCGTTCACCAGTCCCTGCGCCACGGCCACCACGACCAAGTAAGCCGGACCGGCGGGCCGCTTTCAGGAGCAGCCCGCCAGCTTTCAAATTTTCCTCCGGTGATTACACCAGCGTGATGCGATGGCGGCCGCAGAGCGCAGCCGCCGTCTCCGGGTTGAATTGGCCGCTGCGCGCCAACTCGTCCGCCTCGCGGAAAAAATCCTCGTGTCCCGCCGGGGACGCCACGGCCACAAATTCCGCCTCCGCTCCGGCGGTGCAGGTAAAGGAATGCGGCAGACCGGAAGGAATATGTACTGTGTCGCCCGGATACAGCTCCAGGGTCTGGTCCTCGAGTTGCACCGTCACCTGGCCCCGGAGCACCTGGAAATGCTCGGTTTCCGGATGCGTGTGCGGCGGGGCCCCGGCGCCGCGTGGACAGACGATTCGCGCCAGGGAAAACGCCCCCGCCGTTTCCGCCGCCCCGCCCAATACCGTCACCCGGACGCCAAATACGTCCAGTGCGGTTGTTTTCGTCCCGCGGATTACCCGCGCCGTTGGCTTCAGTTTTTCAGTTGGCATATTTATTTAGTCAGAAGTTCTGACTTATATTGACAGTCTCTCTGACCAATGTCAACCTGCTTTCGTTATGCGTGTTTCCCCGCCCTCCTTTCCCGAGCAGGCCGCCACCCTGGGCGCCCTGTTGCGCCGCCCGTACCGCCAGCTCTCCGGGCGGCTCTACGCGGAAATGGCCGCCCAGGGGTTTCCGGAAATCCGGCCGGCGCACAGTGCGGTGTTCCGGCATATCGCCCCGGAAGGTTCCCGGCTGACCGAACTCGCGGAGCTGGCGGACCTGACCAAGCAGAGCATGGCCTATCTGCTGGGCTACCTGGAGGAACACGACTACGTGAGCATCGGCCCCGACCCGGCGGATGCCCGGGCCAAACGGGTGCGGCTCACCAAGCGCGGAAATGCCTTCATCAAGGCCCTGCTGGCCGCCAGCCAGCGGATTGAGGCCGAGGCGGGAAAAATAATGGGCCGCGCCAAAATGCAGCAACTCCGCGAAGCTCTGGTCGCCCTGGACCAGGCCATCGCGGAGTTGCCTTGAATTCCACTCGGTTCTTTTGCCTATCAGCGCCGCGGCTGCCGGTTGCTAGGTTTAAATTCCGGAGCATTGGTAACGCCCGGCGTCACGACCACATTCGTTCCGTGCAACTGGACCACCACCGGTTTTTTGGCCGGGGTGTGGGGTTGATTGCGGGTTTGCTGTTCCGCCGGTTTCCGAAGGGTTGCTGCCCGGGGGGGCTGGGGCGCGGGCTCAGGCCGGACTTCCGGACGCTTCACCACCGTGGGCGGTTCATTGCGGGCGGGCTTTGCGGGTTCGGTGCGCACGGGGACGGTGTGGACCGGCGGGGCAATGACCACAGGCGTCGCGGGCCGGGCTGCCGGGGACTGCGGTTCAACGCGCGGCGGCACAGGGCGGGTCACGGGCGGTTGCGGAATAACCACGGGCGCCGGATTGGGGGCGGGCGTTACTGGACGGGACTCCACCTGGCGCGGCGGCGTCACGAGTTCCTGACGACGCGGCTCGGGCAGGGGATGCACCGGCGGATTTTGCACCACAGGCGGGCGGCTGTCATACTGCTGGCCCGGAGTCTGCGACGGCACCGGATTGCGGGGCGGTTCAGGCTGCCGCACTTCACGCTGCGGCGGATTGGTCGGGGGCACCGGCCGGTTTTCCCCCGGTCGTTGCAACACGATGGGTTCGGGACGGCGCGGTTCGGCCCCCTGCTGCACCGGCGGATTTTGCACCACAGGCGGGCGGTTGTCATACTGCCGGCCCGGAGTCTGCGGCGGTGCCGGATTGCGGGGCGATTCGGGCAACCGCAGTTCACGCTGCGGCGGATTGGGCCGGGTCACCGGCCGGGCTGGCTCGGGGGGCTGCTCTTCGCGGGACGGAGTGACATTGTGTTGGCGCGCCAGGGCGACGTTTTCATCGCGGCGGCGCAAATCGTTCACGCGGGCGGTGGGCAACTGCCGGCCGGTGCGCCGTTCAATTTCCTGCACGCGGGGGCCTTCATTGATCACCGTTTTGTTTTCCACCCGGACGTTCGTGATGTTCACCGTTTGGTTGATGACGGTGGTGTTGTTCACGATCACCGTTTGCGCGTGCACCGGCTCCAGCATGCGTTGTTCCGGCACAAACACAAAATGCCGCGCTGCGGGTGCTGGAGCGCGTACATCCAGCACACTGGCGTTAAACCGTGCGGACGGCGGCAACGGCGCCCAGCCCACATAACCGGCGCCTTCACGCCACGAAACCCATGCGGGAGCCCACTGGGTTTGGGGCATCCACACCCAGCCGAATTGCGCGCTGAAATCCCACCGGCCGTAGTGATACGTTGCCCAGGCCCAGGGTTCGTCGCTGTTCCAATACCAGCCGGCATCGGTGCGGTCCCAGTGACCGTTCACATAGGGCCGCCAGGTGCTGGCCACCTGGGCCGGCCGCCAGCACCGGCCGTAACCCGGAACCTCGACCCACTGACCATAAGGACTGAGCGGCGCGTAGAAATCACTTTCAGAGTGGATGACCACCACGGTGGGTTCCGCTGGCGGCACAATGACCACCTGAGGTGGCGCCACCACGACCGGTTGCTCTTCAATCACGGGTGGCGGCGGGGGCGGAGGCGGCATCACAACCACCCGGGGGGCGGGACGGGCCACATAAGTGGTGCATCCGGTGAATGCGAGGAGTAACAGGGCGCTGGCAGCCATGCCGACAGCGCGAAAAGGGACATTTGATTTTTTCATGGTTGGCCTTTTGGTTGAATCCAACATCATCTGGCCATCTGACGTTGCGATGCGGGTTTCATTCAGATTGGCGGATTTTCGTCCTATTGGCAACTCTATCTGAGACTTGCGTTTGCGCAAAAGCTGCGCAGAGGTGCGCAATCCGTGCAGCATCATGCGGATGCATTCACTGAAACGCCTGGCCGATTTTTGGGTTCCCGCCGGGAACCGGACATCATCCCTGGCTCCCCCGACTCCGCTAATTCCTCCGCCGGACCAGTTGCAACGAAAACGTTCCGGTTGCCGGCTTGACGGGCCGGCCCCGCTGCATGAATATCCGCCGACGCCAGCCGGAACCAGTTCCCGGCCGCGAGGGCAAACCCCTGCAACGCGGTGATGGCGTTTTCGGAGACGTTTCCCAAAGAAAAAGGTTTGGATGGAAGCCCAAACCACAGGCTCGGTGACACCGCACAACTCATCATCAGAAAAAACCGCTATGAAAAACAAATTGATCGCAGAATTCTTTGGCACCTTCTGGCTCGTGTTCGGCGGCTGCGGCAGCGCCGTACTGGCGGCCAAGTTCATCGCCGCTGACGGCGCCACATCCTTCAACCTGGGCATCGGCTTCGTCGGCGTGGCTCTGGCCTTTGGGCTGACCGTACTGACGATGGCTTACGCCATCGGGCACATTTCCGGCTGCCATCTGAACCCGGCCGTCTCGGTTGGCTTGTGCGTGGGCGGACGTTTCCCGGCGGCGGAACTGCTGCCCTACATCGTCGTCCAGGTGCTGGGTGGGCTGGCGGGATCAGCCGTGCTGTGGGTGATTGCGAGCGGCCAGGCGGGCTTCACCGCCGCCGCCGGCTTCGCAGCCAACGGTTATGGCGACCATTCGCCGGGGCACTATGCCCTGTCCGCCGCGTTCGTTTCGGAAATGGTGCTCACCTGCTTCTTTCTGCTGATCATCCTGGGCGCCACCGACGGGCGCGCGCCAAAGGGTTTTGCGCCCCTCGCCATCGGCCTCGGCTTGACGCTCATTCATCTGATCGGCATCCCCGTTACCAACCTGTCGGTCAACCCGGCCCGCAGCACCGCGCCGGCCTTGTTCGTGGGCGGATGGGCGCTGCAACAGCTCTGGCTCTTCTGGGTGGCGCCGCTGCTCGGAGCAGTGCTGGCCGGGCTGATATACCCGGTGATGGCCGGCAAGCCGGCGCGCGCAGCGTAGGCCCCGGCGCGCCATTAGGCCCGATACAAAATTGCCGCCGCCGAAGCGCTCCTGAAAAATCCACAACGCTCAAGGCCTGAGCGAAGGCAGGGTGGCGATCTGATTTCAGATCGAAAGAACTTTGCAATCCGCCTGGTTCAAGCTTTTTTCACAAAGCAGGCCTTCAAACCTATGGCCAGGCCATCCATCTTGCAGGAGATTTCATGGTCGCCATCCCCCAGGCGGATGGGTTTGGACTTCGTTCCCACTTTGAGCACCTGGGAACCACCGCCCAATTTCAAATCCTTGATCAGCATGACCACGTCGCCATCGGCGAGCACGTTGCCGTGGGCGTCTTTGACAACGCGGCCCGGCTCCGGTTCGGCAGGGCGTTCCCACTCGTGGCCGCAGGTGACACATTCCCAACGGTCGGGATGATCCAATACTTCGGTCATTTCACACAGGGGACAGGCGGGTTTGCTCATAAAGATACAGCCTAACCCGAAGTCGCCCCGGAACTCAATCCCGCATCCAGCCTGCCGCCGCGGCGCGCCTGCCTGCGGTGCGGATCCGGGCAACGAATTCGTCCGGCGGAAGTTTCCATTGACCCGCAGGGTTTCTAAAAATAGGCTGCGGCTCATGCGCCGGCTGGGTTTTATTATTCTCGGGCTGCTGTGTTTGGGGCCGCTGCGGAGCCAAGCCCAGGATTACCATTTCGATGGCGCCATGCCGGAGCCGGTGCTGCGCAGTTATCTGTCTCACGCCATGACCCAGATGTATCTGCTGGCGGGCCATGGCGACTTCGCCGACAACCTGCGCATGATGACCAACTGCGGCGTGAAGTTCGCCGGGCGCAGCATCTATTTGTGGGGGCGGGAACTCGGCGGAGCGCCGGCCCTCCCCCGCTTGCTCCAAGCCGCGCACGACCAGGCCGGGCAAATCCATCGCGCCGACCCGGACATCATTTTGCAGGCCTGCATTTTTGAAATCGTTTCGAGCGATGTGAACGAAGTGGCCGTGCCCGCGTGGGCGTTTCAAGCCCTACACCTGCCCGTGGAGCAGCGGCACTTCCGCTACGAGGATATGATTTATCCCGACGGTCACGGCCGCAATCAATGGGGCCGCGACGCTTCCGTGCCGGACGTCAGCCGCACCGAAACCAAACTGTGGTTCTACTATCTCGCGGCTTCGTATCTGGACGCCGGCTGCGAAGCGATTCATTTCGGCCAGGCCGAACTGATGAACCGCAACGATCCGCACATCGACCACTGGTGGGAGATTTTGACGCTCGTGCGCCGCTATGCCGCGCAGCATGCGCGCCGGCATTTTGTGCTGTGCGACGCCCATGTGCCGAGTGGCGGCCTCGTTCGCGATGGTCACCTGCTGTTTGACTTTCATGCCTTCCCGCTGCGCATCGAAGAATTGCCCGATCAGCCCAAAAAAGCCCGGCTGCGCGTGGGCTATACCGATGCCCTTTATGGCCGTAGCAAAGGTGGCATCACGCCGAGCGGTTGGCGCTGTGAACACTTGCCCTATCTCGTGGAGTTCGACAACTACGGCAGCAGCCGCAAGCCGGGTGAAGCGGGACAAGGCCCGTTCTGGGTGTGGGGCTGGGATGAAATCACCTGGTTCTCCCAACAACCAGAAACGGAACGCAACGACTGGCTGCGCTATGCGTGGTCCTGGATCCGCACCAACGACCCAGCCGGTTATCTGGAAATGCCTGGCGCCCGGTGCATTGTCCGTGCGGCGGATGGCAAACGCTGGTATGAGGTCAACCGCCCCAGCGCCGCCATGCCCAACGGTTTCGGCCAGGAAGACACCATCCGCGCCATCTGGGCCGCCGCCCAATAAGCGCGCGACAGATTTACCCGGCCCGCAATGCTTTCCGGCATTGCGCCCAAAAAATTTCCAGGTTTGTCACACGCGCCCGCCTTCACCCGTCTGGATTGGTGATGAATGCAAATAAGACTGATACTGTCGTCACTCCCAAAACCCGTCTCGAAAACCGGCTGGCCGCTCCCGCGGTGTTGCCCGCCATGCTGGCCTTGCAGCAAGTGGTCAACGAAAGCAGTTTGGAATCATCGCTCGTCGAACTGGTCAAGCTGCGGGCCTCGCAAATCAACCGCTGCGCCTTCTGCATCGACATGCACTACGCCGACGCGCTGGCGCGGGGCGAGCGCGCCGACCGGCTCTACCTGCTCGATGCCTGGGAGGAAACCGACCGCTACACGCCCCGCGAACGCGCCGCTTTGCACTGGGCCGAGGCCGTGACGCGCCTGCCGGATGCCGGGGTGTCCGACGCCGTCTTTGCCCAGGCCCGCGCCAATTTTTCGGAGGCGGAATTGCAAGAGCTGACCCTGGCCATCGTGGCCATCAACGGCTGGAACCGTTTCAACGTTGCTTTTCGCGTGCCTCCGGGGACTGAATAACGCCATGATGGCGCCGTAAGGAAATGATCGAAACCTTCAACCAACACCGGCAACTGCTGTTCGGCATTGCGTACCGCATGCTGGGCAGCGTGGCCGGCGCGGAAGACCAGGTGCAGGAGACGTGGCTGCGGTGGCAGAAGCAGGACGCTGCGACCATCCAGTCGCCGAAGTCCTGGCTGGTGGCCACGCTCACACGGCTGTGCATTGACCAGTTGCGTTCCGCCCGCCATCAGCGCGAAGAATACTACGGCGTCTGGCTGCCGGAACCGCTGGTGGGCGACACCGCCGCCGCCCCCGACCAGACGGCTGACCTCGCGGATTCGCTTTCCATGGCGTTCATGCTGATGCTGGAAACCCTCAACCCGGTGGAACGCGCCGTGTTCCTGTTGCGCGAGGTGTTTGATTATGAATATGCCGACATCGCGGCGGTCGTGGACAAAAGCGAGGCCAACTGCCGGCAAATCATCCGCCGCGCCAAGGCCGAACTGCTCATCCAGCCGCATCCGACCGGCCTGCCCGATGCCCGCGCCCGCCGCGTGGTGGAGGAATTCATGTCCGCCACCGCCACGGGCAACATGGACAACCTGCTCGCCGTGCTCACCGAGGACGCCACACTTTACAGTGATGGCGGCGGCAAGGTGCAAGCCGCGCGGCACCCCATCCAAACCGCCCTGCGGGTCAGCCGGTTCTTCAAGGGCATCCAACCCCGCTGGCCGGCGGATCTCACGGTGCGTTATGTCGGCATCAATGGCCGGCCTGGCGCGTTGATGTTTTCCGGCGGGCAAATTTACAACGCCGTCGCTTTTGAACTGCAAGGCAATCGCGTGCATCGCATTTTCATTGTTCGCAACCCGGAGAAACTGCAACATCTCGCCCCGATTTTTCCCCATGAATCCCGCTCAAATTGAGAAGGCCAAAATATTTCAGGCGCTGCATCAACGGCCCGGCGCCTTTTTGTTTCCCAATCCATGGGACGGCGGTTCCGCGCGGCTGCTGGAACAGCTTGGCTTCCCCGCGCTGGCGACTTCCAGCGGCGCCAGTGCCGCCACGCTGGGCCGGCGTGATGGCAAACTGAATCGCACTGAGGCGCTGGCCCATGCCCGCGCCATCGTGCAGGCTACCGCCCTCCCGGTGGCGGCGGACCTGGAAAATGGATTTGCGGACACCCCGGCAGAAGTGGCGGAAACCATCCGGCTGGCTGCCGAAGCCGGGCTGGTGGGCGGCTCCATCGAGGACGCCACCGGCGACAAATCGCGCCCGCAGTACGAACTCAGCGAGGCGGTGGAGCGCGTAGCCGCTGCCGTCGCGGCGGCCCGGGCGTTGCCTTTTCCGT
>DATJIU010000279.1:0-16831 GCA_035492855.1 Dongiaceae bacterium | reverse complement strand
TGTCTTCGGCAGTGAAGGCCAGGGCATTTCCGCAGCCGTGCTCGCCGCATGCGATGAAGCCGTGGCCGTGCCCATGGCCAACGGCGTGGATTCCTTGAACGTCAGCGCCGCCGCCGCCGTGTTCCTGTACGAAGCCCGCCGGCAGCGCGGAAAAGCCTGACGGCATTCGCGGTCATGACTTAAAATTTCTTGTCGGATTTGGCGGATGGGTGACGATATACCTTTGAGATGAACGTCACCGGGGCTACCGACCAGCAACTCCTTGCCCGCTACGCGCAAGACCGCGCCGAAGCGGCCTTCGCCGAACTGGTCCGGCGGCATGTTAACCTCGCCTATTCCACCGCGCTCCGCCTGGTCCACTCCCCGCAAACCGCCGAGGAAATTACCCAGTCCGCCTTTGTGGACCTCGCCCAAAGCGCGGCCCGGTTGCAACCGGACACCATCCTCGCCGCGTGGCTGCATCAGGTGGTCTGGCGCACTGGCGTGGAAGTGATCCGCCGTGAAACCCGCCGCCGCTTGCGGGAACAAATCGCCACCGAGATGAATGCCATCAATTCTCCCGACGCCTGCTGGGCCCAGGTCGAACCCCTGCTCGACGAAGCCCTGTCTGCCCTGGATGACCCCGACCGCGCCGCCGTGCTGTTGCGCTACTTTGAAAACAAACCGCTCCGCGAAGTCGGCACCGCCCTGGGCGTGAGCGACGACGCCGCGCAAAAGCGCGTGAGCCGCGCCGTGGAACGGTTGCGCGAGTATTTCGGCAAGCATGGCGTCACCGTCGGCACCGGCGGGCTGACCCTCGCCATTTCTGCCAATGCCGTCTCCACCGCTCCCGTCACACTCGCCGCCACCATTACCACCGCTGCCATTGCCGGCACTGCGGCCACCGTCACCGTCGCAACTGCGGCCACGAAAGCCATCGTCATGACTACTCTGCAAAAGATCGCCGCCACGGCCACGATTGCTGTGCTGGCAGGCACGGGCATTTATGAAGCACGGCAAGCAGCAAACTTGCGCGCCCAATTGCAAGCAACTGAGCAGCGACAGATTGACTTGGCTGATCAAAATCAGAAGTTGCAAAGCGAGCAAGCCAAAGCGACCGAGGAGATAGGACGGCTGCGCGCAGCGAATTTGGCTTCAGATTCCGATTCGAATAAAATGGAATTATTGCGGCTGCGCGGCGAGGTTGGGCAACTTCGTCAACAGTTGCAAAATTTAGCCACGGTCACGGCGGCAGCCACGAACAATGCGCCCCCTCCGATTCGCCAACCATTGGACCTGTCACAATTTCCCGATTCGTATAAATTAGTTGATAAATATTCGGCCACAAACGTGGGCATCGCAACTCCCACCGCATTGCTGGAAACCTGGATTTATGGCCTCGAAACGGCAGATTCCAACGCCCTTGACCTGGCCTGGGAATATCCCGCAGGGAAGGAAGCAGACAAGCAGCAGGCCATACAGGCGCAACCCAGAATGGTTGATGTTTTTGCCAACCATCCTGCCGACCAATTTCAAACATATCGCCTGATGGACCTGCTTCCAATTGAAGATGAAAAATACCTCGCATTAATTAGTGAAACAACGCCAGTAGGAAGGAAAAGCGTGATGAAACAAATTTTCCACCAGGTGGGAAACAAATGGACCCTTTTGAACGGCCCTGAATATGACCGCTACGTACGCCATTCCAACGAAAGGCCGGGCGGTTAATTTATTCTTCGCAACCACGCTCTTGGCGAAAGTGGCGTGATGGCGCACATTTGCCCTACCATTCCGTCTTTCTCTGTCCGATTCTCCGCCCTGCGGTTATTATCTCATGAGTGACTTCTCAAACCGATCAGCAATTGTTGATGGCCTACGCCGGAACCCGGTCCGAACCCGCCTTTGCCGAGCTGGTTCGCCGCCACCTGGATCTGGTTTACTCCACGGCATTGCGGCTCGTTCATGATGCGCATGAGGCCCAAGATGTAAGCCAGGCAGTATTTTTGGCGCTGGCGCAACAGGCTCAGCAACTCACCCATCATCCCGTCCTGTCCGGCTGGCTGCATCGCACCACCCAAAATCTCGCGGCCAATGCCGTGCGCACCGCCGTCCGCCGGCAAACCCGGGAACAGGAAGCCGCAGCCATGAACCCCTTGCTTTCGCCCGACTCCGTTCCGAATTGGGAACAAATCGCGCCGCATCTCGATGCCGCCTTGGGGGAGTTGAGCGAGCCGGACCGCGACGCCGTTCTGCTGCGTTATTTTGAACGGAAATCGGCGGCCGAAATGGCCCAAATTCTTGGGGTGAACGACGATGCCGCCCAGAAGCGCGTGAGTCGCGCCGTGGAGCGACTGCGTGAATATTTCACCAAACACGGCGTCACCGTGGGTGCCGGTGCTCTGACCCTCGTCATCCCCGCCAACGCGGTTCAGGCCGCACCCGTCGGGCTGGCGACCACCATTGCCGCTGCCGCCATTCTAACCGGCACTACGGCCACTACCGCCACAACCATTGCCGCCGCCAAAATTGTTGCCATGACAACCCTGCAAAAAATCGTCGTCGCCGCCACAGTCGCCACCCTGGCTGGGGTGGGCATTTACCAGGCGCGGCACATCTCCAAACTTCAAGCTCAAATTCAAATGTTCGAGCGCGAGCATACTTCATTTGAAGGACAAATCCGGCAATTACAATCCCAGTTAAGTGAAGTCACAAGTCGCCCAACTCCATTGAATCCTGCACCCACAAACCCAGGCACTCAGAGCGATGAACTGTTGAAACTCCGGGGCGAAGTGGCCGTGTTGCGGCGGCAGGCAAGTGACGCCGCCACCAAAGCGCAGGACGCGGAACGCAATTTGGCGGAGGAGTTGTCCGCCAAGGCGCAATTCTTCAAAAATCAAGGCGCCACCATTAATGCCACCAAGCAGCTTGGCCTCGCCATGCGGTTGTACATGACAGAGCATGGCAATCATTGGGCGACCAATATCCTGCAAATGTCCCAAGAACTCGAACCCTACACCAACACCTGGACGATTTCGGGAATTGATTTGTGGAGTTTGCAAATTATGAATACCGGCATCACAAATATGGACCATCCCAACATGACGGTATTCCGGGAGCGACTGGCGCGGCAAGCCCCGGATGGCACCTGGCAGCGGGCTTATGGTTTTGCCGATGGCAGCGTACAAATCGCCACGTCCTACGACGGAAATTTTGATGCCTGGGAAAAGGCCAACACCTACATACCGCCGGCAAATACGGACCGATAACTTATTAAAACGCCTTCGCCGCAATGTCACGGCGGTAATGCACGCCCTCAAAATGGATGGCTTCCACGGCGGCATAGGCAGCGGTCTGGGCGGCGCGGAGATCCTTGCCCAGCGCGGTCACGCCGAGGACACGGCCACCGTTCGTCACAATTTCGCCATTCTGCAAAGCCGTGCCTGCATGAAACACCTTGGTGTGTGGCAGCCGGTTTGCCGCATCGAGTCCGGTAATCACCTTGCCCTTGGGATAACTGCCGGGATAACCGCCGCTGGCCATGATGACGCAGACACTGGCTTCAGCCTTCCATTTCAATTCCTGTTTGCCGAGGGTGCCGCTGGTGCTGGCATCCAGTAATTCCACCAGGTCATTTTCCAGCCGCGTGAGATAGACCTGGGTTTCAGGATCGCCGAACCGGGCATTGAACTCCAGTACCTTGGGCCCGTTTTTCGTGAGCATGATGCCGGGGTACAGCAATCCGCGATAGTCAATGCCTTCAGCCATGCAACCGCGCATGAAGGGATCGAGAATGGCCTTGGCAGCGGCGGCCAGTTGCGTCTCGTTGAGAAACGGCGTCGGCGAATACGTGCCCATGCCACCGGTGTTCAAACCCTGGTCGCCATCCAACGCCCGCTTGTGGTCTTGGGAGGTTGGGAAAAGCTTTGCAGTGCTGCCGTCGCACAGGGCGTGCATTGAGACTTCAACGCCTTCCAAAAATTCCTGAATGACCACCTGCGACCCGGCGGCGCCGAATGCCTTGCCAACCATGATCTCATCCACGGCCTGCTCCGCCGCGGCGCGACCATTGCAAATCAAAACCCCTTTTCCGAGGGCCAGGCCGTCGGCCTTGACCACGCATTTACCCAGCGCCGCCGCGAAAGCTTTTGCAGGTTCAACTTCCTTAAACGTTCCCGCCCGCGCGGTCGGAATCCCATATTTCTCCATGAATTTTTGGGAAAAAACCTTGGACGATTCAAACTGCGCGGCCTTCTGGTTTACGCCCCAAATTTTCAGGCCGTGCTGCTGAAACAAATCCACCACGCCGAGCGCGAGCGGGTTGTCCGGCCCCACAATGGTAAAGTCCACCTTCTGTTCCCGGGCGAAAGCCAGCAGCTTGGGCAAATCCTCCGCGCCAATGGGCACGCATTCCACCACCCGTCCGTTGGCGGCCAGGCGTTCCTGGGAAATGCCCGCATTGCCGGGCGCGCACCACAGCCGGGTGGCATGCGGCGATTGCGCCAGCTTCCAAACCAGGGCGTGTTCGCGTCCGCCCGAACCGATGACCAAAATGTTCATGCGCGATATTGAATCAGGAAAGTGAGGCTGCTGGAAAAGAAATTTTTCAGACATCCCTGTTGCCCCAAGTCAAAGGCCTCCTGTTCCCCCGCTTGACCCGGCATCTTAACCGCCGCATAATTATCCGGTCATGGACGTTCTTACGCTGTCGCGCATCCAGTTCGGGGCGACCATATCCTTCCACTACATTTATCCGCCGCTCAGCATCGGGCTGGGAGTGATGCTGGTAATCATGGAAGGCCTCTGGCTCATCACCCGCAAGCCGATCTATCACCAGATGACGCGGTTTTGGACCAAGGTATTTGCGCTGACCTTCGCCATCGGGGTGGCCACGGGCATCGTGATGGAATTTGAGTTTGGTACCAACTGGGCCACGTATTCGCGTTTTGTGGGCGATGTGTTTGGCAGCGCCCTCGCGGCGGAAGGCATTTTTGCCTTTTTCCTGGAATCCGGTTTCCTGGCGGTGCTTTTGTTTGGTTGGGACCGCGTGGGGCCCAAGTTGCATTTCTTCTCCACGTGCATGGTCTGCCTGGGCGCACACTTCAGCGCCATCTGGATTGTGGTGGCCAATTCCTGGATGCAGACACCCGCTGGCTACCACATCGTGGGCGAAGGGTTGAAAGCGCGGGCCAAGATTACCAGCTTTTGGGACATGGTGCTGAATCCCTCCACGATAGACCGGTTGCTGCACACCGTTTGCGGCGCCTGGCAAGCGGGGGCCTTTCTGGTGGTGAGCGTCAGCGCATGGTATCTGCTCAAAAACAAGCACGTTCATTTTGCCCGCACCTCACTCCGGGCCGGACTGTCCGTGGCCCTGGTGGCTTCGTTGCTGCAACTGGTTACCGGCCACAAGAGTGCCCAGGGCGTGGCCCGGTACCAGCCCGCCAAGCTGGCGGCCTTTGAGGGTTTATACGAAACCACCTCCAATGCTCCGCTCACTTTATTTGGCTGGGTGGATGAAAAAGATGAAAAGGTCATCGGCCCGGCCATTCCCGGCATGCTCAGCTTTCTCGCCCACAATGACACCCACGCCGCCGTGACCGGGCTGCAAGAATTCAAGCCCGAGGACCGTCCTCCCGTGAACTATTCCTTCCAGTTCTTCCACGGCATGGTGGCCATTGGGTTTGTGACTATTTTCATCTCAGCGTTGGGTTTCCTGTATTTTTGGCACGGTTCGTTGTTTGAAAAACGCTGGATGCTCTGGCTGCTGGTGCTCTCGGTGTTGGGCCCGCAACTGGCCAACCAACTGGGCTGGTTCGCCGCCGAGGTGGGCCGGCAACCGTGGCTGGTATATGGCCTAATGCGCACCCCGGAGGGACTTTCCGCGGTGGTCAAAGCCCATGTGGTATTAACCTCGCTGGTGCTGTTCACCTTCATTTACTTCCTGCTCTTTGCAGTGTTTGTATATCTGCTCAACGACAAAATCCAGCATGGTCCGGATGATGCAGACCTGATTCCCTCCGGCAAGCTGGCCCTGCCCATCCCCCCCGAGAAATGAACTTCGGCAATCTTGATCTCAACACCACCTGGTTCCTGCTCATCGGCGTGCTGTTCACCGGCTATGCCATGCTGGATGGCTTCGACCTGGGGGTTGGCGCCCTGCACCTGTTCACCCGCGAAGATCAGGAACGTCGTATCATGCTCAACGCCATCGGGCCGGTATGGGACGGCAACGAAGTCTGGCTGGTGACCGGCGGCGGCGCGTTGTTTGCCGCCTTTCCCGACGTCTATGCCACGGTTTTCTCCGGCTTTTACCTGGCGTTTGTGTTGCTGTTGGTGGCGCTGATTTTTCGCGCCGTGGCCATTGAATTCCGCAGCAAGCAACCCATGCGTTGGTGGCGGCAGATGTGGGATGTGGGCTTCGCCGCCGGCAGCATCCTGTCCAGCCTGCTCATCGGCGTCGCGATGGGCAACATCGCCTGGGGCGTGCCACTGGATTCCCGGGGTGAATATGCCGGCACATTCTGGACGTTGCTGCGGCCTTATCCTCTGCTCATCGGGGTGACCACCGTAGCCCTGTTTATGATGCATGGCGCGATCTACGCCGTAATGAAAACCGAGGGGGCACTGCACGACAAGCTCCGGGGCTGGGTCAACAACTGCATCATTTTCTTCATCATCTGCGATGCCGTCACCACCATGGCCACCCTGCTCTACGTGCCGCACATGGCGGCCCGGGTGCGGAACAACCCCTGGCTGTTCAGCATTGCCATCATCAACATGCTGGCCATCGCCAACATCCCGCGCGAGATCCATCATGCCCGCGACTGGCGGGCCTTTGTCTCCTCCTGTGTAGCCATGATTTCGCTAATGACCCTGTTCGGCCTGGAAATGTATCCCAACCTGGTATTCAGTTCGCCACCCAACGAAGCTTACAGCCTTAATATCCACAACGCAGCGTCGTCACATCGCACCCTGGGGATTATGCTCACCATCGCCATTATCGGCGTGCCGGTGGTGCTGGCCTACACAGTCAGCATCTATTGGATTTTCCGTGGCAAGGTAAAGCTCGACCGCATGAGCTATTGAGCCGGCACCAGACGGAAGCCGGTTCAATCTGACGCCAAACAAGCCGGCCGCGCCGCGGCTACTTCACAAATTCGAGTTCCTGCCGGTGGGGCAGAATGCCGCGCTCAAAGCCCCGGCCCAGGAAACGGCGGATGGATTCCCGGCCACGCTCGCCGTAATCGAGCGTCCAATGGTTCACATACATACCGACGAATTTGTCGGCCAGGTCGCGCCCCATGTCGCGGGCGTATTGAAGGGCGTGCTGTACGGCTTCCGGACGGTGATCCAGGCTGAACTGGATGCTGGCCGTCAGGATGTCGGAGATGGTTTTGCGCACCTCCGGAGCGAAGCGTTTGTGAATGACGTTACCGCCGAGCGGCAGCGGCAGACCGTCGTTTTCGCGTCCCCACCAGATGCCCAGGTCTTCGCAGACCACCAGGCCTTCATTTTGGTAGGTCAGTTGGCCTTCGTGAATGATGAGGCCCACATCCGCGGCACCACTGCGCACGGTTTGAAAAATCTGATCAAACGGCACCACGATGTAGTTGAATTCCCTGGCGGGCTTGCCAAGCCAGAGTTGCAAGGCGAGAAACGCGCTGGTCATGGTGCCGGGCACGGCGATTTTTTTGCGGGCCACCTCGTCCTTGGAGAACTTTTGCCGGGCCACCAGCATCGGCCCGTAGCCGTCGCCCATGCTCGCGCCGCTGGGCAGCAGCGCGTACTTGTCGGAGACATAGGCGTAGGCGTGAATGCTGACGGCGGAGATGTCCAGTTCGCCGCGCGTGGCGCGCTCGTTCAGCGTCTGGATGTCCTGCAGGATGTGTTCAAACCGGTAACCGGGCGCGGGAATCAGTTCCTTGGCCAGGCCGTAAAACATGAAGGCATCGTCCGGATCGGGCGAATGTCCCAAGGTAAGTGTTGTTGGCACCATCCGGGTAGCATAATTCCCTACCGGGGGCGCGTCGAGCCTGCGCTGGGGAAAAACGGTCCGGGGATTTTAAGCCGACTTCAATTCGCCCATCGGCTTGTCCAGGCAATCACGCACCAGTTGCACCAGTTGGGGCGGATAATACGGCTTGGCCAGAAACACGGTGTCATTGGCCGCGATGTTCTTGCGGATCATATCCGGGCTGTAGCCGCTGGTATAAATCACCCGGAGCCCGGGCTTGCGCTGGCGCAACTGTTCGGCCAGTTCATGCCCGTTCATGCCTTCGGGCATGACCATGTCCGTCAGCAGCAGGTCAATCTTGCCGTCGTATTCATCCCACACCCGCAAGGCCTGCACGCCGGAGCCCGCCTCCAAAATATTGTAGTGATGATGGGCCAGAATGGTGCGCACCATTTCGCGCAGGGCCGGCTCATCCTCCACCAGCAAAATGGTCTCGGTGCCGCCGCGCAGTTCCTGGGGTGATTGATTGGGTTCCGCATCCGCCGCCCCGGCTTTCGAGGCCGGGAAATAGATTTTGAATGTGGTGCCGGCGCCCACGGTGCTCGTTACCTCAATCCAGCCCTGGTGTTGCTTCACAATGCCATACACCGTGGCCAGCCCCAGCCCGGTGCCCTGCCCGACCTCTTTGGTGGAGAAGAATGGCTCAAAAATCCGGCCGAGGGTTTTCGGGTCAATGCCGCAACCCGTATCCCGGACCGAGAGACAGACAAACTGGCCGGGCCGGGCTTCCGGATGGTTCCTTACGTATTCCGCGTCAATTTCCACCGCCCGCGTGGTCACGAGCAACTGGCCACCCTTGGGCATGGCGTCGCGGGCGTTGACGGCAAGATTCATGACGATTTGCTCAATCATGCCGGCATCCGCCTCGATCTTGGGCAAGTCCGGGGCGTAATCCGATTCCTGGGCCACATCCTCGCCCATTAGACGCGCCTGCATTTTGGCGAGGTTCTGCAGCACGCAATTGAGGTCCAGCACCCGGGGCTGCACCATCTGCTTGCGGCTGAACATGAGCAACTGGCGGGTTAGAGCCGTGGCACGGCGGGCAGCCTCGCCAATTTGTTTCACCGGCGTGGCGAAATCCGGGTTATCCTCCACCACCAGGCCCAAACATTCCGAATAACCCTGGATGACGGTGAGGATGTTGTTGAAATCATGGGCGATGCCCGCCGCCAACTGCCCTACCGATTCCATTTTTTGCGCGTGCCGGAACTGGGCCTCCAGGTTCAAAATCTCCGTGATGTCGGAACCGTAGCAATGTACCACGCGGCTGGCAGCCACGGGAAAGAATGACCAGGTCAGCGTGCGGCCGTTGAAACAAATCTCTTCGCGCAGGCGTTTGGCGCCCTGAGCCAGGCATTCCTTGATGATGTTTTGCACCCCGGATGGCAAGATTTCCAGCGCTTCACTCTTGCCGAGCGAGTTGGCGAGGCGGAGCGTGGCCTCGTTGGCGTAGGTTAAGCGGCCGTCGGCGTCAAATTCCAGCACCGCATTGGGATTCAAGCGGGGAAAGGCCGCCAGTTTCTGCACCTCGGCCTCGGCCTCCTTGCGCTCGGTGATGTCGTTCAAACTGCCGGAGATGCCTTCCACCGTTCCATTGGCATCGAACATTAACTGCATGTAAACCTCAGCCCAACGCACCTTGCCGCCCTGGGTCAGCAGCCGGGCCTCAAACCGGCAAAAATCAATCTTCTGGTTGACCAATTGAAGGAAGATGTACCGGCAGTTATCGCGGTCATCGTGATGAATGTAATCAAGGAACAGGGTGCCAAGAGTTTCTTTCAGGCTGAACCCGGCAATGGTATGCCACGCCGGATTCAAAAAGACCCAATGCCCAAATTCATCCACCTGAAAAATGACTTCCTTGATGTTTTCCACCACGGCGCGATAGCGATGCTCGCTGGCACTTAACGCGGCTTCGGCCTGTTTCCGTTGAATGCACAGGGCGATGCCGTTGGCCACCGAGCCCACCTCTTGGAGCACAGTTTCCGTCATCGTTCCATAAAAGAACAGGCTGACACAGCCGACAAGGGTTTCTTCCAGTACCAGAGGATAGGCCACAAACGAGCCCAGTTCCTCCCGGGCCGCCCAGGCTTGATGCGGAAATTCCGGACGGTTGATTACCGTCGGCCAGAAAACCGCCTGCCCCCGGCCCAACTCCTGCAGGTTGAACGGCGGCACCGGTATGCCGGCCGGAGTCCCTGCCGCATCAAAAACGGGGCCGGCGCCGGCATGCGGTTCCAATACCTGTTTGCCTGGATCGTAAATCCAGATTTGGGCGAGCGCGCAATTCAGGTAACGCTCCATGGACCTGGCACAGTCCTTTAAAATATCCGCCAGGGTGGCCCGTTGGGCCAGCCGCAAACCTACTTCCGAGCCGAAGGCTGCCAGCCGCGCCTGCTCGAATGCCGCCTGCGCCGCCGCGCGTTTGCGTTCAATGGCGTAGCGGATGGCGCGCTCCAACTGGCGCGGTTCCAGCCGGGCCTTCACCAGGTAATCTGCCGCCCCGGCCTTCATGGCCGCCACATCAATTTCCGTCTGTCCCATGCCGGTGAGCAAGATGATGGGCATCTGGCAGTCGTGGCGCAGGGCTTCCGCCAGCAATTCCAGTCCGGTATGCGCCCCGAGCCGGTAATCAAGCAGACAGACATCGTGCAGATTTTGTTGCAGGAGATCCAAGCCCTGGTCGTAGGATTTGGCCCAGTCGAGCGTATAGGTTTGCCCGCGGATTTCCGCCAGCAGCCCGCTGGCGATCACATAATCATCCTCGTCGTCCTCGATTAGCAATATCTTGATGGTTTGTGCAACGCTCATATGCTTTTGACCTCAGTTTCTGGCAGCACCACCGGACCAAACCAGTACTGTACCACCGCCCCCAGCGTCCGCACCAACCGGTCAAACTCGGCCGGCTTGGTGATGAAAGAATTCGCACCCAAATCATATACTTGGCCAACGTCGGTGTCAGCATTGGATGTAGTGAAGACCACCACCGGCAGCCGCCGCAAATCCGGATGGGCCCGAATTTCACGCAACGCCTCCCGGCCGTCCTGCCGGGGCATGTTCAAATCCAGTAAAATCAAATCCGGCACCGGGTTCTGGGCCGCATCCAAGAACCGGCCGCGATGCAGCAGATAATCCAGCAATTCCTCGCCGTTTTCCACAAAACGCACCCCCACAGCCGGATCGCACTCGGCGAGAGCATCCCGCACCAGGAGTTGATCGTCCCCATCGTCATCCGCCAATAGAATCATGTTTTGCGCGACTTCGTTCATGCGGCAGTTTCTTTCGGTCGGGTCTGCCACAATGGCAGGGTGACAATGAATTTCGCGCCAGCGCCCGGCTGGCTCTGGGCGGTGATGCTGCCGCCATGCCGGTCGGCAATGCGCCGGCAGACCGCCAGGCCAATGCCGGTGCCCTCAAACTCCTGCCGGCCATGCAGCCGCTGGAACACGGCGAAAATCCGGTCCAGATACTTTTCGTCAAAGCCAATGCCGTTGTCCTGCACGGTCAGTTCGCACAATTGCACCGGCGGAGTGCCGTTGCGGCCCTTGACGGTTGAAATGACCTTGCCATTGATGCGCACCTGCGGCACCGCGTCCGGCGCGTGGAATTTCATGGCGTTGCCAATCAGATTTTGCAACAGTTGCCGGATTTGGATGGGGTCGGCCTCAATGACCGGCAGTTCCCCCACTTCCACCACCGCCCGGGTTTTCTCGATTCGCACCTCCAGATCGCCCAGCACTTCGCGGGTGATGCGGTTCAAATCCACCGGGGCGAAGGGCTCGGTGCGGCTGATCACCCGGGAGAATGTCAACAGGTCATTGATCAAGGTCTGCATCCGGGCGGCGGCATTTTGCATGCGATCCAGGTAATCGCGGCCTTCGCCCGTGAGCACCTCCTCACATTTGGTTTTCAGGCGGTCCCCAAAGGCGCGGATCTTACGGAGCGGCTCCTGCAAATCATGTGAGGCGACAAAGGCAAACTGTTCGAGTTCCGCATTCGACCGGCCAAGCTCCTCCACCTTGTGCGCCAGCGCTTCGGCGGCATGCTTGCGCTCGGTGATGTCCTTGAACAGGATGACCTGCCCCACCAGTTGGTCATTTTCGCGCAACGGGCTGCGGATGTATTCGGCGGAAAACGTGGTACCGTCCCAGCGGTTCAAAGCGACCTCGGTCGGACCGGGTGGATCCGTGGTGGGGACCGCTTCCCCGAAACCGGCCAGTTGCGGGAACAGTTCCTTCACATCGTGGCCGGTCAAATCTTCCGCGTCGCAACGCAGCAATCGCGCGGCCGTGGGGTTGACGAACATAACTTTGCCCTGCGGATCCACGCCGCAGATGCCCTCCCCGGCGGAATTCAAAATGGATTCATAGCGGCGCTGCAGTTTTTGCAATTCCTGCGTGCGCGCCTGCACGTGAATTTCCAGCACATCCTTGGAGCGCACCAAATCGTGCTGCTGCATCATGATGTTGCGCTCCATCCGTTGCCGCTGCCCCAACTCCTCAGTGAGCTGGGTGTTCAGGCGGGACAACCGGGAAACTTCCGCCTCCAAATCGGAACGCGGCACCGGCGCCTCGACTGGCGCCGAACTGGCCACGCTTGCCAGCCGCATTTGCATGGCCAGGGCATCCGCCTTGCGGGTGATCAATTCCAGGTGCTGCCGCCAGTGCTGTTCCTGACGCTCATACGTCGTGCGGATCAACCAGCCAAACAATCCCAAAAGCCCCCCCAAGGAAATCATGCCCAGGGACATTTCCAACCGCCAGGACTGATACCACTCCAACACCCGCCCTTGCGCCAAAAAACTGCCCGCGCCAAAATAGCACCACCCCCCGCCGAACACGGCGGCAAAGGCGAGCGTCATCAGCCCGGCAGCCACCCACTTGGGCAGCAGCAAGTGCTGACGCCGCCAGGCGACATGTTCCGCGGCGGCTTCCCCGTGCTTCACCACGGGAGCAAGCATGGCTTCGGCAGACATCATAACGACCCTGCCTGCAGGGAAACGACGCATCCTACCCGGACCCGTGCTTTCCCCAGCAGGCACATAGCTCATAGCAGCTTAAAGACCAGCCAGCCGCTTTTTGTACCCCGGCAGCCAATTTGTCACTTTTGCCCGGTAATCGCGGGCAGCCAGCGGATTTCTTGTCGGCAAATGAGACTGCGGTGTCTCAAAAAAAGCGTGGAGTCAGGCATTTACCGCTGCCAGTGCCCCGCTATTCTGCAGCCTTTCGTCGGCAACCGTCGCACGCTTTCACCCACCACCTATTCTCACCACATGCAAACGGAAGAAATGCAAAAAAGGTTGTAAAGTCTTAAAGTCTTGCTGGTAAAAACATTCCCCAAAGCTTTTACTAATAGCAACTTGCAACTCAACATGGCGAAAACGCCCCAAAACCCACACTGCCTTATTCATTTATTGAAGATTCTCGAAGACCCCACCGGCTCAGGCTGAGTATATACCATGGCTTGGCTGCGGCCCCAATACCCCCACGCTTGTAGCGTTCAATCGCAACCCCAGCAACCTGAAGCCCTATGAGTTCCCAAGCCAAATGTTATCGCCAGCACTGCGACGTTCCCATCGCATTCCCGGTGGAAATGGCCGGGGAAATGTTTGAGTGCCCCATCGCAAAATGGATACCGGCTCTTTATTCCGCTGCCTCCACCACCCGCCCCGCCAAAACCGAGCACCCCAAATCTTCCCAAAAATCCTCCGTCCACAGTGCCCAACTTCGCGAAGGACCTGAAAAAATCCGCGCGAGAACCTGCTATCAGAGCCTCCGGAGTCTGATCAATCTCGCCCAGATTATCGGCTTCGTTGGCATCGGAATTTTCGCCTTTTCACTGGTCACCGGCATCAGCCGGAGTGCCTTTGCCTCCAGCGGCAGTTCCGAATTCGCCTTGGTTGGCTCGTTGTTTGCATGCGAACAATTGAGTCTCCTTGCATCCGCTCCAAGATGACCAGGAAATCCTCGCCCTACATTTTTTGCCAAGGCAGCCAGTAAATGCATTCGCTGCCCGAAACGCCCTGCTCCCTCAAACTGGCTGGTTTTGATTCGACCCCGACTGGCTGGTTTTGAAGTGACCGGTGACGCATTCAAGCGCATACGGCGGAAAATTCGGAGTTGTTTTGGTTCAAGGGAAAGTTGCTCTGTACACACTACGGCTTCCATTGGGATCAACGGGAAAAATCACCTGATCGGTTACCCTCGGGAAACAGGAATATCGACCCAGTTAGGCCCAAGCCTTGGGCCAAAAGTTTGGTCTGCAGCCGCAACCTCCAGCCGAGGTGGCAGCTGGGCCGCGTGGCATTTGAGGGTCGGCAATTTCTTAATTCCATTCAGGACATCAGGAAGCTTCGAGAGCGGGTGCAGCCGGGGCGCAAAATTTGTAGTTTCCACTGCCGACTTCCAGGATCAGGCAGTGTGATTCGCGCCCCACGATTTTGATGCCTTTTGCTTTTTTCAAGGGAAGGTTGTTTTCGGTGACCGATTGCGGATTGTTTGTCGGTACACGCAGGGTGGCAGTTGTGTTGGCAGGGATGGTGACTTCCAGGGTGAATTCTCCCGATTCAATTTTCCAGCTGGAACTGATTTTCCCGCGAACCGAAAGATAGCTGCCCTTGGCCCAGGTAAGTCCCGTAGCAGGGTCGGGTTGGGGTGCGATGAGGAATCGTTGGAAGCCTGGCCCGGAAATGTCAGGCCGAATGCCAAGGACTGATTGGTAAAGCCACATGCCAATGGCGCCGCCGCATGCGGGCATTTGCGCGCCGCCGCCCGACCAGGTTTCCGATAACACCCCGTCATGCATGAGGGTGTTCCAGCTGGGAAAATCTTTTTGGTTGACCATGCGATTGGCCAGGGCCGATTGACCGGTGGTCGTCAAGGTTTGAAGCAGGTAAGGCAGTCCCACAAAGCCGACACCCAAGTGATCGCCGCGAGCATGAATGGCGTCGATCAGGCGTTGGAAAGTCAGTTCCTGTTTGTCATTTGGCACCAGCCCCATTGCCAAAGGAAGGAGTTGCGCAGTCTGGTTATCGGCTTGGGCACCGTAGAGCCCCGTGCTGGGATTGAAATACTTGGAGTTAAATCGCTCGCGCACATCTTGGGCCATGGCGGCGTATTTAATTGCATCGGCATCATGACCGAGGAGCTTGGCGGTCTTGCTGACGATGGTGGCGTAGTTAAACCAAGCGGGCATCGCAATGAGCGGGGCGGGAACTGCGGAATTTCCGTGGGCATAAGGGTTATACCAATCGCCTGCGCCCAGCCAGTGAATCATTCGTTCGTGCGCGGCGGCTTTATCGCTGTTGAAATGAACGTCCGGATAATCCATGACGTTGATGCCGGCCCCGGCGCGGGCAAGGTGGTCGAGATAGTCCACATAGCGCCGCATCGGCTCGTAGGCATTTTCCAAAAATCGGCGGTCACCGTAGTAGCGGTACTGCTCCCAGGGAAGGAATGCGATAACGCCGCTCCATGAGGGACAGTTCCAGTGATTGACTTGTCGGCCAACCACGGGGACGACCGAGCCCAGAAGTCCTCCGTCGTCCTGATTGTCGGCCATGTCGCGCCACCATTTGCGGTAAAGGCCCGAGACATCGGTCAAATAAGCCGCAGTATCGAACATGCCTTGCGCGTCCTGAGTCCATCCGTCCTTTTCGCGCATGGGATCAAGAGGATAATCAAGGTTGTAGTTGAGATGGGTGCGCAGAACGGTTTCATGGAGCTTGTTCAGGTAAGGGTTGGAGCAGGTGAAAGCGCCGGTCAATTCGAAATCGGCGCGCACTTGTTGTATGCTGACAGAGCCTTGGGTCAAAGCGTTGGTTGTTCCTTCCAACCAGAGTTCCAGCGGGCCGGAAAGCCAAATAAATCGCGGCTCCAGCACGGTATCGCCATCGGTGGCCAGGGTGAAGGTCAGCGGTGGAAGGTTGTAGTCGGCCGCGCAGCGTCCGGCAATGGTAATGGTTTGTCCGGCCACGCCTTTTACTTTGACTCGGGGCCAACCGGCGCTCAGGACGTCGAAGAAGGCATGGTTGCCTTCAATTCGCGAAGGACGCAGTTCTCCGACTACGCGGACGGGCGGTCCCACCGGCGCGTGGAGAGTGCCGCCCAGGGATTCGACCAAGGCGACGGATTGCCATTGGGTGTCGCGGTAGCCCGGTTGATTCCAACCGGGTTTGGCCAGCCTGCGATCTTCGGAATAGCCCTGCCACATGTCGTTGAAGGTGATTCCGCTCCGGGTCCATTTCCAGGTTTCATCGGTGGCGAGGATCTCGCGCGTGCCGTTGGTGTATTGAATTTCGAGTTGGGCCAAAAATCGCGGCTGACCATCCCCGTTGCGTCGCTCGCAGAAACCCCGTCCTGGCGGACTGAAAAATCCGTTACCCAGGGTCGCGCCGAGAACATTTTCGCCTTGAGCCAAGAGAGGTGTGACATCGCGGGTGTTGTAATAAACCCGTTTCGTGTAATCGGCAAAGGGCGGCCCGAGGACGTCGCGGCTGACTTTTTGACCGTTTAAAGTCACCCCTGCCATGCCCATGACGCTGTAATAAAGCGTGGCGCTTTGAATGCCGCAGTTCACAGAAAAAGATTTACGCAAAAGCGGAGCCGCGGTCGTAGGACAGGCTTCTGGCGGACATTCGGCGCCATCGTTTTGGGAGGGCATGCCGTCCACGAGGAACGTCGAATGGCCGTCATTGCCGTTGGAACCGAATTCTCGAGTGGGTCGCATTTGTGAAATATTTTTGCCCTGCGAAAAAATTTCCATTTGGCGCACGATGCTGCGATAGAGTTTCGCCCCGGGCCGAATTTCAGGTGAGGTCACGATAAAAAGACGGACGTA
>DATJIU010000278.1:0-23335 GCA_035492855.1 Dongiaceae bacterium | reverse complement strand
AACGAAGCCAAACGAACCCAATTTGGTTTGCCGCCAGAAATTGTTGTAAGTGATTTGACCATAATTAACTCTGAATTACTTTGATGCCAAAAAAATTGGGTTCGTTTGGTAATTCTCCATTTCGGAATGCGGAGTTCGGATTGCGGAATGGGCCTGCGGTTGGCTGAGCCTTGGATGATGTAAAAGTGGTTTGATCCGGTTTGATTGGGCTGGATAACAGGAGTGAGTTGGGGAGCACGCCCGCCCCGGGCGTAGCCGGCCGCGCCCACGCGGCCGGCGGTTGCGCGTGGTCCTGGTTCCCAGCATTGGGATGATTTCGGGCGCTCCGGGTTTTCCGCGAGGGCGCGGAAAACCACGCCCGAGGCGGGCGCGCTCCCCAAGGCCAATCTACAGGCCTTGCTCTCGGCCCGGAGGCCGGCGCTGGTTGCGCTTTTTCGCATACCAGCAAACATTCTAACACGCTCGCGGAACCCGTGTGGTTTAATGGTAAACCCAATTTTTTGAGGCAAAAAATGAGGGTTTAAAAGTTTAAATCAACTGTCGGAGAATGGGTTGCAAAATTGGAAAATCGAAAAAACGCAAAATTATTGTTAAAACAAAATGCGAGGTGATCCACCAAGGAACCAGGAAACCAAGGCGGAAAGAATCTCACGCCAAGGATGCCAAGGTCGCAAAGGGAGGAGCATTTTCGGACGTCAGTGAAGATCAATCCAGCGGCACACCGATCCTACGCTGAAGCTGGCGGCGCACCCCATTATTCGGAGGGTGGAGCGCCGCGACACCCTGATCCCAGCGCCGGAGGCGCGGCTCCGCACGTCGCGGGTAGCTCCGACGGCGCGCCCGGAGTGACGCCCGCCAGCGTCTGTCATGCCCTATGGCGATTTAATTAATTCTGTAGCCGCGAACGTCAGTTCGCGCCAAATAAATTCATCGGGATTGGATATGCGCCGACTGATGTCGGCGGCGACGCAATTATTTAAACTGCCCTAACTCCGTCAGGAGTACTCTCTTTATAGAATCAGGTTTCTTGAAATCCAAGCTCCAGCGGAGTGGCATATCCGTAAGATGTCGCTCCTGACGGAGCTTGGGATTTATGATTCGCGCGGCTACAAAGATGTCGCGCCGCTGGCGCTTCAGTCAACACCTGCAAAGCTGGCCTCAAGGCTTGGCGGCTTCCGCAGCCGGGACGGCGTTGGTCCCAGTAGTCGTAGTGCCGCCGGTGGTGGCGTCTTTTTTGTTCTTGGTGCTGTCTTCTTTCGGCTCCTGCGTGCCCAAATGATAGCCGGTGGTACTGACGGCGATTTTGTCCACCAGATAATAGCTGTTCAGCAGACTGTAGATGAAGCTGATGATGATGACTGCCAGGACGAGTTTGGGCCAGGTGCTGGGGGTTTCCCCGAAGCGGTCATTGGTGCTGAGTGAGGCATTGGGCGGCAACTGGGCCACCTTGGTGAGCGATGCGCCGAAAGGCACGTTGATTTTGGCTTTGGCGTTCACTGCCCAGCCGTTGGCATCGAGGATGGGGCCGAGGTTGCGTTTGCGCAGCTTGAGCCAGGCAATGAGCATGGAGGGGCCGGACACCACCAGCAGCAGGCCCACCAGGGCCAGGTACAACTGCCATAATGGCAGTTTGAACAGGCCGGTGACGTAGCCGAGGATGGTGGTCAGCATGGTGCCAATGCCGGCGATGGCCACGCTGATGGCGGCGACGGTGCCCACGTCCACTTTCTTGGCCTCGGGTTTGACCTTGTCCACATTGGCGGTGGCGGTGGCGGCCGCCGCCATTTTCTTGTCGGCCTCGGCATCGGCGGCGGCGGCGCGCTTGGCCACCTGTTCCTCGATAAAGCGCACCAGCTTTTTGTATGGCGACCAGAACGCCTGCCGGATGCTGATGGGGTTGTCCACAATCTTGGTGATGGTGGCATCCCAATCGCGGCCGGCGCGGTCGTAGAACACGCCGTTGCGGCCCACCATCAGGTTGTCGGAATCGCCGTTGGTGAAGGCGGCCACGATCTGGCGTTTTTCCCCGGTGCCGCTGCGCACGCAGTCGCAGTAGGCCAGGTAGGTGCCGGCGAGCCCGGCCATGGTGGCGTGGCGCGCGGCGTTTTCCACCGGCAGGCAGAGCGTGCAGGAACGCTGGTCGAGGAACAATGTGCCGGTCTGGAAAATGGCGGGAATCCGGCCGTCGTAGAGATCTTTGAAATTGACGTAGTTGACGGCCAGTTTGCGCAGATCGCGCACGAATCGCAGGAGCTTCTCCACATTGGCAATGGTGTTGGCCTGGGGCTCCAGGGCCTTGTCCTCGGCAATGAGCGCGGTGATGGCTTCCCTGCTTTTGCCGGCAAGAATTTCGCGGACGCGCGCCAGCCCGAGCTTTTCCACGACGGCGCCGGCCTTGGCAGCGGTCCACGCTTCGTAGGCACTGAGCTTGGCGAGCAGCGCCGCCCAATCGGCTTCGTTGAGTTCGGTTTTGGCGCCGAGCAGGGGCTGAACGGCATTGGCCTGCAACGCGGCCAGCGCGGCGGCGTGGGCGGGGTTGATGTCTTTCGTGAGCGGGAGCGGCTTGCCCGGGCCCACCTGGGCCAGCGGGAAGGCGGCTATTTCCGCCGCCGTGATGCTCAGGTCCTGGGCGGCAATGGCGAGGTATTCCTCCTCCTTGCGGTTGAGCAGATGAATGGCGCGGGCATCGAAGGCGGCCAGCCGGCAGCGGCCAAAATAATCGTCCACCTTGGCCTTGATGGCCTGTACCGCGGCGGCGGCGGCGGCGGTGCCGGCGCCGGCGGGCAGAATCGCGGCGGCATCGGCCTCCACCTTTTTATTCCACGCGTCAAACGCGGCGCATTCGGCAAAGAAGGCATCGGTCTTGGCCTGGTCCACGCCGGGTTTGCCGGTGCGATCGGTCACGCCACCGAGGCAGGCAATGATGTCGGCGATGACGGCCTTGGTGGCCTCGTCCTTGGCGGACTCGGGAATGATGATGCCGTCGCCGTTGAGGGTGGTGTTGGCAAAAATCTTGGTGGAGTCAGACGCATCGGCCAGCGTGATGGCCGTGGCATTGGGATTGCCCAGATTGGCGCAGATTTGTTTGGCCGAGGCGAGCAGGCCGGCGTCGGCGATGGCGGAGAATTCCAGGGAATCGCCGCCCTTGATAAGCGCATCGGGGTCTTTGAGCATGGCGCCGGCCCACTGGGCGGCGGCAATCAGCTCGGGGGCGCGGATGCGGCCGTCCTTGTCGGTGTCAATGAGCGCGGCGGTTTTGGCATCGAACTCCAAACCCGTGGCCGGGCAGGCCAGGGCCACCCAAAGTTTTTGGTCGAGCTGGTCGAGGTGGAGCAGGTCGGCGCCGGTTTCCAGGGAAACCTGGTTGAAGCCGCCGGCGCGGAAAAATTTCCAGTTGTGAGCAGGGGTTGAACTCATGACAAAGTTGCCTTCTTTTCTGTTGAGGCGGAGTTTAGTCGAGGCCGGTGGGGTGTAAACGACAAATCACCCGGCGCCGGCCGGGCTGGTTCCCGGCTGAAGGAAAACCACCAAGGAAACAAGAAACAAAGCAGGTGGGGCGGGAAGGCGCGGCATGCGCCGACGTAGTCCAGGACGTCGCGGATGGAATGTCAGGTTCTGCCGGATACCAGCGTATGGCCGCGGCTCGCGCGGACGCTCGCCCCACCGGAGTGGTTGGCGTCATCAGGTAGGTTGGGCGCCGGGGCGACAGTTCCGGAGTGGGGCGAAGCCGCCGCGCGCCGCGCAAGGAATGCCGCGGCTCAGGCCAGTTCGGCGGGCTCGATTTCCTTGGGCGCGTCGAACAGCGGAGTGCCGTCGGCGGCTTCGGGATACTCGAACACCTTGCCCTCGAAATTGCGGATGAGCACGCGCCCGGCATTGCGGCAGAGCACGTATTCCGGATTGACCGGCACCTTGCCGCCGCCGCCGGGGGCGTCAATGACATAGGTGGGCACCGCGTAGCCGGTGGTGTGGCCGCGCAAATTTTCCATGATCTCCAAACCCTTGCGGACGCTGGACCGCAAATGCGCGGAGCCGGCAATGAGGTCGCACTGGTAGATGTAGTACGGCTTGACGCGGCACATGAGCAGCTTCTGCACGTGCGCGCGCATGACCAGCACGTCGTCGTTCACGTGTTTGAGCAGCACGGACTGGTTGCCCAGCGGGATGCCGGCATCGGCCAGGCGGCCGAGAGCCTCGCGCACCTCGGTGGTCAGTTCGCGCGGGTGGTTGGCGTGCACGCTGATGAACAGCGGATGATATTTTTTCAGCATCGCGCACAGTTCGGGCGTGATGCGCTGCGGCAGAAAGAGGGGGATGCGGCTGCCGATGCGGAGAAATTCCACATGCGGAATGGCGCGGAGCCGGCTCAACAGATATTCGAGCTTGGTATCGTTGAGGAGCAGGGGATCGCCGCCGCTGAGCAGGACGTCGCGGATTTCCGGATGCGCGGCCACGTAGGCGATCTGCTTGTCGAATTCCGGATGGAAATCGTAACCGGTGGCGTTACTTACCAAACGCGAACGCGTGCAGTACCGGCAGTAGGCGGCGCAGCGGTCGGTGACGAGAAAGAGCACGCGGTCGGGGTAGCGGTGGACCAGCCCGGGCACGGGCGAATGGGCATCCTCGCCGCAGGGGTCGCTCATTTCCCACGCCGCGGTGTGGGTTTCCTCGATACGCGGCATGACCTGCCGCCGGATGGGGCAGTTTTCATCGGCCGGGTCAATGAGGTTGAAAAAATAGGGCGTAATGGCCAGGGCCAGCTTGTGGTTGGCCAGTTTGGCGCCGGCAATTTCCTCCGGCGTGAGCGTGGGCATCAGGCGCTGGAGCTGTTCCAGCGAGGTGATGCGGTGCTGCAACTGCCAGTGCCAGCTGTTCCAGTCGGAGGCGGCTACATCGCTCCAAAAGCCGCGGCCGGCGGAACGAAATTCCTTGAGTGCGTGCGACGGGTCGGGCTCCTTGCCGGTGTTGTCCGATGCGAAGTCTTTTGACATTTGTCCCCTTTGACAGGTGTGGAAACTATAAATTCAACCGGCGGTCTGTCAAGGGGCGGAAACGGATTATTCGGTTTGCCGGGAGCAAAAAAGGGGCGTTTTTTTGCGCTTTGGAGTTGGCCGGCGGAACTCTACAATCCCGCGCAGGGCGCTACGGCGTCCGGTTTTAATCCTGTTCATGGCCAACAAATTCTATGTTCCGGGCGAGGAACGCGCCGCGCGGGTGAGCGACCTGTTCGCCAGCATCGCGACCCGTTACGACCTGCTCAACGACTTCATGAGTTTCGGGCTGCACCGGCGGTGGAAACGCCGGGTCATTGCCCTGGCGGCCCCGGCGCCCGGGATGCGTGCGCTGGACCTGTGCTGCGGCACGGGCGATCTGGCCTTTGCACTGGCCGCCCGCGGCGCGGAGGTGACGGGGCTGGATTTTAGTGAGGCCATGCTGGCGGTGGCGGCCCAGCGTAATGAAAAAACGGATGCCGCCCACCGGCCGAAATTTCTTCGCGGCGATGCCCTGGCGCTGCCGTTTCCAGACGCGAGTTTTGATCTGGTGACCATCGGCTACGGCCTCCGGAACCTGGCGGATTGCGCGGGCGGGTTGCGCGAGATGCGGCGAGTGCTGCGTCCGGGCGGGCGGTTGCTGGTGCTGGATTTTGGCAAGCCGCCGAATCCGCTGTGGCGGCGGATGTATTTTGCCCATTTGAAATACATCACTCCCTTGCCGGGACGGCTGATGGGGAAGGAAATCGCGACCTATGCCTACATTTACGAGTCGCTGCAACATTACCCGGCCCAGACCGGCGTGGCGCAGATTCTCGGCGAACTGGGCTTTGCTGAAGTGCAGGTCATCAATCTGCTGGGCGGGATCATGAGCATCCACAATGCCCGGCGCGAAGGCTGAACCCGGGAGCTTGAAATTGTTTCCTCCTTATGCGCCTTCCGCAGCATGAAGCTCCTCCGGTGTCGGCCATGACCGGGTGGCGTCCGCCCGCCTGGTTGCTGGCTGCAGGCCTGGCGTTGCTGACGCTGGGGCTTTATTGGCCGGCGGTGCATCACGGTTTTGTTTATGATGATGAGATGTATGTGGTTCAGAATGTCCGGATCCACCAGGGATTGACCTTGGCAAACTTGGGCTGGGCGCTCACGCATACCGTGGGGGCCAACTGGCATCCGGTGACGGTGTGGTCGCACATGCTGGATTGCCAGATGTTTGGCTTGAACCCTTGGGGGCCGCATCTGGTCAATCTGCTGTTGCACGCGGCGAACACGGTTCTGGTGTTTCTTTTGTTGTGGCGGCTGACGGGGGCGCTGGGACGGAGCGTGCTGGTGGCGGCATTATTTGGCGTGCATCCGTTGCACGTGGAATCGGTGGCCTGGGTGGCGGAACGCAAGGACATGTTGAGCGGGTTTTTTGGTCTGCTGACCCTGCTGGCTTACGTGCGCTATGCCCAAATCCGCCAGGCGTCCCGCCCCGCGCCGCCGCCGCGGGCTGCGCAGATTCAATACGGCCTGGCGCTGTTGTGGTTTGCCCTGGGGCTGATGAGCAAGCCGATGTTGGTGACCTGGCCGGCGGTTATGTTGTTGCTGGACTTCTGGCCGTTGCGGCGCGGGGAAGCCGGTGCTTGGGCGCGGCTGCTGCGGGAGAAGATCCCGTTTGTGGTGCTGGCCATCGCGGCGGGCGGGGCCACCTTCATGGCGCAACGAGGGCAGGGGGCGATGGCGGCGGCGGGGGAATTGCCGGTCGGAGCGCGGCTGGGCAATGCGCTCATCTCCTATTGCCGTTATTTGGGCAAGATATTTTGGCCGGTGGATCTGGCGGTGTTTTATCCGCATCCTGTCTGGTGGCCGGCGGGTGCGGTAATTGCCGCTGGCGTGAGCCTGGTGGTGATCTCGGTGCTGGTGCTGCGCGAATGGCGGCGCCGGCCTTATCTGCCGATGGGCTGGCTGTGGTATCTGGGGACGCTCGTGCCGGTGATCGGTCTGGTGCAGGTGGGGTCGCAGGCGATGGCGGACCGCTACACTTATCTGCCGTCGCTGGGCTTGTTTGTCCTTGCGGTTTGGGGCGGGCTGGAATTGCTGCAGTGTTGGCGTGGCCCGGAAAGGATGTCGGCCGTCGTGGGAGTGCTGCTGGTAGCGGGCAATCTGGTGATGGCCCGCCAGCAACTGACTTATTGGCAGAATGGAGAGACGCTGTTCCGCCATGCCCTGGCGGTGACGCCCGACAACAGCATCGCCCGGTGCAACCTCGGTGCGGCGCTGTCGGCGCAAAACCGCAATGCCGCGGCTTTGGAACAATACCAGAAAGCGCTTCAGCTGAATTCCAATGATGCCGAGACCTATCTCGATTGCGGCAATCTTTTGCTAAAACAAGACCAGGTCGATGCGGCGATTGCCCGGTATGAGGAGGCATTGCAGCGGAAACCGGAATATGCCGAGGCCGGTTACAGTCTGGGTCTGGCCTTTGAAATGAAGGGCCTGACCAATGCCGCGCTGAAGACCTATCAGAATGTCCTCCAGTTGCAGCCCAGTCATGCCCCGGCCCATAATAAGCTGGGCTCTTTGTTGCTCAGACAGGGACAGTTGCCGGCGGCGATCAGCCAGTTTCAGGAAGCCGTCCACTGGAATCCGGATTTTGAGGAAGCGCACTACAATTTGGGATTTGCCCTGAATCAGGCGGGACAAAGTACGGCGGCAATTGGTCAGTATCAGGAGGCGATTCGATTGCGTCCCGATCACTACGAAGCGCACTACAACCTCGGCAACGTGCTGGCCCGGTTGGGCCAAATGGCCGCGGCAGCCGGCGAATATCAGGCAGCCCTCCGGCTGCAGCCAGATCGCGCCGAGGCGCATAACAACCTGGGTTTTGCGCTGTTTGCCCAAGGTCATGTGGTGGAAGCGGTGCGCGAGTTCAGGGAGGCGCTCCGGTTGCAACCGGATTATCCGGCTGCCCAAAAAAACCTGGATCGGGCCCTGGCTGCGCCCAAACCTCGGCCGGCCCCGTGACGCTATCCGCCCGTCAAATGTCGTTGCCAACCGCCGACAGCTTTCGCCAGAATGGGTTTGTGAATTTCCGGGACAAACTTGTTAGCTTGGCAGCCTTGCCCGCGTGGCGGGAGCAGCTTCGGGTCGCCGGCCAAAAACTCGTGGTGACCAACGGGTGCTTTGATATTTTGCACCTGGGCCACGTCACCTACCTGGAAACGGCGCGCCGTTTTGGCGATGTGTTGCTGGTGGGCGTGAATGGCGACGCAGCGGTGCGCGATTTGAAAGGGACGGGGCGACCGGTGAATGGGGAACAGGACCGGGCTCTGGTGCTGGCGGCCTTGGCCAGCGTGGGCGCGACATGCATTTTCCCGGACCGCACCGCCACGCAATTTTTGATCGCCGCGCAGCCGGATGTCTATGTGAAAGGCGGCGATTATACCCTGGCCACCTTGAATCCGCAGGAACGCCAGGCGGTGGAGTTGGGCGGCGGCCGCATCGAAATCATCCCCTTTGTGCCGGGCAAATCCACCACCGGCCTGCTGGATAAAATTTCCCGATTGTAGTTTGCATGAGTGACGTGACCCCCAGGATTTCCGCCATCATTCCCATTTTCGGCAAAGCGGGCGATTTGCCCCGCCTGCTGGACCATCTCAATCGCCAGACGCTAAAACCGTACGAGGTGATTCTGGTGGACGCCAGCCCACATCCGCTGGCGGATCCGCCGCCGGGCACGCGGTTGATCAAGAACCCCGAGGATCGTGGCTTGGGACACGATTTGAATACCGGGGCCAAGGTGGCCACCGGAGATTATCTGTTGATCATCCAGCAGGACTGCCTGCCTGAGAATGAACACACGCTGGAGGAGCTTTATCGGGCCATGACGCCGGACCGGGTGGCGGTGGCCTGCACGGTCACGCTGCCGCGCGAAATATGGGACCAATATAACTTTTGGGGCAAAGTGCTTATGGCCCGCTGGGTAGGCGATGTGCAACAGGGCATCAGCGACAAGTTTGACCTGTACCGTAAGGATGTGTTTCTCAAGATTGGCGGCTACGATGCCGAGCATTTCAGTGCCGGCGGGCAGGACATGGATTTGTACATGCGCATGAGCCAGCAGGGCGAGGTGTACATCAGTCCCACGCGGATTCTGCATCTGCACAACCAGTCCCGGAAAACCGGGTGCCGCGACCTGTTCGGCAAACAGGTGCAACTGGCCGAATCCTTCGGCGCCCTGTGGCGCAAATGGGGCTTCCGACTCCGGCGGGCGCCGTACGCCGGGCGCTGGACGCATCATCTGGCGAAATACCTCTACCCACTGTTGCTGCTGCTGCCATTCTGGCCGATCCCAGTCGGACTGGCGTTGCTGGTGCTGACCAACCTGATTCACCCCGAGGCTTGGCGCATCCGGTCACCCAAGACCCTGTTGTTGCTGGTGCTGAATCCCTTTATTTGGCTGGCTGGTCTGATCGGCACCATCCGCGGCCTTTTGTTTGGCCGGCAATATTTCTCGCCGGACAAGAAATTTGCGGCGGTTGGCACACCACCACTGGGGAAGTGACCGGGTTTTCTGGCAAAAAATCATTCGCCAACAGAAGGCTTTGTGTTCTAAATTTCGCGTCATGACGCAGAAGGCGTCGGCGGTTTAATCGCAAATGATGGCGCGTTCACTATGAAATATCTGGTACTTGGTTCCTCCGGACAAGTCGGCAGCCACCTGTGTTCCTACCTGGAAAGAACTGGCAAGGACTCGGCCATTCCCTTTGATGTGGTCCATGACCCGGCTGAAGATCTGCGCAACAACCTGCCATTGCTCATGGAGAAAATGTACGAGGCGGATTTTGTGTTTTTCCTCGCCTTCGATGTCGGTGGGGCGCTGTATCTTCAGCAATATCAGCACACTTACGATTTCATCTCGAACAACGTGAAGCTGATGAATCATGCCTTTGATGCGCTCAAGGCATTGAAGAAGCCGTTCATTTTTGCCTCCAGTCAGATGTCCAACATGTTCCAGTCGCCCTACGGCGTGCTCAAGGCGGTGGGCAATCATTATGTCAATTCTCTCAATGGCGTGACGGTGAAATTCTGGAACGTGTACGGCGTGGAGCGCGATCCCAAGAAGTTTCATGTCATCACGGATTTCATCAAGAAGGCCCGGCGTACCGGAAAAATTGAGATGATTTCCAGTGGCCAGGAGGAACGTCAATTCCTGTATGCCGATGATTGCTGCGCCTGCCTGCATAAACTCGCGCAGGTCTATGGCGACATCCCGCGGGATAAAAACCTTCACATTACCAATTTCAAGTGGAACAAAATTCTGGAGGTGGCCCACATCATTGGCGACCAGTTGAAGGTGCCGGTGATTCCGGCTGCCACCACAGTGGATCCCACCCAAGGCTTCCAGAAAAACGAGCCGGATCCGTTCATCTTGGAATATTGGAAGCCAACGACCTCGCTGGAGACGGGCATTGCCCAGGTGATTGCCGAGATGCCGTAGCCGGTGGCAAAGGCGGCCTAACCCAACGGCAGGCGCAGGGTGGGATGAAGTGGTTCGATTTCGGGCAGGGGTTTGGCGGTGTCGCCGCCGCCTAAGTCGGCCAGCCGTTCGCCCGCAGGGCGGACGCGCGATTGGAAGCTGGCGGTGGCGTCGTTAAACGCGGTGTTGGTCCGGTCCAGTCCCGCGCGGATTTTTTCAAAGTGTTCGGTGAACTTCACCATGCGCGCATAAAATTCCCGCGCCGCCGCCGCGATTTGTTGCGCGTTTTCGGTCTGGGCATGCTGCTGCCAGCTCAGGCTCACTGAACGGAGAATTGCGATCAGTGACGACGGCGTGGCCAGGATAATACGCCGGCCCTGCGCCCAGACCATCAGGTCGCGATCACCTTCCAGCGCGGCGCTAAAGAGCGATTCCGCCGGCAGGAACAGCACTACGTAGTCCAGCGCCGTGGGAAACTGGCTGGGGTAATCGCGGTCAGCCAGGCCGCGAATGGTTTGCTTGAGCTTGGCCGCGTGCTGGGCCAGAGCCTCGGCACGTTTGGCCGGCTCGGCGGTATCGGCGGCGTTGAGAAAATCCAGGTCCGGCACCTTGGCGTCCACAATAATGATGCGGTCGCCCGGCAGTCGCACAATCAGGTCCGGCTTCTTGTCGTCCACCTGCGTTTGTTCGGTGAAGTCGCAATGCGCGCTGAGTCCGGCCACCTCCACTACGCGGCGCAAAGTTTCCTCCCCCCAACGGCCCCGGGCCTGATTGGAGTGCAGCACCATGCGGAACTGCTGCGTTTCCTGCGCGAGGGTCTGGCTCTGCACCGCCAGGGTTTCCAGCTGCTTTTTGACCTCGCCCAGCGAAGTGGCCTGGGCGGTTTCACTCTGTTGCAACCGCTTCTGGTAGGTCTCCAACTGTTGCTTGAGCGGTTCCACCAGCCCCTTGATGGCTTCCTGCCGCTGCGCGAGGTCGCCCTTGGCGGTTTCCTGCAGCTTGCCGAAACTCTGTTCCGCGAGCCGGAGAAAATCCGGGGCGCTCGCCTTGAGCGCATCGGCACTCAATGCCTTGAACGTCTCACGCAAGTCCGTGAGCGCCTGGGCCTGCATCTGTTTGGCCTCGGCCAGGGCGCGTTCATGCAGGGCGCGCTGGTCGGCGGCGATTTTTTCCGCGGCAGTCTTGCCGGCTTCGGCGGCGGCGCGGGCGTTTCCGGCCTCGGCCAGTTCGCCGCGCAGCCGGGCGAGTTCGGTTTCGCGCTGGCTGACCTGCTGGCGCAGTTCATTTTCCAGCCGGCCATCGGGAGGCAGCAGAGGCCGGTTGCGGCCCATCAACCAGCCCACCACCAGCCCCAAACCGCCGGCAATGACGGCGGTGATGAGGAGGCTGACGGCGAGCGGCATGGGGAAAGGGCGAATTAATTTATGATTTCGAGTTGCGATTTACGGCCACGTCCGGTTTTCAGGCGGACGCGGCATGAGGATCGCAAAATCAAAAGTGCGCGATGACTTCAATCTCCACGCTGGCGCCCTTGGGCAAACCGGCCACCTGGATGGTGGAGCGCGCGGGGCAGTCGCTGGTGAAATACTTGGCGTACACTTCGTTCATGCCGGCGAAGTTGGCGAGGTCGGTCAGGAACACCGTGCTCTTGACCACGTTGGCGAAGGTCAGCTTCTGGTCGTCGAGGATGGCCTTGACGTTTTGGAGCACGCGCTCGGTCTGCAGCTTGATATCGCCGGCCACGAGGTTGCCCGAGGCGGGTTCAATGGGGATCTGTCCGGCGCAGAACAGCAGGTCGCCCACGCGCACGGCGTGGTTGTAAGGGCCGACGGCGGCGGGTGAATGTGCGGGTTTAATAATCGTTTTCGTTGCCATAATAGGTGCCGCAAGGTCTAGCGGCTTTGCCGGGTCAGGTCAAGGAAACCGCGGCCTGCGGCGGGAATTATTTCCAGACGCCCAGCGCTACCAGTTGCGCGGTGGCCGCCGCCGCCCACCCGCGGTTGGCTGCGGGGCTCGCCGGGCTGGGATGCAAAATCTGGCCAAGGCGGACCGGCAGATTGGTGCCGGCCACCTCGCCGCGTTTCACGGCAAAGCCGCCCACGCCAATCAGCCATTCGGGTTGCAAGATTTCCAGCACGCGGCGCAAATGGGCGTCGCAAACGGCAAACAGTTTTTCCTGCTCGGCGGCGGGCAGCTTGTCCGGCGTGAAATTTCGGCCGCTGGTCTCGCAGAAGACGAGGGGACAGTAGTTCACCACAAAATGGGCGGCGAAGAATTCTTCCGGCCGGCCAAACCGTTCGGCAAACAAGCCCCACAACCGCCGCCCGCTCACCTCCGAACGCGGACAGGCAAAACCCTGCACCGGGCGCTTGGGATGTTCCTGGGCCGGCCGGGTGACGGGAGCCGAGATACCCATCCAGTCGCGCACGGCGGGGATTTCGCCAAAGGGGATGCCGGTTTGCGCCATGCCGAACGGCCCGGGGTTCATGCCGAGAAAAATGACCCGTTTGGGTGCGGCGCCAAACTGGTGCAGGTACAGCTCGTGCGGCGCCCAGGCATATTGGAGCGGGTTGTAAATATGCGTGACCGGCGCGGCAAATTTCAGGCGGTCCACGGCCGCAGCCAATTCCCGCGCGGCGATTACCAGTTGGTCGGTTGATTTGGACATTAAATTGTTTCTTTCGGCAGAATTTCCAAAGTGAGGCAATAGTCCCGGTAGCCCAGCGCCCGCCAGAAGGCGGTGGCGGCGGGGTTGGCGGCCAGCACGTCCACCGTCGCGCGTTTGTTGCGGGGCCAGATTTCGGTGCGGAGCAGTTGAAGCGCCGCGCGACCCAAGCCGAGACGCCGTCGCGGGCGCACTACGAAAAATTGCCGCAGGTAAATTTCTTCCGTTGATTCGCGATAAAGCGCATAGGCCACCACCCCGGGGCCTTCCTGAAAAATGATGGCGCGATAATCGGTGGCCAGCCAGTTGCGCATCCGTGACTCCAGCTCGGGAACGGTCATCCGGTTGCGATGCCCCTCATCCCGGATCAACTGGTGATTGAGCTCCGCCAGCAGCGCGCTGTCGTCAAGGTTGGCCGGGCGAAAAGTCATGGGGCACTCTGGCAAAAACTCTGGCGGCTGGCGAGGCTGGAGCGGCCCTTTTTTGTCCCTGGTCCGGGCGACTTGCGTTTCGGGCCCTTAACCGCACTTTCGTGCTGGACGGCCCTGCGGAATTGAATTAGCTGTCTCCCTTGCTTATGAAAAAACTTGCCACCCTCCTGCTATTGTTTTCGGCCGCCGTATTTTCCCTGAAGGCCGAAAAGCCTCTGGTGGCATATGTAAATCCCTTTCTCGGCACCGCGCCGATCCTGGACCCGGTGGACATCGGGTTCACGCCGCCCTGGCGGGTGTGGGCCGGGCTGACCTATCCGGGCGCGGCGTTGCCCAATGGCATGGTGCAGCTCAGCCCGATTACAAAGTTTGGGAGCGGCGCCGGCTACGAGTACGAAAATACCGTCATCCACGCCTTTGCCCATTCCAACAAGGGGCATTGGAATTTGTGCTATGTGCCGGTGTTGCCGGCCCGCGGCGAGGTTTCGCCGGATGATTTCGGCTCCACCTTCAACCATACCAATGAGTCGGCGCACCCGGGCTTTTACCAGGTGTATCTGGAGCGGTACGGTATCAACGCCGAACTCACCACCACCCTGCGGTGCGGCTACCATCGTTACACTTACAAGGACAACCACGACAAGAAGCTGATCCTGAATCTGGCCGTATCCAACGAACGGGTCCGCGACTGGGACCTCAAGCAGGAAGGGGATAATGTGCTCAAAGGATTTCAGGCCGCCCACGAGACGGTTTATTTTTATGCGGTCCTCAACCACAAGATCACCGGCGTCCAGGAACTGACCGGCACCAATAGCGACATCTCCGTGGTCAGCCTGGCGGATGCCGACCAGCCGTTGGAAATGAAAATTGGTTTCTCCTACGTGAGCATCGCCAACGCCAAGCTCAACCTCGAAAAGGAGCTGACCGGAAAAAGCTTTGACTCCGTGCGGGACGATGCCAGTGCCATCTGGGAAAAGTTGCTCTCCAAAATCCAGGTGACCGGTGGCACGGAACGGCAGAAGGAACTTTTTTATTCCTGCCTCTACCGCTCATTTCTCTGGCCGGTATTGCGCAGCGACGTCAACGGCGAATTCCGCGATGCCCACCGCAACTTGGTAAAAAAGGATTTCAGTTTTTATACCGTACCCTCTTTATGGGACGATTATCGCAACAAACTCGTGTTGCTGAGCATCCTGACGCCTGACGTGGCGAACGACGTCATCCAGTCGCTGGTGGACGATGGCGAGTGCACCGGGTTCATTCCCACATTTTTCCATGGCGACCATGCGGCGGCGTTCATTGCCGGCGCCTATCTCCGCGGTTTGCGGGGCTTTGATGTCACCAACGCCTATCATCTCTTGTTGCGCAATGCCACGGTGGAAGGCGGCACGCGGCCCTACATTTCCGAATACATGACCAATGGCTACATCTCCACCCCGGTGGTGGAGAATCCCAACGTGGAAACCAAGGCCAAGGCTGCCGTCACCAAGACGCTTGAATATGCGTACGATGATTATGCCGTGGCCCTGCTGGCCAAGGCCCTGAACGACCCGACCAATTACGACCTGATGATGGCCCGGTCGCACAACTACACCAACATGTTCGACCCGGCTACCGGTCTCATGCGCGGGCGGTTGGAGAATGGCGACTGGGTGACGCCGTTCAACCCGCAGTATCCCTACTACGAATACATGTATCGTGAGGCGAATGCCTGGCAGTCCAGCTTCTTTGCCCCGCAGGACACCGAGGGCCTGATCCGGCTGTATCCCAGCAAGGCGGCGTTCGAGGAAAAGCTCGACCAGCTCTTCTCCATTCCCTGGAACACCAATTACATTGCCATGAACATCAATTCGTTCATCGGGCAATATTGCCACGGCAACCAGCCTGACCACGGGTTCCCCTGGCTCTACTATTGGGTCGGCAAGCAGGAGAAAACCCAGGCCATTTTGGACGAAATCATGCGGCGCTTCTATGGCATGGGCAAAGAAGGCCTGACCTTATGCGGCATGGATGACGCGGGCGAAATGTCCTCCTGGTACGTCTTCAGCGCCCTGGGCCTCTATACCTATTCCCCGGCGGACGAAAAATACATCGTGTCCGTACCCATGTTTGATACGGAGAAAATTGTGTTGAACACCGGAAAAACCCTGGTGGTGCGCCGGGTCAATTCCGGCCGCAAGATCACGGGCATCACTTTCAATGGCAAGCCGGTGGACGGCTGGTTCGTGGCGCACCACGACCTGGCCCAAGGCGGCGAACTGGTCATCACCACCGCTCCGGCAGCCGGTAAGTAAATTAGGCGGCGCGGTTGTAGCGTCCGGTCCGTGACCGGACCGTTTACACCCCGGCGTGCGGCGTGAAGATGCGGACCAATGACACCAGGAAATCCGGCGATTTCAGTCGTTGGGGAAGGATCAGCGCCGCCCCCACCAGCATCACGCCCAGCAGCACGGTCAGATTGGCCCGCAGTACGGGTTGCACGTAGCCGGAGAATTCCGCCGGGCAGCGGGAAAATTTCCACACCACCCATTCCTCCCAAAAGGCAGTCAGAATGAGGCTCACCAGTAGTGCCAGGTACACCGCCACCAGCTTCCACATCCAGTAAACGGCCAGATGTTCGGCGTCGGCAAATGACTGCGACATGGCGAACAAAAAACAACTGATCATCAGCGCCAGAACCATAATGACCGCGGGGCTGTCGCCAGAAAAAAACTGAATCCACGGGTGCTTGACCGCGGCAACCAGCCGCCGGGCGGGCGGAAGGCAAAGCGGCCAAACAATAAACAGGCCAAGGAACAGGATGGCCCCGCTACCCACCAATCCCGCCACCAGCACGCCGACGATGGTGGTCAGGACATTGCCCAACAGCATCAGCGCCAGCGCCCGCGGGATGCTCAAATGTTTTTGTGAACACGCGAAGATTGTGGATTTGACGGCAACCACCAGCAACAAAGCCATCCAAGATTCGAACACCAAGGCTGGTCCGCCGACTACCTTCATGAAAGGCAGGATGGGTTCGCAGGCACGGGCAGTTGGCGTGAACACCAGCAGGCTCAGAGCGGCCAGGCCCAGGATTTTGGTTTTCATTCAGGTTGCGCCCGCAGCGGCTCCCGCGGCCAACGGAGTGGCTGGCAGTCTCGCAGAGAGTCCTTTCCGGTCGCTTCCAGTTAAACGCTGCTTTTGGGAAAAAGTTTCCGTTTAATGATACACGCCAAAGTCACCGGATCGGATGCCAGCATCCAGGCTTCGCGCAGGCTCTCTCGCGACAACCTCCCTGGGGCGGTTAAATCTCCCCGTAGCAACTGGGTTAACACTTGGAAAGGAGTCGTGTAGATGATCTGCCGGGGTTGCGGCTGCCGGCGCAGTTCTGTCGCCGTGAGCAAATTGACGCCTGCCGCCACAAAATTGACGCCGTTCCACATGGAGGCCGGCAATGAAGCCCAAAATCTGGGATTGCATTCCAGCACTTTTACCGTGCCGTCCCGCGCATTGCGCTGCAGGTCGAAGTTGGCCACGCCATGATAGCCGGCGGCGCGCACCATTTTTTCCCCAAGTTCGCGAATGCCGGCGGATTCGAGAAATTCCAGCCCGCCATGAGGGAGGGCTCGCTGAACGGTCCACTGCACCAGTTCGCCCCGATGGGCCAGCACACTCAAGCCGATGTCCTCGCCAGGAACGAATTCCTGAAACAGCAGGGGCAGCCGGGCTGCGGGTGAGTTCTGCTGCAAATGGGCGCGGGCCTCCGCCTGCGAATTTAATTGGCGCACGCCCCAGCCGCCTTCCCGATCCAGGGGCTTCACCACCAGGGGATATTCCAACGGCAACTGTTCCAGTTGATCGGGAGACTCCACGAGGAACGTTCGGGGATGCGGCAGCCCCTGTTCCTTTAGGAATTGGGCAAAGGTCCATTTGTTGTGCCACCGTCGGATCAGTTCCGGCGGCGCTAGGGGAAATACGTGCGCGCCGGTCAATTGCTCCCGGATAGTCGCGAGCAATAGAATGGCCGGCAAGTCTACGCCCACGACCACGTGAACGATTTTTTCCGCGCAACAGCGGTTGATCGCGGCAACGGCGCGATCATACGGCGGCTGAAAAAAGTCCAGTGATGCCGGCGTCCACGAAGCGCAATGCCGGGAATAGCGGGAGGCGGTCAGGTGGGCTCCTCCCAGCAGGTGCGTGGTCATTCCGGCCACATGGGCACAGCGGAGGACGTTCAGTGCCAGCTTGTCATTGGTGGCGATGACCAGGAGATTGGGGCAGGCGGGGAGGGGCAACTTGCTTCGGGTCATGTTGGGGCTCAAAGGCGCGGGCGAATATTTGCCGCAGCCCGGGGCCGGCGGCAAGCAAACAAACCGGCGGCAATAAAGCATGGCTGAAACAACACGGCGGAGAGGGCTACAGCTTTTGATACGTTACCACCACCGCTCCCGGCGTTTCCGCGAGGCGTAACGTAAGGCCTTCGTTCATCAGTTCGCTGCCGGTTTTTTCCTGGCTGGAAGCCGGCTCATCCAGGTTGGTCAGCCGGTAACGGCCGTGGGGATCCAAGCCTTGCAGCCGGGCGCGCAAGGCTTCATACGGGCTGTCCGCCCGCCGGAAACCCTGCACCACGCCCCGGCCCGCCTCGGGTTGGTTGAATTGCCACGCCAGCCAGACTCCGCCATCCCGGCTGTACGGCGTGAGCGGATAGAAATCGCCCCGCACATAGTTGTCGGCGTAGCCGCGCCAATCAGTCACGACCTTGCGGAGCAAATCATAGGGGAGATTCGGATCGCGCACATCCCAGCAGGGGGTGATTTTGGGACACGACAGGTTGCTCCGCAGTTCATACCGGCTAAACTGGTTGGGCCCGGTGCCCGTGCCGTTATACGGCAGCCAGAATGCCAGCCCGTAGCTCATGCACTGGTTGCCCACCGCATCAAAAATATGATCGCTGCGCAGAAAGGGCAGCGACCGGCGTATCGTTTCCAGATCGTTGCGGAAGCCGCCGCTCGCGCAGGAATCAATCACCAGGTCGGGATGCCGCTGGCGGAGCGCATCCCAATATGCCAGGTAACCGCTCACGTAATGATTTTCCGTGATGCCCTGACGGTCCGGGGCATCCGCGGCCTGCCAGAAGGGCAGCGGATCAATGTTGTAATCCTGCCGGTACAAATCAATGCCCTGTTTCGTCAGAAAATGGTCCACGTAATCCGTCAGCCAGGTGCGCGCCTCCGGGTTGCCCAGGTCCAGCAGCTTCGTGCCGCCCTCCGGGCCCAACAGCCATTCGGGATGCTGCTCGTACAGCCAGGTGCCGGGCGTGACCCGCTCGGGTTCAAACCAGACAATGGATTTTATACCCCGGGCATGGCCGTAATCGGTGACGGCACGCAAGCCATGCGGGAAGCGGTTGGGGTCCACCCGCCAGGTGCCCACGTTGGGCCAGCCGCTCGCATTCACATACCAGCCGGCGTCCATCCACCAGTAATCAATGGCAAAGCCTTCGTCTTGGTACCGCTGGATGAATTCTTCCTGATTTTGCTCGTTCGCCCGGATCATTTCCCCGAATTGATGCGAGCTGCAGGGGGTCAACCACGGCCGGGGCGGCGCGCCGCCGGGACGGGGCAGGTTGTGGGCCACCATCCAGCGCCGCCAGATGTTTTGCGCGCGAATCCAGTCGCCCTCCCAGAATTGCAGCACCAGCAGCGGAGTGCGCACCTCCTCGCCCGGCTTCAGTTTGAAGTGCGTCGTTTTCTGGCCGGCGGTGACCCGCAGGCCGGTGATGGTGTCGCGGGCGAAACCGGCCTGCCACTGCCCCGGCCAGCCTACCACCATGATCACACCCCGGTCCGCCCCGGTTTCAAGATTGAAATACGGCCAGACCCCGGAACAGGGCCGGCCATCCTGCGCTGCCAGGGTAAGCGCTTGCTGCGGCTCCAACGGGGTGCTCCGGGGTTCAAAATCACTGGCCGCCACCGTCGTGCCGGCGGCGTGGTGCAACACCGGATTGCCGGCGGAAACGGGGGCCAAAACGGCATCCAGCGCCCGAACGTCGGTGAGCACCGGGGTATCGGTTGCGCCCAGGTTTTTGAAATAGACCGTCCATTCCACCGTAGGAAAATCCCGGTACTGCACCGCCACGCAACGCACCTGCAGCCCCGTGGCCGGGTCCCGGTAAATGACTTCGTATTCCCGGCGCTGGTCGTCCCGCATCCGGCTGGCGCGCTCCACCGGCCATGCTGGCAGCAGCTCGCGGGAAGGTTTGCCGCCATAGACAAATGAAAAAGGTGGCGTCGCGTCAAACTCCGGCGCGACCAATCCCAGGTCAGCCAACCAGATCTCGCGGCCGTCCTGAAGCTTCACCCGGGCGTCCGCCCAATCGGCCTGGTCACAACTGATGCCATCACCGGCGTCGTCCACTTGCAGGACCAGTTCCCGGGCGCCGTGCAGGTCCACCGTTACCGGCACTCCGGCCATGCCTTCGGTCAGCACCCCCGATTTAAACTGCTCCTGTCCCGCCACCAGGACGGCGAAATGGACACTGCCCCGCCCGTTGCTGGTATCAGCGTTGCTATCCACCCCCACCACGGCGCTGAATTCGCTTCCCGGCCCGGGCAGGCGGACCACCAGTTGGCTGTGGGCATGACAATACAACCCCCGCCGGTAGGCCACTCCCGCAAGGGACAAAGGCTGTCCATTTCGCGAATTGAGTTGCACCGGATCATGATTGGCGAGCACTTCAATGCCGGGTCCGGGTGCCGGGGCCGGTTCAAACTTGGCGTTCACCCAGCGCGTCGCTTGGTCGAATTCCGCCGCGGTGGGGGTGGGGGCCAGGGACGCCGCCATCATCTGGCCAGCGAGGACGGTTAGGAAACCGACCTGTCGCCCGATGATGGAAAAGGGTGCAGTCATAGAGGTATCGACGACTGCCAGCGGCGATAATTCAATGGCGGCGCGGTGGGCCGCGTAGTGGCACCCTTGCCGCTATTCAGGCCGGCGAATGTCAAGCTGGGACCGGCCAGCGGCAGGGATGGGACCGCGGGACGCAATCTTGGCCGGTTAAAATCCAGCCAGCACGATTTTGCCGATGGTGGCGCCGCTTTCAATCAGCGCATGCGCGCGTTTCAAATTTGCGGCGGTGATGGCCCCGAGGTTCTGCCGCATCGTGGTGCGGATTTGGCCGGCATCCACGAGCCGGGCCACTTCGGTGAGCAACCGGCCCTGTTCCCCCATGTCGGCGGTGGCGTACCGGGCGCGCGCGAACATGAACTCCCAGTGCAACGAAATGCACTTGGGTTTCAGTTTGTTGATGTCCACCGGGCGGGCCACGTTTTCGATCAGGGCCAGGGCGCTCTGCGGCGCCATGGCGGCGATGATTTCATCGAAGTGGTCCTCGGTTTTGGTGAGGGCCAGCACGTAGTTCACGCCGCCGGGGACGAGGGCGGTCACCTGGGCGGCCAGTGGCTGGCGATGATCAATGACGTGGGGTGCGCCCATTTCCCGGCACCACGCCTGCGTTTCCGGGCGCGAAGCGGTGGCAATGACCGTCAGCCCAGTCCGGCAGCGCGCCAGTTGGATGGCGATGGACCCCACGCCGCCCGCGCCGCCGATGATGAGCAACGACCCGGCCCGGGTGGAGTCGGCGGGGATTTTCATCCGGTCAAACAGGCATTCCCACGCGGTGATGGTGGTGAGCGGCAGGGCGGCGGCTTCGGCAAAGCCCAGGCTGGCCGGCTTGCGGCCCACAATGCGCTCATCTACACATTGTAATTCGGCGTAAGCACCCGGACGGCCCACATCGCCGGCATAATAGACTTCGTCACCCGGCGCGAACCGGGTGACTTCACTGCCGACTTCCCGGACCACGCCCGCCGCATCCCAGCCGAGAATTTGCAACTGTCCGTCCGGCCGGCCCGGGCCGCCGCCGGCCCGAATTTTGGCATCCACCGGATTCACGGAAATGGCCCGGACCTCCACGAGCAAATCGCGGGGACCGAGCGTCGGCGCGGGCGCCGTCAAATCCAGGAAACATTCGGGATCGGAAACCGGCAGGGATTTGTGGAAGCTGACAATTTTCATATGATTTTGACGACGATGCCTATGGTTTGGACTCCTGCGGTACGCTGGAAAATAGGGCAACGAGTCCTTCTGCCAGGGTAGGGTGGGTGAAAATCGTGTCACGCAACGCGGTATAAGGCAGCCCGGCAAGCATGGCCACTTGCACGGCGGCCAGAATCTCGCCAGCCTCGACGCCGAATGCGGTGAAGCCGAGAATGCGATGGTTTTGAGGGGCGATCAGGGCTTTCATGAAACCACGCGTTTCCGAAAGTGTCCGGGTGCGTAACGCCGCGAGCATCGGGATTTTTGCCAGCCGGTAGGGAATGCCTTTTTGCCTGGCCTCCGTTTCGCTGAGTCCAATGCGCGCGAGTTCCGGATCGGTGAACAAACAAAACGGCACCTGCCGTCCGGTGGTGACCCGATGGCCGCCCGTGAGATTGTCCCGGACCACCCGGAAATCATCAAAGGCAATGTGGGTAAAGTGCGGGCTGCCGGCGCAATCGCCCACGGCGAACACATCGGGCGCCGTGGTTTCAAGCCGTTCGTTGACCTTGATATAACCGCGGTTGGTGAGTTCCACTCCGGCCAGCTCCAGGCCGATGCCGGCGGTGTTGGGGGTGCGTCCGCCGGCCACCAGCAGGTGCGACCCGGTGATGGTCTTTTCCCGTCCCGCCTGCGTCAGCCGTAGCTGCACCGCCTCCCCGGATTTTCCTGCGACCTGGGAGACGCGCGAATCGGTCAGGACCTCGATGCCTTCGTCGCGGAACAATTCGTGAATGGCTTCCGTCACATCATCATCTTCGCGATGAATCAGCCGGGCGTTGCGCTCGATAACCGTCACCCGGCTGCCGAACCGCCGCAGGGCCTGGGCGAATTCCAGCCCGATGTACCCGCCGCCCAGAATCAGGACGTGTTCCGGGATTTGGTCCAGTTCCAAGGCTTCGACGTGGGTTAGCGGATTGGCCGCCGCCAGCCCGGGAATGGCATCCAGGGTCGCGTGACTGCCAACCGAGAGAACGATTTTCGCGCCCTGCACCTGGCGCCGGGTGCCGTCCGGTTGCGTGAGTTCAATGGTCTTGGGCCCGGTGAAGCGCCCCGCGCCCAGAAGCAATTCCGCACCGCTGGATTTGAAATTGGCCAGGTGCAGGTCAACGAGTCCGGCCACCATGGTGCGCTTGCGTTCCCGGACCCCCGCCAGGTCAATCCGGCAATTGTCCTTGGTAATGCCAAATTCGCCGCTGCGGAAAAAATAATGGGCCACCCGGGCGCTGTGGATGAAGTTCTTGCTGGGCAGGCAGGCGATGTTGGGGCAGGAACCGCCGATGTATTTTCGCTCAATTACCGCCGTGCGCCGGCCCTGTTTTGCCAGCGTCCAGGCCAGGTATTTGCCGGCTTCACCACTGCCCAGTACGAGCACATCGTAAAGCTCCGGTTTTGCGGTGGAAGAATTCATGGATGGCTCCCGGAGATTTATGAAACGGCAGTTCCGATTATTTTGCAAGGGGAACGATGCGGGGTGTTCCGGCCTTTTTCCCGTGGGGGGGGGCGGGACAGCAGTATTGCCATTGCTTGAGAACCGGCCTTGACCTAACGTAGTGGCCCTTTTGCGACCCAGATGGCAAAATCTACCGATAAGGACCTGACCAACCCAACGGCGGAAAATCAATCCGCCGACCCCGGAGCCCCGGCGGATGCCAGCGCCGTGCCGCCGGATGCGGCCGGATTTCTAAACCGCCGGACCCTCAAGAAAGCGGCG
>DATJIU010000277.1:0-6952 GCA_035492855.1 Dongiaceae bacterium | reverse complement strand
CTTTGGCAGTTGGCGCCTGTGGGGCGGCGGGCCCCGGACCTGGTTCCCGCTGGATCTCGCCCGCCCCAGCCGCGACACCATCTTTGTGGCCTGGCTGCGCGGCGGCTTCATCCGCATCGGGTTCACCGTGGAGCGTTCCCGGGAATTCATTCAACTGCTGCAAGTGCGCGGACTGCTGCCCGCCCCAACCGTGGGTTGATTTTCCTGCTGGCACAAATTAGAACTGGTCCCTGGTGGGATCATTGCCATATCGGTCATACCGTGGTAGCTTCCAAGGTCAAGCCATGACTCACCTTGCTGCCCCTGACCGGACTCTCGTCACTGCATGGTACTTGCGGTGACCTCTTGGGCTCGGTCATGAAAAAACATCACATCATTCTCTGCCTCTGCGGGGTATTGTTGGGCGGCTTGGCTGTTGCTGCCTGGTTTTTTATAATTCCATCAACCAATGCCCGGCGGGCATGGAAAAACCAAGCCTTGGCCGACATTACCACCCAGGTGGCAGATTCGGCAGGAATCAGCAACGAACTGGCCCAGCTAAAAATGGAAACCTCCGGGCCGACCCAAGGCTCGGAACGTTGGTTTTCCCCCCGGCTGATCTTAATGCGTAACGGAGAATGGCTCGCCTACGCCAGTGTTTGCCATAAGGCCGCGCCCCGCATCAGCGACCTGTTTTTGGCCCGGGGTTCCGACGGCCAATGGTACTACAGCACCTACCATTTCTGCGTGGACATGATCGTGCTCCGCATGGAAGAACAGCCGGAAAATCTAGCCGCCTTTGTCCAAGCGTATTCGCTCCGCCCTTTTGATGGACACTCGGATGCATGCCTTCAGAAAACTTGGCCACCCAACGCCCGATGATGGGGCAAACCCACAGAGCTGTCTCATGCCCAAGAGCACTCAATCAACTTGTGCTGCCTCGACTGGCGCGCGGCAGATTTGGGCTTCCCAAGCGGGCGCTATTGTGCTTTCCCTAATGGCAGATTCTCCGGCCACGAAAGGCAGCCGGCTCATGCTGAAGCGCAAGCCCATATGAAATACCAGGTCATTTGCCCCGGTTGCGGCGCGAAGCTGTGGCGTCGCCATTTCTACTCCACCTTGACGCTGGATTACCGCTGCCGCCAATGCGGGAGCCGGTTTCGCCTGACCGGGCGCGGCTGGGCTGCGGGCATTCTCGTGGTGGTGCTGGAAGCGGCGGGACTGCCCCTCGTGCAATACGGCTGGCTCTCGCGCCAGGCCGGCATGACCGTGGCGCTGACGGTGTGCATCTTTGGGCTGTGGTTCCTGCCGTATTTCACCCCGGTGCGCCCCAGCCCGGCGGGGGCCCGGAAAGACGAGCCGACGGCTCCTTAAATTCTGGTGGTTCTGTCACGGGGACCTCACATGAACCCATTTCAACAACGGGCTGCAGCATTTGGTGCTGAATTTGTGGACCTCAAGGCGGTGTCCTTTACCCCGGAACTCCTGCGCTGCATCCCCTCCAAATTGGCCCGGCAGTATCGCGTCCTCCCGGTGGCTGCATCGGGTCGGGAACTGACCATTGTGCTAGCCGACCCGTCCGACTTGGCGACGGTGGAAGCATTGAGTCACGCATTAGGCCAGGACCTGGAGCTACGGGTGGCAGCAGCGGCGCAAATGGATGAATTCCTTGAGCGGCTTTATCCAAAATACAACACCAGCACGTAGTCTGGCCCGTTGTCTCGCCCTTGCAGGGCTTGGAGTCGGGGCGACATCATTCCCGGGCCTGCAGCCCGGGCTTTCCCATTTCGGGCTTACAGCCCAAAGGCATTGATCCAGCCGAGGCTGGCCTGCAACTTTTGTTCGTGAGCGCAGACAAAATCTCCCGCCGGGCGCGTCTGATCTATAAATACAGGGGGCTTTATTTCTGCTCGGCCCGCCAAAGCGAGTGCGGCCACGGCGAATTGCGCCCCCGAATTTTCCGGAACGCATTATGAAAAAAGCAATGACTGCGGGCGGCGTGTTTCTCTTGATGCTGTTGGCTGCCCTGTGGCTCTGGCATCACGGCAAACTTCCCGCGGCCGCCGCGCCGAATGCAGAACTGGCCGGGACCTGGCTGACCACCGGACCGGATGGCGGCCAGCGCCGCGTCACCTTTGCCCCGGGCGGAGCCATGACCGTGCTGATTCACGGGCGGACCGTGGGCCGGCTGGACGGCTGGAGCTTCAGGGAAAATGGCATGCTCGTCGGCATTATCACCAACAGCACCACGCCCATGCGCCTGCCAGCCACCAACTCAGCCCGGATTGTCCGGTTGGATGCGCAGGAACTGATCGTGCAACCGGACGTGAAAACCCAGGTGGCGTTCAAAAAAGTGATGCCCTGACAGATCCCGGCCATACCACAATTCTGTTGCCTCGGTCCATGGGTTTGCAATGCTATCCCCGATGCTGGCGGTGGTGCAGTCGCCGGATGTTATCGGCGGCGGTCGCGAGCGTCCGGGATGGAGCTAACCAGTGGCACACGCAGTTCTCCTGAGTTTCGCGGTCGGTTTTTTCACCGCGTCCCCTTTGGGACCGATCGGTTTGCTGTGCCTGCGCCGGGCGCTCTTCCAAAGTTACCTGACCGGCATGCTCTCCGCCCTCGGCATTGCCAGCGCGTATTTCTTCTGGGCCTTCGCCACCGTTCGCGGGCTGGCGTCGTTTGCCTCCTGGATTGAATCGGAGCAAGTCCCGCTGGAACTGGGCATCGGCGTGTTTTTCCTGCTGTACGGCTTGAACGCCATCCTCAACCCCTCCCGGCCCGATCAACCGGCGGCGCCGAAACCGGCCAGCGGGGTGGTGGCCTTCGGCTCCACCTTCCTGGTGGTGTTTCTCAACCCGGTCACATTCTTCATGTTCACCGCCGGGTTTACGGTGCTGGGCATCGCCAAGGGCCATGCCCGGCAGCGCGACGCCCTGGAAATCGCCGCGGCGGTTTTCCTGGGCGCCGTCCTGTTCTGGCTGTCGGCCTGTTATGTGGCGGGCCATCTGAAGCGCAAACTCGGCGACGGCTTTTTCCAAAAACTGCACCGCATCTCCGCATTCATCATCGTGGCCTTTGGGGTTATCTTGCTGATGCGGGCGATGTGGTGAAATATTTTGTGCCTGCGCCGCGAACGGCATCCAGCTACATTTCATTCCGGTATGTCCCCAACCCCAATCCGGATTTATCAGCACGGCGATCATCGGGCCATTGCGGAAATCTTCGTGGCGGCGGTACACCAAATTGCCTCCCAAGTTTACACCGAAGCACAATGTCTGGCGTGGTCGGACCGCGAACCCAATTACGCCCATTGGGAACGGCGGTGTGAATTGAAGCGGCCGTTTGTGGCCGCGGTGGCGGGCGAGATTGCCGGGTTTCTGGAACTTGACCCGGACGGACACATTGACTGTGCCTATATCAATCCCAAGTATCAGCGGCGCGGCATCATGACGGCGCTGGTGCAGCACGCGGTGAATATGTGCTTTGCCCTCAAGGTCAACCGGGTCTGGGCCGATGCTTCGTTGTGTGCGCGGCCGATGTTTGAAAAAGCCGGGTTCACCGTGGTAAACGAACATCAGGTGCGGATCAAGGGCGTGGATCTGATCAATTTCCGAATGGAACGGTTGCGACCGCAGTAGCAGGGCAGCGGGCACAACAATGCGGCCGGGCTGCTCCCATTCTCCGCAGGCAAAAAACCGGCGGCAGAGTTTTCTGCCGCCGATGGCATTTGCGGAATTTGATTCTTGATTACGCCAGCAGACGGGGGCGTTCGTGATAGGTCTTCAGCACAAATTCGCCGAAGATGGTGTTGGCCCAGGCGAACCATTTGCGGGTGAACTTGGTGGGGTCGTCCATGTTGAAGGCTTCGTGCATGAAGCCCGTGCCGGCATGGGTGCGCCGGAGCGTTTCCAGGCATTCCTTGATTTCGCTGTCGCTGGTGGCGGTGATGCCCTGGATGATGACGCCCAATGGCCAGATCATATGGATGCCCACGTGCGGGCCGCCCAACCCGTGCGCCGCCGTGCCGATACAATAATAGGGGTTTTCAGGCGAGAGCAGCATCTTGCGGGTGCGATGATACACGCGGTCGCTCGTCTTCACCGCGCCGAGGTAGGGCAGCGACAGCAGGCTGGGGATGTTGCCGTCGTCGGTGCAATAATAGTTGCCAAAGGCGTCAATTTCATAGGCGAAGATGTGGCCGCCCAGGGGATGGCTGACTATGGCGTACTTGTGCAGCGCGTGTTCCACCTCGTCGGCCAGGGCGCGGCATTGGTTGGCCAGATCGGTATCGTTGCGGATGGTCGCCACCATTTCCGCCGCCTGCCGCAGGCTGACCACGGCAAAGAAATTGGACGGCACCAGGAACGGGAAGATGGTGGCGTCGTCGCTGGGCCGGAACATGGAGTAGATGAGCCCCACGGGTTTGGCGGGGTTGCCATAGCCGCGGCCAGGCACGGTGTCGGTGGCCGTCTCCGTCTTCCGCATGAAGTGGTACGGCCCGGGGCCGTCCTTGCGCTGCTGTTCATGGAAGGTCTGGAGGATGAGGCGGATGGCCTCTTGCCAGGCGGCATCGAACGGCGCGGTGTCGTGCGAAAGCTTCCAATATTGGTACGCCAGGCGGATGGTATAGCACAGCGAATCAATCTCCCATTTGCGCTCGTGCACACCGGGCTTCATGGTGGTGAGGTCGCTCTTCCACTCGCTGATCTTGGACTCGTCCTTGTAAAAGGCATTGGCATAGGGATCCAGGTGGATGCAGCGGGTCTGGCGGTTGATGACCCCGGCAATCAACTGCTGGAGCTGCGGGTCCTCGGCCATCAACGGCAGGTAGGGCCAGACCTGGGCGGAGCTGTCGCGCAGCCACATGGCGTCAATGTCGCCGGTGATGACATAGGTATCGGGCCGGCCATCGTGCATCTCGAAATCCACGGTGGTGTCGAGCGTGTTGGGGAAGCAGTTGCCGAACATCCAGGCGAGCTCCTTGTTGCCGCAGGCGGCCTGCACCTGCAGGATGGTGCGTTCCACCGCCGGGCTGGTGAAGCGGCGTTTGTCCAGCGGAGTGCGGACGACGGGAAAATCGCCGGCCAGCAGGTCAGCCGCGCGCAGGTGGGGAGTGAGCATGGCGCCCGCAACCGCGAGCGAAGTGTTCTGGAGGAAGGTTCTGCGATTCATTGTAATTTCGTTTTTGTGTTGTTACCGGAATAACATTGCGTCCCGCGCCGCCCGGTCACCCGACCGGGCCGGGAAATCCAAACGGTCATTTTTCAGGTACCAGCCAGGCCACATAACCGCCGTCTTTGCGCAACGGCAGCACCAGCACATCCGCGGCGGTTACCGTACGTTCACTGCGGGCAAAGGCATCGTTGTGGTCCGGGCTATCGGCCAGTTCTACCAACCGGTATTTGCCGGAGCCGAGAAAATTCAGTTTCACGGTTTCGCGCTGCGGGCGGGCGCCATTGATCACGCCAATGAACCACTGGTCGCCGTGCCGCCGGGCAAAGGCCGCTTCGAAGCCGATGACACTGCTGGGCAGCACGCGGGTTTCATCCCACAGCGATGGCAGGGCCTTGAGCACATCCGCGGCATCGCTCTTCAGGTAATCTTCGGGTTTGTCGCCCATGCAGAGATAAGGCGAGGTGAAGACGATGGCCATGGCCAGCTCGTGGGCGAAGGACGAACCTTTGAGCCGCTTGGGAATGAGCAGCGTCGGCGTGTAATCGGCGTGGCCCTGCACATAACGGACGAACGGCAACGCGGTGTCGTGCTCGGGCGGGTTCTTGCCCTGCTCGCGACCGGAGATGGCTTCGCGCGTCAGTTCATTGGGCCAGGTGCGTTCCCGGCCGGTGGGTTTGACCGCGCCGTGGAAATCCACCATCAGATGCAGCGCAGCCGCGTCGCGCAACGTGGCGTCGTACCAGTCCACCCATTTGGCATCGGCGGGATCCATGAAATCAATCTTCAAGCCCACCAGGCCGATTTCCTTGGCGCGCTTGAAGTACGTGTCCCGGTCCTGCGGATCGGTGACATATTTGGTATGGACCCAGGCCCACATATCCACCCCCTGCGACTTGGCGTATTTCACCAGGTCACCCAGCGCGGCCCAGGCATTGTCGCCGCCGCCATTCCAATCGCGCCAGCCGTCGTCCACCAGGTAATATTCGTAGCCCATGGCCTTGGCGCCATCAATCCACGCCTTCTGTTCGTCGAGTTTGGGGGCGCCGCCGGTGAGCCAGTGCCAGATGGAACGGCCGGGGCGGATCCAGTCGGCGTGCGCCAGTTCGGGCGCGGGCGGCGGGCAGCAGTTCTTGATGATGTCGCTGTTGACCAGCGCGTTCAAATCAGCTGCCAGCACCGTGACCCGCCAGGGCGAGACGATTTCACCGGTGACATCCCAACCCTCCGGACTGTTGTGGAAGAAAGCGCGAAAACCGTTGGTGCCCTCGGTTTGCAACGACAGGTCGCTGTAATGAATCAGGTTGGCCTCGGTCATCATGCCGTAACCGGCGCCGCCGGGAAACACCAGCGTGGCGGGCGCCATGATCTTCCACTCATGCGGCAACTGCCCGACGATGCCCTCTTCATAGCGCGCCTCGTACGAGGTGTTTTCCGCGCTCTGACTCCAGAGCTGGCTGCCCACGGGCACGTTCCAAGTGGTGCTTTCGCCCTGGATATGCCGGGTGCCGGTGCCGGGAATGTCGTAGCAATAGCACACGCCGTCGTTGTACACGCGCAGGTTCAATTGCCATGGTGTGGCGTTGGTGCCGCCGGTGAGTGGAATTTGGGCGGTAACGCAATGGTTGGTGGCCGTGTCATGCACGCCCATTACCGGGTATTGCTCGTCAATCTTCCCGGTGACCGCTTTGCCCGTGGTGGCGGCGTTTTGTCCCAGATCCTGTCCATCCACAATAACCCCCAGCGCCGAAGGCAAAACCACCTCTTTGCCATTGAAGGCAACCCGATAGGTGAGGTG
>DATJIU010000276.1:0-3824 GCA_035492855.1 Dongiaceae bacterium | reverse complement strand
ACGGACGGGATCGGCGGGCAGCAGGGCTTCGATCTGATCCCATTGGGCATTGGTCAATTCCATCCCGCATTACTTATACCCCAAAAATCCAAGGTTCCAGCCCAAAATGCTCCCCTTTCCCATTTATGAGATGGGTTCTAGGTTAAATTCGGACTATTTTGAAGTCTTCACCGATCCTCGCTATGGTGACGTTTTGGTGGTCAGCCAATCCAATGGCGACGTGGTCCAGACGGCGGTGTATCTGGCCGACAACCTGGTCTTCACCCGTAACGGCCCCACGCCTTGGGACCCCTGGTTGATCATGTCCATTCCCGACCTGTTGGATGTAAGCGCCATTCGCATGCCGCACCTGGAAACGTCCAAATTGTCCTATTTTCGCAATCGCAACTTTTAGGCTGAATCTATTTCCCCCAATATCGTCCGAAAGAAGATGCCGTACCCATTTGCGCCCTCCCCGTTGCCCTCCACCAGCCGGAAGTTCCAACGCTGCGGCGGGTTCTTGCTCATCGAAGCCCCGTACGGGATCGTGATTCTGGCAGCGCTTGCCTTCCTCGCCTTGGCGGTGACGGTGGGGCTTGCGGGATATATGATGGCTGGGCGCACGGAAGCGGCCCAGGCTTCCGCTCAAAGTGCGGCGGCGAATGCCCTCCCGGATGGCGTGGCCCGCACCTTTGCCGCCGCCCCCGGCCCTTGGGGCGATTTAACCTGCCAACGCTCCGTGGTGGAGTTGCCGGAGGATTACCTGGGCCTGCATGCGCTGGCCAGTGTGCCGGTAAAATGGTTTTTTAGGGGCTATTCCTCCAATGCCCTCACCGGCTACCTGACCGGATTGCAATTGCCCGCCGCAATCGCGCAGGACTTGCTGGCTCCCGCCCGGTGGCAAATCACCGATAGGGGCATTTACGTGCAGCCCACCGCAGCCGATGTGCTGAATTTGCCGGCCGAGATTCGCAACCGGTTGTACGCCGAACTGGGAAAATGCGAGGAAAACGTGATGCAAAACCAGCCGTTCCATTGGCCGCTGAGCGAAAAGCCTGAACAATTGTTCGGCCGCCATGTAACCCCGACATCCATTGCCTTGTTTCAAAAGCTCAGCTACACGCGCGGCCAATTTCTGCTGTTTTCAGACTGGCAGGCCTTGTTGCAAGCGCTGCCCGATGAATCCCAGCGCAGCGCAGTGGTGCAATCTTTGATGGGCCGATTCGTCCTGTTCGTCTCACTCAAGGTGACCCCGCAGACGGATATCGAGGCGTTAATCCGTTACTGGGGCAATCATGGAAATGCGGAAAACATCCGGCCCATCCTGGAAGCCGCCACGCATGTGCGCAACGGTACGGAGATCAGCATCGCGAGCCTGCTTCCGCCCGGAGTCCGCGCGCGCATCAATACTTTTCCGCTTGTCACCGCCAATGAATTGATGAATTGCCACTGGAGTGCGTTCAATTTTTTTGCGGAACATCCCGACCCGCCGGCGGGCTTTGCCTTTTGGCGCCACAAGCTGGAAACGGAGTATGAACCGGCGACCGGCCCGCATCAATTTGGCGACCTGCAGTTGCTGATCAAGCCTGACGGCGAGGCCATTCATTCGTGTATTTTCCTCGCGGACAATATTTTTTACACCAAGAATGGGGGAAGTCCCTTCGCCCCCTGGCAACTGACCACGCTCCCCGATCTGCTGGATTTCTATTCCTGGGATTTGCCGGCAAACGGCAGCCTGATCCAACGCTGGTACCGCCGCCGCGCCTGAGCTTGTCCCTTTGCCTGAAGCTTCCGGCCAAGGACTCGTTTCAGGACAGTGCTTCCTTCTGAACGAGACACCGGTCGCTGGCCGAGGGGTCGATTTCTCAATCGCCTTCAGACGATTAACGTCAAAGCCGACATAGTCAGGCTAATGGCATGCTTAATGCCGCCTATGCTTCCCGGCGAGAACAACGGAGGGTCCGCCACGGATGGCCTCCTGCAATTGATTGGGTCTTATGAAAACCATTTCACACCTGCCCCGCGTCATCCTCTACCAAAACCTTGGATTCTTGGGCATCCTGGTCCTGAGTTATCTGGATGAACTTCTGGACCTGCCGAAGCTGATTTTTTCCGATCATCCATTCGCGTTTGTGTATCGCGCCGCCACCCTGGAGGTGCTGCTGGTGCTGGCCGTTTGGTTTCTGGTCAGCATGTCCACCCGGCGCATTCTGACTCACGTCAGGTATCTCGAAGGCTTCATGCGGGTCTGCTCGTGGTGCCGGCGCATTCATTACCGGGGCGATTGGATGCCTCTGGAAGAATTCCTGCGGCAGGGTTTTGACACTCCCACCACCCACGGCATTTGCACCGACTGCCTGCACCAACAACAGACGGCCTATGAAAAGGCCCGCCTGGCCCGGGCCAAAGCGCAGGAAGCGGCAACCCCCAATCCTCCTGCGGGGCTCTCCTCCGTTTGACCAAATTGGAAATCTGAAGCGGTGGGATTCTCCTTGTGGCGCCCGCGCTTTTACGGCACATTAACCGGTGCCAGGGCCCATGGAATGTGGACTTACGAACCCCGCCAGGGCCGGAAGGCAGCAACGGCAGTTTGCTCTGCGTGCGCCGTGGTCACCCTGGTTTCTTCTTTTTTAACGGCGGGCCGATTCCCAAGCTAGGCCGAATGCGGCCTGCACTACTTTGGGTTTTCCCGGAACCAATTTTCAGTTTTGAATCGCCGGGGAATTACGAATGGTCACGCCGCGCACGTCGTTGGCATAGGTCACGGGTGAGACTCCGGCAACCACCTGCGGTTTGAAATTGTCCAGTTCCAACCCGTCAATATCGGAAAACACTGCGGCCGGCCGGGCCTCATTTGCTTCGAAATGGGTCTGGATATTTGCCAGTTCCAAATCTTTTACATGCCGGGCAAAAATGCCGTAGGCGGGCATCACGCCCAAACGATCCGGTTCCGGATACCCCTTGCCCAGTTCCTGCGGTTCCCGGGCCGCATCCTCTTTGGTGCCGCCGCCGCGGCAATTCAGCCGGATATTTTCCAGCCGGATTCCCTCCAGCGGTTGCTCGGGCAATCCCATTATTTGAATGCCGCTATTTTTGGCCACCCCATCGGCAATGACATTGGAAATCAAAATGTTCCGCATCCGGCCGGGAGCAGTCACTCCCGGAGTGCGGTTGCGTTTGCCCGTGGTGAGGTAAATGGCGTAGTCGGCCACGTCCATCATGGTCAGGTTGTTTATGGTGATATTTTCCAGCACTCCGCCGTCCACTTCCTCAAGCGCGAGCCCCCGGCAACTGCGGAAGGTGCAGTTGGCCACCGTGACGTTGCGGAAGCCCCCACTGGACTCGGTGCCAAATTTGACGCGGCCCACACCGTTCTTGGTCCGCTTAAAAGTGCCATCCAGCAACGTGCCTTCCGCGTAGCCGGAGACCTGGCAGTTAACGATAGTCAGGTTTTCTGTGATCCGCCGTTCGCCCAAGGCAAACGTGCTCTTGGGGCAAAGTCCATCATCCGTGGGTGAATTGATCCGGCAGTTGGAAACCATCGTGTCGCGGCAACAATCAATGTCAATGCCGTCCCGGTTGGTGTCCATGGTCACATTGTCCACCGTCACATTATCGCAACCGGTGACCAGAATGGCGAAATGGCCGCCGTGATAAATGGTGATGTCCCGGAGCAAAACGTTCCGGCACAGTTTTAAGGCCACTGCCTTGTTGCCCAGGCGCACCGGCGGCGCGGCGTTGGTCACCGGCGGGTCAAAGTGGTCAAAGCCTACCATGTGGTCGAGTACATCATCGTTACGCACCAGACCGCCGCCATTGATCATCCCCTGCCCGGTGATGGAGAC
>DATJIU010000275.1:0-5888 GCA_035492855.1 Dongiaceae bacterium | reverse complement strand
GTGCTCTCGGCCTTTGGCCCGGCCAGCCTCCGGGCCTCAACGCTGCGCCGCCAGTTTGGCCGGACGCTGGCCGCGGCCATGCACCGCAGCCGGGTGCACCGGCTGCAACTGGTGTCCGCCGCCTTCTTGTTTGACCGGCTGGACCTGGTGGCGCGCCTGTTGAAAGCTACGGTGTTCCGGGCAATGACGCCGGACATGCTCGGCATGGAGGCGGAAGTCTGCCAGCCCGAGTTTGCCTGGACCATCGTGCGGCCACCCCGCCTGACCCACGGTCCGGCGCGGCATTCCTACCGGGTCGCCACCGGCACCCTGCCGGCGGGCGGGTTTCTGATTTCGCGGGCCGATGTGGCTCATTTCATGATCGGCGAGGCGGAGCATCCGGCGCACGAAAAACAAATCGTTGGCCTGGCCAACTAGCTCGCACCCAATTATGACCTATCCCACTTTGAAGATTATTCACATCACAGGACTGGCTCTGGTATTCATGGGTTTGACCGGGGTTCTGGCCTTGAAAATGGCGGGCGCCGCTCCGGGCCGGCAGCGCTGGATTTTTCATGCGGCCCATGGCGGCGGCCTGATCCTGGTGCTGGCCACTGGCATTGGTCTGGGAATGAAGCTGGGCCTGACCCACCCGGCGCCTTTTTGGGTGATCGGCAAATTCATCATCTGGCTGCTGGCCGGCAGCGCCATGGTTCTGGCCGTCCGGTTCAGCCGGTTTGCCGGGCCCATTTTGCTTTATCTGGCCGCGCTCGTTTTTGCCGCCGCCTGGCTGGCCATCTATAAACCCTGAGGCATCCGGCGCGCCGGCGGAGATCCGCAGCCCAATGAAAACCCGAAAAATCATTTACCGGATCAGCACGGCTTTGGTGGTGGCGGTCATGACCATTTCCGGCACGATGGCCCTCACGCATGCCGCGCCCATGATGAGCGCGCTGGCGCATCTGGGATACCCGCCCTATTTCGTGAATCTGCTGGGGGTCGGCAAACTCGCCGGGGTTGGGGTCCTGCTGCTTCCGGGGCCGCCCCGGCTCAAGGAGTGGGCCTACGCGGGTTTCGGCATTACGATTATCAGTGCCGCTTACTCGCATTGGTCTTCGGGCGATGGCTGGATGGCGTTGGACCCGCTGTTTTTCCTCGTCATGCTCATCGCTTCTTACCTGAGCCGGCCCGCGGGACTGGGCTGGCGGGCTTGCCCGGGCACAGTCCGCCCGCAGCGGGCGGAAAAACCAGCCTCGAGGCCCTGACTGCGGCATCAGCCCGCCGTTTTGATTTTGGAAATGCGTCTGGCGTTCCGGGTTTGGCCCGGTGGCGCGGCGCGGTGCAATTGTTTGCGGGCGGACCCGGGCAAGGCGGCGGTGGGGAAGTGGCGCAGGCCCCACTCGGCCATGGCGCGAATCAATTCCTGCAGGCCCCGGCCCGATTCCGTGAGCCGGTAATGAATCCGCCGGCGATCCACCGCATCCGGCTTGGCGGCGACCAGTCCCAGGTCCTGCAACCGGCGCAGCCGGGCGGCCAGAATGTTGGTGGCAATGCCCTCGGGCGATTGCTGGAATTCGTCGAAGCGGGTCTTGCCCAGGACCAGGTCGCGCACGACCAGCAGGGTCCAGCGGTCACCGACCAGGTCGAGGGTCAGCGCAATGGGGCAGGTGGAACGCTCACTCATCCGGCCCAGCATGACATTTCGCTTGCATATCGCAAGCCGTATGTTTTTACTTGCGACATGCAAGTTAAATCCAGTTCCGTGGTGGCGGCCGGCCCGTTGGCGGCTTGGGCGCAGTTTGAGTTTCGCGGACCCAGCGGGCGGGTCGTGCCCAAATTCTTCCTCAAGGAGCGGCTGGGGCTGACCGGCATGGAGGCGTCGCTCAACTGGCTGCCGCCCGGCGGCGGCATGCCGTTCACGCATCGGCATGAGCGCAACGAGGAGTTGTATGTGTTCCTGACCGGCACCGGCGAATTTCAACTGGATAACGAAGTGATCTCCATTTCTCCCGGCACCTGCGTGCGGTGCGACCGCGAGGTCAACCGCGCCTGGCGTTGCACCGGGGCCGAACCCCTGACGTTTATTTGCATCCAGGCGCCCGCAGGCGGTTTTGGCCCCGGACAAACGACCGCCGATGGCGTCAAGGGCGACTTGCCCGTGGCCTGGGCAACGTAACCGGCGCTACGCTGTGACACTGGCGGGATTCATGCCGGGGAACCACTCGGTGTGTTGGTCTCCCTGACGGCCAAAATAGATGACCCGTTTGCCGCGTAGAAACGCAAAATATCCCTGGGTTCCGGCGGCCATGGCCCGATGGGTGAAACCGCGAAATTTCTGGCCCTGTTGTTGACTGTCCCGAATGTTGGCTTGCAGAGCCACGGAGTCGAAGTCGGCGGCCACGGAGGGAAGGCCTTCAAAATCAAGCGAAGTAACCACCATAGTGCCGGTGGCGCTGTAAAACGTCGTGCGCCGGCCGACATAATCCACATGGTAGTATTCGACTCCGGCCGCCAGCAGGCGGCTGACAATTTCGGGGAAGGATAGGGTGCCGTCCAATGACGCGCGCGCGGCCTGAGTGATGATTTCAGCATCCATAATTGTTTTTTAATTCAATCCACAAAGCCTAGTTTGCGGCTTTAATGGATTAGACCATCCCGGAATCCGCATGTGACAGTTTGGTCGGAGATTTTTTTATTTTTGGGGGGAGGCTGCGGTTTTTTGCCAGGGCAGAAACAGCCCGCCCGCCACGGATGAACGGCAATCAACCCCCGGGGGGCGTGTCAAAGCCGGAGCGCAACAGGATTTCCCGGAGTTGCTGCGCCAGATCCGGGCCGGCCAGAAAAGGCTGTTGCCGGTACAGTTCGGCGTGTTGGTGGTCAAGTGATTGCAACTCTTCCAACCGGGCAGGAGCTTCTGCGAGCACTGTGGCGAGGCGATCCGGGGAAAATTGCAAGTGATGCGGGTCCAGCCAGCCGTGGCGCATGAATCCGGCCGCTTTGCGGGCGCAGCGGCAGGGGTTGGCCTGGTTCACCAGGCCGCATTTGTCATTCATGAAAGCATAAAGATCACGGCGCGCCCGCGATAACAATTGTCGGAAATTATCCGGGCTGACATCCATGGCGGCGGCGCCCGCCTCGCTGGTTTCGCCAAAGACTTCGCCCAAAATAAACGCGAGTCGCTGGCGGCGGTCCAGGCACATGAGCATGGCGGTGATGCAGCCAAGCCGGGCTTCCTCCACCAGAACCTGAGTGGTCACCGGTAGGGAACGTTCGTCCGGCAGGTCTTCGTCGGGCACGCCGTCCAACGACGTCCCCATGGCGGTGAAGTCCATGGCGTTGGCTTCCATTTCGGATTTGCGCACATTGAGCAGGTGATTTACGGCAATCCGGTACAGCCAGGTGCGGAAGGCGCTGGTGCCGGCAAACTGGCTCAGCTTGGTGACGGCCTTGATGAGAATCTCCTGAGTGGCATCCTCGGCAGTTTCCCGGCGCCAAACCATGCGCAGAGCCAGGTTGAAAACCCAGGATTGGTGCCGGCGGACCAGGGCATCCAGGGCCTCCATGTCGCCCTCGCGGGCCCGGGGCACCAGCAGCTCATCGTCATTCGTTAGTGCGGCCATGATGGATTAGACCGGATTTCCCGGCATTCGCGACAGTGGCGGTGACCGCAGATGGGCGCCTGGTTATCCCTGCAGTCTCAGCCATTTAGCTCCGCCTGCAATTTTTCCACCGCGCGGATCAGCGTGACGAATTTCTTGCCGAAGGCGGTCAGGCGGTATTCCACGCGCGGGGGAATTTCCGGAAACACCACGCGCTCAAAAATTCCGGCCCGGGTGAACACCCGCAACCGGTCGCTCAGTACCTTGGGGCTGATGCCGGCAATATGCCGTTCCAACTGGCCCGGCCGATGCACCCCGCTTTTGACGGCGCGCAGCACGCTGAAACTCCACCGGCAGCCGATCACGTCTTCCAGCAGCATGTCCACCCGCCGGGAGGTCAGTTTGGGCATGAGTTTTAAAAATTTTTTGTCGCTGGCGGTCATAAATTTACACCGATTTGTAAGTAACCCCGGAAAAGGTGCCCGGTTTTCAGATTTTTCGTTTTGGCCGATGCTGCCCTGCGTTCCGGCGCGACCGCGCCGGAACCAACTTAAACCAAAACCGAAACTTAGAAAGAAACAGTCCAAATGAAAACTGCAATCATCATCCTGTCCGACCCCAAGGGCGGCGAAGAAGCCCTGGGACGCCTGTTCAACGGCCTGGCCGCCGCGGCGGAAGCCCGTGCGGCGGGCGACGAAACCGAAATCGTGTTTACCGGCACCGGCACCCGCTGGCCGGCGGAACTTTCCCAGCTCACTCATCCGGCCCATGGCCTATATCAAAGTGTGTTGCCGGCCGTGGCCGGGGCATGCAACCACTGCGCCATCGTCTTCGGCGCGGAAGGCGCGGTGAAGTCTTGCGGCTTGCCGGCCCTCACCGACAATGCGCTTGCGGGGACCCACGGGCTGGCGAGCCTCCGCCGTTATCTCGCCGAAGGCTGGCAAACCCTTTTGTTTTGAACCCATCCCCCGCTTTCATGCCATGAACATCCTGATTCAGCCTGATACCAAAACGTTTTACCGGACGGTGCCGGTTGCCGGTCTGGAAATATTTTATCGCGAAGCCGGCTCCCGCGAAAACCCCACGGTGCTGTTGTTGCACGGCTTCCCGACGTCGTCGCACATGTACCGCGAGTTGATTCCGCAGCTCGCGGCGGATTTTCATGTCATCGCGCCGGATTACCCTGGTTTTGGCCAGAGCAGCGCCCCGGCCGCCGGGGAGTTTGATTACACGTTTGACCATCTGGCCGACGTAATGGAAGCATTTCTGCAGAAATTAAATTGCACCCGCTTTGCCTTGTTTATGCAGGACTATGGGGCGCCGGTGGGATTTCGCCTGGCGGTGCGGCATCCGGAATGGATCGCGGCGTTGCTGGTGCAGAACGCCAACGCCTACCTGGAAGGCATCAACATGGAGGCCTTTGGCCCGATGCAACCCTTCTGGGCGGCGCGCACGGCGGAAACCGAAGCGCCGGTCCGCGCTTTTTTGAGCCGGGAAACCACCCGGTTTCAGTATGTCCACGGCACCCGGAATCCCGAAGCCATCAGCCCGGACACGTGGCTGCATGACCAGGCCCTGCTGGACCGCCCGGGCAATGATGCTATTCAACTGGCGCTGTTGCATGATTATCGCAACAACCCGCTCCGCTATGCGGAATGGCAGGCCTATTTGCGGCAATACCAGCCGCCCACACTCATCACCTGGGGGCGGAACGACCCGTTTTTTACCGAAGCTGGGGCGCGGGCATATCTTCAGGATATCCCGAAGGCTGAACTGCATTTGCTGGACACTGGGCATTTTGCGCTGGAAGAGGATGGGGCCAACATTGCCGGCCTGATTCGGGAATTTTTACACCGCCAACTTTGACGTTTATGACCGGAAAATTTCTGGAAACGATGGTTACGCCAGCCGTGCGTGCGGCGCAGGAGAAGTATTTTGGCCGCGCCCCCGCGGGCCCGACGTCCCCGGCGCCGGCCGTTTTGACGGATGCCGAAATGGAATTCATCCGGGCGCGCGATTCGTTCTATCTGGGCACGATCAGCGAATCGGGCTGGCCGTATATCCAGCATCGCGGCGGGCCGGCCGGTTTTTTGCAGGTGATGTCGCCGCAACAACTGGCGTTTGCCGATGTGAAAGGCAACCGGCAGTTGCTCTCCACCGGCAACGTGGCCGCGAACGACCGGGTGTGTCTGTTCCTGATGGATTATCCCCAACGCACCCGGCTGAAAATTCTGGGCCGGGCGCAGGTGCTGGCGGCCCGGGAGCAGCCGCAACTGGCCACCACAGTGGCTCCGCCGGAATGGCGGGCCA
>DATJIU010000274.1:0-3072 GCA_035492855.1 Dongiaceae bacterium | reverse complement strand
CAGCTTGAAAAAAGAGCGTCGGCTGCCGTCTGCAGGAGGACAAAAAATGTAAAGGCCGCGCGGAAAAATCCGCGCGGCCTGCTCCAAATATTGGGCACGACAACCGCGAAAAATCGATGCCACTATCAGTTTGCGGTCACTCGGCCGGAAAGTGAAACTCAACCAGGAATCCTTGGGGCTGGCGGTTGTGGCAACGCACGGTGCCGCCGTTGGATTCCACGCAACTCTTTACAATGGCGAGACCAAGTCCGGCGCCACCGGTATGGCTGCTGCGGGCGGCATCCACGCGGTAAAACCGCTCAAACAAATGCGGCAGATGCGCTTCCGCCACGCCGGGGCCGTTGTCGGCCACGCTCAGCCGCACCCTGCCATTTTCCGCGCCGGTGGAGATCCAGACGCTGCCGCCTTCCGGGATGTGTTGCGCGGCATTGGAGAGCAAATTCGACGCGGCGAGCAGCAGTTGGTCCGCATTGCCCCGTACGGGAGCAGGTTGCAAATCCGCGTGGATTACTATGCGTCGGGGTTCCGCCTGTGGTGATGCCAGCGCCACCGCCTCGCGGGCGACTTGGGCTAGGTCCAGCGGCACAGACGCGACCGTTTCCCGCCCGGCGTCGAGCCGCGCCAGTTCCAATAACGACCCGATCAATCGCCGCATCCGTTGCGCGGCGCGCTGGCAGGCTTCCAGCGTTTCCCGGTATTCGGCGGCGGAACGTTCCTTGTTCAGCGTGCCCTGGGTTTGGGTGAGGATGACGGATACCGGCGTACGCAACTCGTGGGCGGCATCAGCGGTAAATTGTTTCTGTTGGGCGAAAGTGGTTTCCAACCGTTCGAACGTGGAATTCAGCACAGCCGCCAGTTGCCCCAGCTCGGTTTTGGTGTCGGCGGTGTTGATGCGTTGACTCAGGTCGCCGGCGGAGATCTTTACGGCGGTGGCGCTAATATCGTCGATGGGGCGGATGGCGTTGCTGGCCAGCCACCAACCGCCAGCCAGGCCCACCAATAGGATGATGCCGCCGACCAGGAACAACGAAAGCGCTGCCCGCCGCAATTCCTTCAATTCCGGAGAGATGTTGTGTCCCACGAGAATACGTTCCCCCCGTGGGGTGATCATTTCCACTTCCCGGAAATTGCCGCGCATCTGAGCGTGATGCTCACCGCGTGGGGGGGGCTGTTGGCCGGGCCGCAGACCAGTTTCCGGATTTTCCCGGGGCGAAGGCTTTGGCCCGGTTGGTTCCAGTTCCAAACTGGGGGCGGGCAGAGCTTGGGCATCGGGTGCGTTGGTGGAACGGAGTAATACCTGGCCGTTTAACCGGGAAAGCTCAAAGTAATAGCCATTAGTATCGGAGCCATCAAAGAGCAAGGCAACTTCGCCCGGCAGACGCAATTCCCGAACTGGTGGCAGGGAAGTATCGCTTTCAGCCCCTTCCCGTTCCGGGGGCAAACCGGGCAAGGCTTCTGGTGTCTCCCGGTCAGGCAGCAACGCCCCGGGCGGGCGGGGCCGCGGTGGCGGTCGCAGTGCCGCGGCCAGGACGTTGAGCCGGCGCTGTAATTCGCCGTCAATGTGCCGGAACTGCCGCCCGCTTTCGAGCTGGAAGGCGGTCACCCCCAGTCCGGTCAGCACGGCCACCAGCATCAAGCCGTACCACAGTTGCAGCCGCCATTTAATGGAATTGAGGATCATGCGTTGCCTTCGATGCAATAGCCGTGGCCGCGGCGGGTGACAATGAATTCCGCGCCCAGCTTTTTGCGGATGTTGGAAACATGCACGTCCAGCAGATTGGACAGAGTGCTGTCATTTTCGTCAAAGAGATGTTCGTACAACGCGGTGCGGGTCACCACCTCGCCGCGATGCCGCGCCAGGTATTCCACCAGCGCATATTCCCGCGCGGTCAGTTCCACCGGCATCCCGGCCCGGGTGATGACTTTGGCGGCGGTGTCCAGTTGCACTTCACCGATGGTGAGGATATTCGTCGCCTGCTGGGTGCAGCGGCGGATGAGCGCGCGGAGCCGGGCGATGAGTTCCGGCAGGTCGAACGGCTTTACCACATAATCATCGGCGCCGGTATCCAGGCCGCGCACGCGGTCGCGGCTGGCGTCGCGGGCGGTGAGCATGAGCACGGGAGTTTTTTTGGTTTGCCGGAGCCGGCGCAATACTTCCCAGCCGTCACGTTTCGGCAGCATCACATCCAGCACGATGGCGTCGTAGGCGGCATTCTCGGCCTTGTAGCTGCCCTCCTCGCCGTCGGCGGCAGTGTCCACGGCATAGCCTTCCTCGCGCAAGGCCCGGGCGAGGCTGGCGAGCAAATCCGGTTCGTCTTCGACAATCAACAGTCTCATGCGGCGGGCCGAGCCTAGCGCATTGGTTTTTGCGGCGCAGTTCAAATCTCGGCAGCCTCACCCTACCCGGAACCACCTTAAGGGAAGATGAAGAAAAAATTTTGAAAATAATTTTCAACTTCACGTTGGCTTAAGGTTGGGGGTGCTAACGTGACGCCATGAAAACGAAACAAGTTTACGGTGGTTATCCCGCCCGCTGGCTGGTGGTGGACGACACCGCGCCGGTGCTGAAGCTCCTGACCCACTTGCTGGAGTCTTTGGGCCGGGCCGAGATTGTTCCCTATACCTCCGCCGCGGCCGCGCTTGGCGCCTTTCTGGCCGCCCCGGAATCCTATGAACTCATCATCACCGACCTGGAGATGCCCCAGATGGATGGCATCGCATTCAGCCGGGCGCTGCATGCCCGGATGCCCCGGGTGAAAGTGCTGCTGACCACCGGCAGCGGTCTGGTGACCCCGGACGAGGCCCGCGACCTGGGATTCTGCGGCCTGCTCGCCAAGCCGTTTTCGCCCGAAGACATCAACCGCGCCCTGGCCGGTGCCGAAATTTTGACCCATGCCGCCGAACGCCGGCCCGCCCCCCTTTTTTTCGAACCTGCCGCCGAACTGACTGCGGCGTGATTCCAAATCAACCAAACCAACACCCAATGAAAGGACCGTATATGAAAACCACCGAAAAAATCCTCCTCGCCGTGCTCGCGCTCACCGCGTCCGCCGGCCTGATCCTGGCCCAGGA
>DATJIU010000273.1:0-13065 GCA_035492855.1 Dongiaceae bacterium | reverse complement strand
CCAAAAGAAATATTCCGCAGCCTGCTGCTGGGAGCGCTGATTGTTTTCGCGTGCCTGATTCCGTGGGGACTGTTTGGCGCCTGGTTTTGGAATAACTGGACCTGGGGCGATCCGGAGCATGTGGTGCAGGCGAAGACGCTGTCTTTCTGGATGCGGGTGACCCGCGACACCCTGTTTATTGCCGGGGTGACCTTCTTCAGATATTGGTTGGTCACGTTCCCGTTTATCGTATGGTATGCCCGGTGGGTGTACCGACGGCGACGAACACACAGGGTCTGATGCTGTAGTCGCTTCGACGTGGCGCGATGTTAGGGAGTCTGTGTTATGCCCGGTTACGTCCCAGCAACAGCCGCAGGCTGTTCATCACCACCACCACAGTGCTGCCTTCATGGCCCACCACGCCGAGCGTCAGCGGGATTTTTCCCAGCATCGCAAAAATCACCAGAAAAACCACCATGCCCAGGGAAATGACCAGGTTTTGCCGGATGATGCGCCGGGCCCGCTGGCTCAGCCGGAACGCCGCCAGAAAGTTTTCGAGCTTGTCGTTCATCAGCACCACTTCGGCCTGTTCCAAGGCCGCATCCGCGCCGCGCGCCCCCATGGCCACGCCCACGTGCGCTGCCGCGAGGCTTGGGGCGTCATTCACGCCGTCGCCGACCATGGCCACGGGCAGGCCGCGTTCGGTGAAGCCGCGGATGGCGGCCACCTTGCCCTCGGGCTTAAGTTCGGCCCGCACGTCATCGAGTTGCAACTCGGCCTTCAGGTGATCGGCCGTGGCCTGGCGGTCGCCGGTGAGCACCACGATTTGCAATCCGGCCCGGTGCAGTTCCGCTACCACCTGTTTGGATTGCGGGCGGATGTCGTCGCGCAAAATCACGCGGCCGAGCAGGTCGCCGCGTTCCAGCCAGACTTCTGAAAGTCCCGCTTCCGTAAGCGGCAACAGGCTGATGGTGGGGCCGTGCTGTCGTTGAGCCAGCCACTCACGCCGGCCCAGGAAAACTTCCTGATTCCCCTGGCGGGCTTGCAGCCCCATGCCGGTGACGGATTCAAAGCTGGCGAACTCAAGGGCCGCAAGCTGCTGCTGTTTGCCGTACCGGGTAATCGCCCGGGCCAACGGATGGGTGGAAAGTTTTTCCAGCGAGTAGGCCAGTTGGGCAATTTCCTTTTCGCGCCCGGGCGGAAAGCTTTCCACGCGGTCCACCTGCAATTCGCCGGTGGTCAGGGTGCCGGTCTTGTCCATGGCCACGGCCTTGATTTCGGCGAGCTTCTCCACGGCCGCGCCGCCGCGGAACAGGATGCCGCGCCGCGCGCCCCACGCAATGGCCGCGAGGATCGCCGACGGAATGGACAGCACCAAAGCGCATGGCGAAGACACCACCAGCAACGTCATGGTGCGGTAAAACGCACTGCCCTCAGGGTCTGCGGGAATGGGAGCGGTGAACGGTGCCAGGCCGAACCCGCGCCACCACACAAAGAACATGGCAAAGGACAACCCGATGACGGCATAGGTGTAAACCGCGCTGAATTTGTCGGTGAACCGTTGGGCGGGCGCCTTGAGATGCTGGGCGTCCTCGATGAGTCGGATGATTTTTTGCAGCGCACTCTCGTTGACAGGCCGCGTGACATTGACCTCCACTGCACCCCAGAGATTGATGGTGCCGGAAAGCACGGCGTCGCCAGTGTGCTTGTCCACCGGCGTCGCTTCGCCGGTAAGGTTGGATTCGTCGGCGGCCGTTTCCCCCTTGGCGATTTCCGCATCCACCGGAAACTGGCTGCCAGGCTTGACCAGCAGGCGCATGCCGGGGCGGATTTTGTCCACCGCAATTTCGCTTTCCTGGCCGCGCGGGTCGAGCAGCGTGGCCACCTTGGGCGCGTCATGAAACAGGCTGCTGATTTCGCGCTGGGTGCGTTCCATGGCATAATGCTCCAACGCCCCCGCAAAAGAGAACAGGAACAGCAGCACCGCGCCCTCGTTCCATTCGTTCACCGCCGCGCTGCCGGCGGCCACGGCGAGCATGAGAAAATGCACATCCAGCCCGCCTTCCTTGCGGAGGCGTTCCCAGAGTTCCTCGGCGGCAAACCAACTGCCGGCCAGGTAGGCTAGCGCGTAACACGCATAGCCCAGCGCGGAAGGCTTGGCGCCGGCCGGGGTCAGCAACCAGGCGGTCAGTCCAAAAACCGCGCACAGCACCGCGCAGAGCAGTTGCCACTTCCATTCGCCGGGATGCTCGTCGGCATGATGCAGTTCAACGTCGCGCTGGACGAATTTGGGAAAGGGCAGGTCCCGCCACCGCCAGAATTTCGGCGCGGTGGGGCAGGTGACGCGCGCGATGGTCGTCGTAGCGTCCGCGGCGCGGTTGATGGTGATTTTTTCCTGCTGCGCCGGCGTCAACGGGTTGCCGCAACTGGCGCAGTTGCTTTGGCCGGACAACAACCCGCAGCCGGGATGCGTTGCCTGCGCGTGCTGAATCTGGTCGTTGATCTGCGTCAGCAACCGGTCCTGGTCGGTCCGGCCGAGGGTGGCGACCGAAATTTTCTCCTTGGCCTCATTGATGATCACCGCCTCCAGCGTTGGTTCCGTGGCAAAGGTGGACATGAGGGAGCGCACCAGGCAGTCCGGGTGGTCCGGAGCCGAACAGCAAGAACTGGAGCAGGAACTCGGTTTGGCGCTCATTCGATGAAAGCATAACACTTCCGCCGCCGGGTGAAAGTCCCTTTCCATCACATTCCTTGGCAGGCTTAGCGGCTAAATTGTTTGCCGCCAAGGCTTCCGGCGAAAAAATGCCGGGTTTATCTTTGACTAAAAATTTCCCCACGGCACCGGCACTTTTCATTTAAAATGGACGGCTCGCACAGGCTGCCGTTATGATGGCACCGATGTCGGTCAACAACGCGCCAACTCCATCCCCAACCCAAATCCCGGTTTCCCGTCCGCCAGCGCATCTGAGCCGTCGGGAACGGTTTCGCCGGGCCTGCCGGTGTCTGCCGGTGGACCGGGCGCCCATGTGGCTGATGCGTCAGGCGGGCCGGGCCCTGCCGGAATACCGCAAGCTCAAGGAAACCTACACGTTTGTGCAGCTCGTCCAGAATCCTGAACTGGCGGTGGAGGTCACTCTCCAGCCGGTGCGCCGGTTTGGGTTCGACGCCGGCATTCTGTTCAGCGACATCCTGGTGATTCCCGAGGCCATGGGTCAGACCTACCGGTTCAAGGAAACCGGCGGCGTGCAGATGGATTTTACCGTCCAAAGCGCGGCGGATATCGAGAAACTTTCCGTCGCGCAGGTGTGCGACAAATTGAGTTACGTGGACCAGGCCTTGCGGATGCTGCGCAAGGAATTGGGCGACGAAACCGCGCTCATCGGCTTCAGCGGCTCGCCGTGGACCCTGGCCACCTTCATGATGGAAGGCGCGAGCGTGCCCAAGTACAGCCGGGCCTTGCAGCTTTTCCGCGAGGATCCGCGCACCTACGCGCGGCTGGCGGAAAAACTTACCGCCGCCGTCACCGCCTATTTACAGATGCAAATCGCCGCCGGCGTGGACGCCGTGCAGCTTTTCGACAGCCATGGCGGGCATTTGAACGCGGCGGAATTTCCGGAAGCCAGCGGCCGGTGGCTGCGGCAGATTGTCGCGGAACTCCGGGCCACCGGCAGCGAAACGCCGGTGATCGCCTTTTCCCTGGGCACGCACGGCAATTGGGACGACCTCATCGGCACCGGCGCCAACGTGCTGGGCATTGACTGGCAAACCCCGCTGGCCGAGGCCCGCCAGCGGGTGCCGGCGCATATCGGCCTGCAGGGGAATCTTTCGCCGACGCTGATCGCCCAGGGACAGCCCGAAGCCGTGGCGCAGGAAACGCGGGGGATATTGGAAACGATGCGGGGCCGGCCCGGACACATTTTTAACCTGGGCCACGGTTTGACGCCGGAGGCGAAGCTGGAGAACATCCAGGCCCTGGTGGACACGGTGAAAAGCTTTGTTTGAAAACGAGAGCGGGCACGCGACATTGAAGCATGAAGACACTCGAGGTTGATCTGGATTTGGTGAACAAGTACAACGTGGCCGGGCCGCGTTATACCAGCTACCCCCCCGCCACCCGGTTCACCGACGCGGTTACCTGGGAGCAACTGGCCGCAAAGATTGAGGCCAACAACCGCACCCCGCGCGACCTCTCCGTTTATTTCCACATTCCATTTTGCGAAACCCTGTGCTGGTTCTGCGGCTGCACCACGGTCATTACGCTCAATCACGACAAGGGCCAGGACTATATTGACTACCTCGGCCGCGAAGTCGCCCGCATGGCGCAGTATCTGCATCCGGACCGCAAGGCCGTGCAACTGCATTTTGGCGGCGGTTCGCCCACGTTTCTGCGGCCCGACGAACTCCGCCGGCTCGGCGAAATCATCCACAAACATTTCAAGTTCGCGCCGGACATCGAAGCCAGTGTGGAAGTGGACCCGCGCCGGCTCACACGGGACCACCTGGTGGCGCTGCGGGAAATCGGCTTCAACCGCGCCTCCATGGGCGTGCAGGATTTCAACCCCCGGGTCCAGGAGGCGGTGCATCGCATCCAGCCGCGCGAAATGACCCAGCAGGCCATGGACTGGATGCGCGAACTGGGATTTGGCTCCATCAACCTGGACCTCATTTACGGCCTGCCGCACCAGACGCCGGAATCCTTCAATGAAACGCTGGATACCGTCCTGACCATGCAGCCCGACCGGCTGGCAGTGTTCAGCTACGCGCATGTGCCGTGGATCAAGCCCGCCCAGAAAATTTTGGAGGACAAGATTCTGCCCACCCCGGAATCCAAATTGCAAGTGCTCAAGCTGGTCATCGAACGGCTCACCGCCGACGACCAATACGTGTATATTGGCATGGACCATTTCGCCAAGCCCACCGATGAACTGACCGTGGCGCAGCGCGAAAAAAAGTTGCAGCGCAATTTCCAGGGTTACAGCACCCGGGCCGGTTCGGACATTTACGCCTTCGGCATGTCCGGCGTTTCCCAGATCCCCGACGCCTACTGGCAGAACGAAAAGGAACTGCCCAAGTACCAGGCCGCCGTGGACGCCGGGAAAGTGCCGCTGCACAAGGCCTATTTCGTGAGCGCCGAAGACAAAATCCGCCGCGAAACCATCATGCGCACCATGTGCGACCTGTCCTTGGATTTCGCCGCCATGTCGCAAAAGCTCGGCATCAACTTTCAGCAGCACTTCGCCACCGAACTGGCCGCGCTCGCGCCGTTCGAGGCCGATGGTTTGGTGCGGCGTACTGCGGCGGGGTTGGAAGTTACCAATGCCGGCCGGCTGTTCATCCGCAACATTGCCATGTGCTTCGACAACACCCTCGCCCCCGCCGGCGAGCGCCGGCATTCCAAGACGATCTAGGCCGGTAGCCGCCCCAAGGTTGCTCCGGCAATTTACTCGTGCCGCAGCGCCTCCACGGGATCCATGGCGGCGGCGCGAATGGCGGGGTAGATGCCGAACACCACGCCCACCAGCGCCGAAATGCTGAACGCCAGCAGCGGCGACCAGAAGGTAATGATGGTGCGCATGCCCGCCGCGTGAGTGACGATGAAGGGAATGGTGATGCCCAGCAGCACGCCCAGGATGCCACCGGCGCCGGAGAGCAGCACGGTTTCCACCAGGAATTGCAGCACGATGTCGCGGCGGCGGGCCCCCAGCGCGCGGCGGATGCCGATTTCGCGGGTGCGCTCGGTCACGCTCGCCAGCATGATGTTCATGATGCCAATGCCGCCGACGAGCAGGGAGATGGCCGCGATGGAGCCGAGCACGATGTTGAAAATCTGTTTGGTACGTTCCGCCCGGCGTAACAATTCCAGGGGCACGACGATTTGGTAATCCTTCTTCGGATGGTTGCGCTCCATCAGTTGCTTGATGGCGGCGGCCACGCCGGTGACGTCCTGGAGCGAATCCACCTTCACCGTGGCCTCGTGCAACTGCACCCGCTGCGCTTCAAAACTGCCGGAGCGCCGGCGCATGAGCACCTCGCCGTAGCGCATTTTTACGGTCTCCAGCGGAATGAACATCCGGTTGGCGGCGGGTTTCTGGTCCTCGGCATCGGCGGAGTCGTCGGTCTTGGCCGTGAAGCTGCCGGGCGCCATGACGCCGATGACCTCGTAATAATCGCTGCCCACACGGACGTGCTTGCCCAAGGGCGATTCCAGCGGGAACAGGGCGGGCACCATCTCCGCGCCGAGCACGCACACGCTGGCCTGTCCGGCCATGTCTTCCTCGGTGAAGAAGCGGCCGCGGGCGACGCGCTGGTTGCGGGTCGCCGGATACCACGGCACGGTGCCGGTCACGTCGCAATCCACCCGCCGGCTGAGCCGCCACACATAATCACGGATGGTGCGGGCGGGCAGCACCACGGTGACGCCGGGGATGGTGCTGCGGATGCGCTGGATGTCCAGGTAGGTGAGGCCGTATTGCAGCACAAAGCTCTGGCTGGCCTTGTCGGAAACCTTCTGTTCCTCGGGCGGTTTGACGCTGCGCAAAATGATGTTCTGGCTGCCGAGGTTTTTGATCTGTTCCTGGGCCTCGTAGCTCGCGCCCTCGCCGATGGCCAGCATGGCAATGACCGAGCACACGCCAAACACAATGCCCAGCGCCGTCAGCAGCGAACGCAGCCGGTGCAGCCACAGGCTCTTGATGCCCACGCGCACAATGCGCCGCAACTGCGCGGCGGTAAGGCCGCGGACCAGGCCGAACAGGGAGTCGTTGGATTTAGCGGCTGACATCGCTTTCAATCTGGCCGTCGCACAACCGGATGCCGCGCCGGGCCCGCAACGAAATCTTCGGATCATGCGTGACCAGGATCAGGGTCTTGCCCTGCGCGTTCAGTTCGTCGAACAGCTCCATGATTTCCGCGCCGGACGAGGAATCCAGGTTGCCCGTGGGTTCGTCGGCCAGGATGACGAGCGGATCGTTGACCAGGGCGCGCGCAATGGCCACGCGCTGTTGCTGGCCGCCGGAGAGTTCAAACGGTTTGTGTTCGAGCCGTTTCCCCAGGCCCACGCGCTCGGCCAGGCGGACGGCAATTTCGCGGCTCTCCGCTTCGGTCCGGTGCTGGTAGTACAGGGGGACCTCGATGTTTTCCAGCACCGTCAGTTGCTGGATAAGATTGTAGGATTGAAACACAAACCCCAGCCGGCCGCCGCGCACCGTGGAGAGCGAGTCGTCGTCCATCTGGGAAACGTCCTCTTCCCCCAACAGATACTGGCCGGAGGTGGGGCGGTCCAGGCAGCCGAGCAAATTCAGCAGCGTGGATTTGCCGCAGCCGGACGGCCCCATGATGCTGATGTATTCTCCCGCGCCGATGCTGAAGGAGACGCCGCGCAAGGCTTCCACCGTGACCGGCCCCATCTGGTAGGTCTTGCGGACGGATTTGAATTGGACAATGGATTCGGCCACGCGGGATCAGGCTTTGGGAGCGTTGGTGGAAAACGGCTGGGATTCCGGGGTGAAGTTTCCGGTATCAGTGGCGGCTTCCGGCGGCGGTTGCAACGTCACTTTGTCCCCGGCCTTGAGGCCGCTCTTAATTTCAATGAATTCGTCGTTGAACTCGCCCACTTCCACCTCGCGGCGTTCGGGATGAAAACCGCCCGCCACGTAGCAATACTGTTTGCCGTTTTCGGGCTGCACGGCCTGGATGGGGATATACAGGACATCGTCCAGGTGGTTGACGAGGATTTCCACCTTGGCGCTCATGCCGGGTTTGACCCAGTCATGCGCCCCGTCAATGGAGATGCTGGTGATGTACACCTTAAGGTCCGGGTTCATCCAGCGGTTTTGCGAATCCGGCAGCACGCCCACCTTGGTGATTTCGCCGGTGAGCACCTGGTCCGGGAAGGCATCCACGGTGATGCGCGCCTTCTGGCCCTTCTTGATCTTCTTGATGTAACTCTCGTGGATTTTCACGTTCACGGCCATGTGGGTCATGTCCGGAATGGTGATGATGGTCTGGCGTTCGCGCACGGTGGCGCCTTCGCGGATGGGCTCCTGGTCACCATAATAATTTCCGTCATCGCGGCCGTTGCCATAGACCACCAGTCCGGATTTCTGGGCCACCAGTGTGCATTTGCCCAACTGCTCCTGCAGGTCGTTGCGCTGCCGCAACTGCACCTCATATTGGCCGCGGGCGGAGTTCAGCCGGGCCCGCGCCTGGGCGAGCTTGGAGATGGCCACGCGCCGGGCCTTGTCCAGTTCCCGCACGTCCTCGGCGTAGGTAGACATGGCCTGCTCGGCGTCCTTGCGGAAATCATACTTGAGATACAGGTCGCGCGCGGTCTGGGCGGTCTGCACCTTGAGCCGGGCGCTGTCGAAGGACAACTCGTCGCGGGTGATTTCATTCTTGGCCACGAAACCCTTGTCAAACAGCCGGCGGGTGCCGTCCAGCGTGGTCTGGGCCTGCCCGAGTTCCTTCTGCGCCGTTTGCAAATCATCGTCAAACTTGCGGAGCTTTTGCTTGGCCTCGCCATTGCCCAGCGCATCGAGATTGGCGTATTGCGAAAAATCAATGTCCGCCAGGGCGATCTTCGGTTTCACGAGCGAGTCGGTAGGCGCTATCGCCGGAGCGGCGGCCGGCGGGGCGGCCGGGATGGGGCTGGCGGGGGGATCATTGGCCGGGGCGGAGGTCGCGGTGGTGGCCACGGCGGGAATGACAGCCGGCGTGTTCGTTCCGGTGGCCGCCGGGAGGGTCAGGGCCGAGGATTCGGCCGCCAGGCCGTTGCCCACCTGGGTGGCGTTGGCGGTCAACTCCACATTGTTGGTGGTGGCCGCGGTCAGCATTTGGTCCAGGCCGGACTCGGTGATGAGTGTTTCCGTGACGTTTTCGCCGAGCAACTTGTCAAAATCCATCCGCGCAAACCGGGCTTTCTGTTCGGCGGACTTCACATCGCTTTCGTTCTGGCCGATCTGAATTTCATAGTTCTGCTGGGCATCCGTGAGATTGGCCAGGGCGGACTGATATTCGATTTCCTGTTGCACCATCTGCTTCTGGATGTCGGAGGAATCCAGTTCCACCAGCACCTTGTTGGTTCGCACATCATCCTCGGTGACGAGGTAGCCCTCGTCCACGATCCGTAAAATCTTCGTGCCCTGGTAGCCCACCCGCACCTCGCATTTGATTTCCTGGGATTCCTCGGCCCGGAGGCTGCCGCCTTCGAGCACGGTGATATCCAGCGGTCCGCGCCGCGCCGCAAAGGTGGGCATGTTGCCGGCCGGCTTGCGGCTGTGGCCGAACCACAGCACCGCCAGGCCCAGCACGACGACGGCCGCCACCGCCCAGCGCCACCGGGGCTGCCGTCGGGCCAGCGCGATAAGCTCAGTTATTTTTTTCATCCTGCGTTTCTTTCCACTGACCGTTGTCCTTGATGTAAAGAATGCCCATGTTGTTCCAGAACTGGAGCCGGGCAATGGTATGCGTCACCAACGCCTGGGTGCGCTGGTTCTTGGAATTGATGAGATCGTTCTGGGCATCCACCTGGTCCTGCGCCCGGGCACGCCCCACCTCGGCCAGCAAATCCTGCTCCTCCACGCGGCGTTCGGCCAGCTTCACGCTGATGTCGTTGATTTCATAATTGCGCTTCGCCTGGTCCAGCGTCCGCCAGCTGTCGCGGACCTCGAGCTTGATGCTGTCCTCTTTTTCCTCCACCGTCCGCGCCGCCCGGTCGCAAGCGATGAGCGCCGCGCGGTAGATGTTCCGGTCCTCTTGCTTGTCCAGCCCGGGGTCCAGGTCCAGCCCGGCGCTCCACTGATACCGGTTCGGGTCCGGCAGGGAAAAATGGCTCGTCACGTTGGGGTCACTGTCCACCGTCACGGAGCTGCTCAGGTTGAGCTGCGGTTTCAACGCATCTTCCTTCAGTTTCAGGTTGCGAATGGCATCGTCATACGCATCTCTGGTGTTCTGAAAATCCAGCCGGCCCGTCAGTGCCACCCGGATCGAATCTTCCACGCTGATTTCAGGATGCTCAATCTGCAAGGCGTCCAGTTCGTGATCATCCAGGATGATGTTGAGATCCGCCTTGAGCCCCAGCTTCAGCTTGAAATCGTCCAGCGATTGCTTGTAGGTGCGCACGGAGTTGATCCAACTGCTTTCCGCCACCAGCGCCGCCTGTTTGTACCGTCCGAGTTCTGCGGTGGTGGTGCGGCCTTCGGCGGCCATGGCCTCGGTGCGCTCGGCGTTTTTGCGGGTGCTCAGCAGGTTGAGGTAGCTGTTGCGGGCGGCGTCGCGATTGCCCAGCACGTTGTAATAATCCTGAGCCACCCCCACGCTGAAATCCTTGCGGTATTGCGCGAAATTTCGCAAATCGTACAACAGCCCGCGCTCGGCCAGCGTGAGGGCCTCGGTGTCATTTTTATACCCGGCGTCGCGTAACAGCGGGCTCACGAAGGTGGCGACCACCTCCGATTTTGCCGTCGGCTGCCCGCTGCTAAAAATATAGCGGGTGAAATCCGTGGTGAAGGCCGTGGTGATTTTGCCCACATCCCGGATGAGCCAGCTCACATTGATGCCGCCGTGGCTGTCCACCTGGTGGGTTTCAGCAACATTGTCCGACAGGTAGGTGCCGCTGGCATCCGCACCAAAGATGGGGGTAAATTTATGCCGGGCCCCGGTCAAATCCAGGGCGCTCACGTACAGTTCCTCCTTATGGTTTTGATAATCCCGGCTGTGATGCACCCCGATGTCCAGGGCCTTTTCCAGCGAGATGATGCTTGCGCCCTGCTCTGATTCGCCTTCCTTCCCGAGAAATTCCTCGGCATTGGTGGACAGCGGCAGCCCCGCCAGCACAATTTCGTTGGTGTGCTCAATGGTGAAATGCTCGTCCATGTTGCGCACCTGGCCGGATTTGCCCGCAATGGCCCGGTACACTTCGCGGTCGGCCGACTTCCGGTAATGCGCCGGAGTGCAGCCCGCCGCCGCCAGCAAAGCCGCCAATAGCCCCGCCTGCCATATATGGCGGAGCCGGGGCGGGCGGTACGGAGGCATGAAAAAATGGACCATGCGGGCGGCGATTTGATTCAATATTTCCGGCCCAAAGGACAAAGTTTTTGCGACGTCAGCCGATACATCAGGTTAAGAACATAAAACCCCGGCGCGCCGGAATGGTTGCCCGAGAATGTGGATTAAGGAAAAGGCGACTCCCGCAAACAACAGTTCACGTGCAGCTCCGGATGCGACAGGGGAGTTCATGTTCGACCACTCTCGCCCGAGATGGCCGCGCCGTCAATGTGTTTGTGGCCAAAGGAATAGATTGGCCCGCCGCCCCCTCAGGGATGCATCAAATCCTCGATTTCCGCCGCTTCCAGGGGAATATGCGCCATCAAATCCACCGGCCCGTCGGCGGTAATGAGCACGTCGTTCTCCAGCCGGATGCCGAAACCTTCCTCCGGAATGTAAATGCCGGGTTCGACGGTCATGACCCAGCCGGGCGCGAACGGGGCGGTGGTGGGCGCGACATCGTGCACCTCCAGCCCGAGCGGATGGCCCAGGCCGTGCATGAAATACTTGCGGCAGGCCGGCACGGCCACGGTCTGTTTCTTGATATCCGCCGGCTTCAGCAGCCCCAGCCGCAGCAATTCATCGTTCATCAGCAGTTGCGCCTCCCGCTGCCAGTCGCGATATTGCTTGCCGACCGTGGCGGACCGGATGCCGGCCCGCAGCACGCGCAACACGGCGTCGTACACCGCCCGTTGCCGCTTGGTGAACCGCCCGCTCACCGGGATGGTGCGGGTGAGGTCGGCATTGTAATTGGCGTAGCTCGCCGCCACGTCCAGCAGCAGCAAATCCCCCTTGCGGCACGGCTGATCGTTCTGGTCGTAGTGCAGCACGCAGGAATTGGCGCCCGAGGCAATGATGGGATTGTAGGCAAACCGCCCGCGCCGGCGGATGAATTCATGGGCGAATTCCGCCTCCACCTCGCATTCGTTCATCCCCGGCCGCACCGCGCGCAAAATCCGGCGGAACCCCGCGTCCGTGATGCCAATCGCCTCCCGCAACAGCTCCACTTCCGCCAGCGATTTCACCGCGCGCAACGGATGCAGCTCCCGCGCCAGCCGCCGGTAATCGTGCAGCGGATACTGCCGCTGCACCGACCGGATGAACCGGAAATCGCGCGACGGCACCTCCGTGGCGGACCGCTTGTGCTCGTTGCTGTTCAGGTACACGTGTTCGGCGTCGCACATCAACCCGTGAAACACCGCCGGGAACTCCGAAAGCCATTTGATCGTCTTGATGCCCGAAAGCTCCTGCGCCGCCGCCTGCGAGAGCTTGTGGCCCTCCCAAATCTTCAGGTGCTCGTTCGGTTCGCGCAGGAACAGGATTTCCCGCAGATTTTCGTCCGGCGCGTCCGGCGCCAGCACCAGCCGGCTCTCCTCCTGCTCGATGCCCGTCAGGTAAAACAGGTCCGTGTTGGGGCACGCCGGCAGCGTGCCGTCGCCGTTGGAAGGCAGCACGTCGTTGGCATTGACCACCGCGAGCGACTGCGGCAGCAGCCGTTCGCGCAGCCGGCGGCGGTTTTCTATGAACAATTTGGAATCAATCGGAACGTGACGCATAAAAGAAAAAATTCTGGATTGGCCGGCGGCCGTTGAAGCTGAAATCTGTCCCCGCCGCCGCGATGAGTCAATGCCGTTTCCCGGCTCTTGCCCCCATCGTCCTCGTCCTTCGTCCTCGGGTCCGAAGCCGTCTCCAAGCCGAGCACGAGGACGAGGACGAAGGACGAGGCGGAGATGCCTCAAACCGCCCTCGTGTTTTTCCTTTGCCAGCCGCCGCATTTCCGGGAGAATTGACCCCATGAGTGCCGTTGCCGAAACCACCGTACCCGATGCCCAGGGCCATTTTGGTCCCTACGGCGGCCGTTACGTGCCCGAAACGCTGATGCACCCGTTGCAGGAGCTGGAGGCCGAATACTTCCGCTCCCAGCACGACCCCGAGTTTCAGCGCGAACTGTCCTATTACCTGAAGGAGTTTGTGGGCCGGCCCACGCCGCTCTACTTTGCCGAACGTCTCACCCGCGAGCTCGGCGGCGCCAAGATTTACCTC
>DATJIU010000272.1:0-8565 GCA_035492855.1 Dongiaceae bacterium | reverse complement strand
CAATCCTTCCGGGATTTTCCCTTTCGACAGCGGGGCGGGAAGGGCGGTTCAAGCGCCGGCCCAAATTCAGCTTGCGCACCGAAGCCCGATTGTTACAGTTTCGCGGCTTTGACCTCCCGCCCCACCGGCGGTTTTTTTATTCGGCATACAACACACGGCATGAAAATCTTTAGCGGCACGTCCAACCGGCCTTTGGCCGAGGCCATCTGCAAATCCATTGGGCTGGAACTCGGCAAATGCACCGTCACTCCGTTTCCCGACGGGGAAACTTTTGTGAAAATTGAGGAAAACGTCCGGGGCGAGGACGTCTATATTATCCAGTCTTCCTCCCCGCCCACGAATCACAACCTCATGGAAATGTTCATCATGATGGATGCGGTGCGCCGGGCCAGCGCCAAACGCATTACCTCCGTGATGCCGTTCTACGGTTATGCCCGTCAGGACCGCAAAGACCAGCCCCGCGTGCCGATTACGGCGAAACTCGTGGCCAACTTGCTCGTCGCCGCCGGCGCCAACCGCATCCTGACCATGGACCTGCATGCGCAGCAGATTCAAGGCTTCTTCGACATCCCGGTGGATCATCTCTATGCGGCGCCCGTCATGTATGAGTATTTGAAGCAGAAGAAGTTGCCAAATTTGATCGTGGTCAGCCCCGATGTGGGCGGCTTGAAGATGGCCCACGCTTATTCCCAAGTGCTCGAAGTCGGTCTGGCCATTGTGGCCAAACGCCGCAAGAGCGCCACGGAAGTCGAGTCCATGGCCGTCATCGGGGACGTTCGGGGCAAAAACGTGCTTTTAGTGGACGATTTGACCGAAACCGCAGGAACTTTAACGATGGCGGCAGCGCTTTTGAAGAAAAAGGGCGCCAAGAAGATCATTGCCTGTGTCTCGCATGCGATTCTCGGCGAAGTGGGCATCGAAAGATTGAAGAAATCAGTGATTGACGAACTCATAACAACTGATACTGTCCTCCGCCCTGCCATTGACGGCGTGAGAATTACCACCCTGTCGGTGGCCGGACTGTTGGGCGAGGCGATCAAACGCATTCACAACAATGCGTCGGTCAATTCGCTCTTTGAGTTCAAAGGCGGACGGACCAGTTAAGGCCGGCCGAAGATAGACTTAAAAACATGAAGACTGTAAGTTTGCAGGCGTTTCCCCGGACGCAGACGCGCCGGGGTGAAGTTAAGAAGCTCCGGGCCTCCGGTCGCATTCCGGCCGTGATCTACGGCCGGCAGCAGAACCCCCAAAACCTCGAGTTGGAAGCGAAGGAGCTGAACAATCTCATTCACCATTCCGCTTCCGAAAACCTGCTGGTGGACCTCGCCGTCAAAGACGACGCCCGCCCCAAGCGCCTCGCGCTGGTGCAGGAAATTCAGCACCACGCCCTCAGCGGCTCGGTGTTGCATGTGGATTTTCATGAGGTGGCCGAAAACGAAAAGGTCACCATCTTCGTCCCCATCGAGAGCACCGGCGAAGCCGTCGGCGTCAAGGCGGATGGCGGCGTGCTCGAACACGTGCTGTTCAAGATCAAAGTACGCGCCCTGCCCAAGGACCTGCCGGAAGTGATCGCCGTGGATGTGAGCGCCCTGAAGATTGGCGATTCCATCCACCTCGGCGACATCAAGCCGCCGGCTGGCGTGGAGATTTTGGGTGACAAGCACGTTTCCGTGCTGTCCATCGCCGCTCCGATCTCCGAAGCCCAGGAAGCTGCTGCGGAAGCCGCGGCCGCCACCACGGGCGAAGTCGAGATGATCAAGGAGAAGAAGGACGATGCCGCCGCAGGTGCCGCGCCCGCCAAGGGCGATGCCAAGGCAGCCGCCCCGGCGAAAGACGCCAAAGCCGCCCCGGCCAAGGATGCCAAGGCAGCGCCGGCCAAGGACGAAAAGAAGAAGTAGTTTTAACTGCCGCCGGCCCTGGAGCCGGCGGCCTTCCTTTTTCCGCGTGTGGAGCAATTGCATCTCATCGTGGGATTGGGAAACCCGGGACGCGAATACGCCCGGACCCGGCACAACGCCGGTTTTTTGCTGGGGGAAACCCTGGCCGCCCGCTGGCAGGCCGGCTGGACGCTGGAAAAGAAATTCCAGGCGCGGCTGGCGCGCGTCACGGTGGACCGCCGGACGGTTATTTTGTGCCAGCCGCAGACCTATATGAATGTCAGCGGGGTGGCGGTGGGCGCGGTGATGGATTTCTACCGGCTGCCGGCAGACCGGCTGGTGGTGGCGGTGGACGATGCCGATTTGCCGCTGGGGGAAATCCGGTTGCGCCGCAGCGGCAGCAGTGGCGGGCATCATGGGCTGGAGTCCATTGAGGCTCACCTGGCCACCCGCGAGTTTGCGCGGTTGCGGATCGGGATTGGCCGGCGGGACAGCCGGCGGGAAATCACCGGCCACGTGCTGGGACAGTTTGCGGCGGAGGAAGCCGCGGTGCTGGAAAAAGTTTTGACGCGGGCGGCGGACCAGATTGGATGCTGGTTGACGGCCGGAATTGAAAAGGCGATGAGCCAGTTTAACGGAGTCGTGGACTCCACCAACGAAGGAAAAGCGCAGTGAAACGATACGAAGGTCTGTTCATTTTGAATCTCACGGGCAAGGAAGAGGGCATCAAAGATACCCTCGACAAAATTTCTGCCGACATCACGGCCGCCGGCGGCGCGGTGGAAACCGTGCAGAAGATGGACAAGAAGAGCTTTGCCCGCGTGGCGGACAAGAAAAACAACGCCGGCTTTTACGCCAACGTGATTTTCAGCTGCGCCCCCAAGACCGTCGCCGCCCTGCAATCCAAGTTTGCCGCGAACGACGAGGTTTTCCGCGTGCTCTTCACCGAGGCACCGCTCGCCAAACCCGCCAAATAATTCCTTTCCATGGCCAGCTTCAACAAAGTCATCCTCGTCGGGAACCTCACCCGCGATCCGGAATTGCGCTACACCCCCAAGGGTACCGCGATTGCCAAGATCGGGATGGCGGTCAACCGCGTCTGGACCAACGAAGCCGGCGAAAAGAAAGAGGAAGTCACTTTTGTGGACGTGGACATTTTCGGCCGCACCGCCGAAAACGTCGGCCAATACATGCGCAAGGGCAGTCCCATCCTGATCGAAGGCCGGCTCCGGCTCGACCAGTGGGATGACAAACAGACCGGCCAGAAACGCAGCAAGCTGGGCGTGGTGGCCGAGACGGTGCAGTTCCTCGGCAGTCCGCGCGGCGGCGACAACGAAGGCGGCGCCCCGGCTCCGCGCCAACGTCCCGCTGCCCCGGCCGCGCCTGCAGGCGAACCCTTGGAGGGCGATGCCCCGCCCGAAAGCGACGACGTACCCTTTTAATCCTTTAACCTCACATTTTTTATGGCAAAGACAGAAGTCATTCTTACGCACAACATCGTCGGTCTCGGCGGTGAATCCGACCAGGTCCGCGTGGCTGCCGGCTACGCCCGCAATTATCTCTTTCCGCAGGGGCTGGCCATCCCGTTGAGCGGCGCCAACAAGCGGCGCATCGAGGCGCTCAAGCAGCGCCGCGCCGAGCGCGAAGCGCACGAGCTCAACACCATGAACGAACTGGCCAAGAGCGTGCGCAATTTCCCGCCGCTCATCATCAAGGTCAAGACCGGCGACGACGGCAAGCTCTTCGGCTCCGTCACCTCGGGGACCATTGCCGACGAGCTCAAGCACCAGTTTGACGTGGCGCTCGACAAACGGAAAATTCATCTGGAGCACCCCATCCGCGCCTTGGGTGAACATGAAGTGGAACTGCGCCTGCACACCGATGTGAATGCCGTGCTCAAGGTGCGCCTCGAGAGCATCACGCCCATCGCCGTGCCTGAAGCCGCGGCCAAGACCGAGGAAGCGCCCAAAACTGAGAAGCGGGGCAAGCGCAAGGATGCCGCTGAAGCCGCGCCAGCCGAGGCTGCTGACACCAAGGAAAAGAAGCCCAAGTCGGCCAAGACCAAAAAGGCGGAATAACCCGTCGGGATTAAATTTCAAAGCCACGAACTTCGGTTCGTGGCTTTTTTGTTTCCTCCCGTTGCGCCTGCAGAGAATTCATCTCCTGATCGGTTCTACCAGTCCTTGACCGGTTTGTCAGAATCCTTCGGTTTGCCGTCCGGCTTGAAAATCAGGGCCGACTCATCACCCTTCTGGGCATCCAGCATCTGCTTGGCCTGTTCCGGGGTCATCTCCCCGGGCTTTTGCGTTTCCGGTTTCTCCTTGGACTTGTCGGCAGCTTTGCCTGCCTGCTCCCGGGCTTTCGCCTCAGCCTCCTTTTTTTGTTTATCCTGCGGCTGCTGTTGTTTTTGCTGCTGCTGTTGCTTCTGCTGCCCCTGCTGGTTTTGAGCATCCTGTTTTTGTTGCTGGTTCTGCTGGTTTTGCTGCTGTTGCTTCAGCAACTCCTCCAGCTTCTTGAGCTTTACGTCGTTCGGATAAAATTTCAATCCGGACTCCACCTGCTTCAGGGCCGCGGCCGTATTGTTGGTCACATAACTCTGCGCGCCGGCGTAAAAGAACTCGTCCGCCGGGATCTGCTGCGCCTTGGCCAGCGACACCAGCAACATACTAAGGCTGAGGCTTAGACTGAATTTGAGGCGGCGTGATGATTTCATCAATGTCCTTTAACTTCTTGGTGAACTCCTGGAACTGCTTGGCCGTGGGATTCTGCTGTAGCAGTGATTCCATGATTTCCACCGCGCGATGATAATTCCGCTGGCGCGTGGCATCATCGGCGGCGGCCTTGGCCTGGCGGGCGGCCTCGCGTAATTCGAGAATTTTCGCCACAAAATTTTTCACCAGGGTCAGGTTGTGCTGGGCGTCGGCGTCTTTCGGATCCAATTTGACGGCGCTCTGGAAGAATTTGACCGCCGTTTCCCACGATTCCTGCATGCCATCCAAATCCTTGGCGGCCCGGCCCTGCTGAAAATACACATTACCCAGGTTGTAATAGGCGGCCTGTTGCAGCTTCACATCCGGCGCTGCGAGCACGACGGTAAAATGCTTGATAGCGGCGTCGTAGTTGGTGGCCCGGTAGGCGGCCGCGCCGGCATTGTAGGTCAACCGCAGGTCGCCTGTTTTGTCGAGCGTGGCCAGCCGTTCATATTCCTTCTGCGCCGCGGCAAATTTGCCGGCCCGGTAATCCTTAAGGGCCCCCGCCGGCGAAGCGTGTGCCGACAATGGAAGCCACGCCAGCAGGAGCAACGCCGCTGCCACTGTTGCCGGGGCCGTGGGGGCGACCTTGCTCCGGCGCCGGGACCGCTTGCGCTCCGGCAGCAGCATTTCCGCGAGCAATAGCAGCAGGGCAGCAGCCAGCGGCCAGCGGTATCTTTCGTGATACCGGCGCAGTTCCTGGGTGGCCTGGTCCGCCTTGGGCAACGGCGCCAATCCGTTCTGGTAAAGCGTCTCAATGGTTTTGGCGCCGCGCAAGGGAAGATAAAATCCGCCCGTGGCGCTGGCGATGTCCTGCAACAGTTTCTCGTTGAGATGTGATTTCACGGCATTGCCATTTTCATCGCGGACGAGATTGGGGTTGAGCAAATCCCCGGCCGTGGTACCGATGCCGATGGTGAAAATTTTCAGCCCGTTCTTGGCCGCCTGTTTGGCCGCTTCCACCGCGCCGCCATCGTGATCTTCACCGTCCGTCATCAACACCAGCACCCGGTGGCTGTCGCCTTCCTTGAAGGCCGTGTCCGCGGTATTGATGGCATCCGCCAGGTCCGTGCCCCCTTGGGGAATGATGTTCACATCCAGCGCGTTCACGCTTTGTTGGAAAGCGGTGTCATCCGCCGTCAGCGGGCATTGCAAAAAGGCGCCACCGGCAAACGCCACCAGGCCCATCCGCCCGGTCCGGGCCGTCTGCATCAATTCCAGCGCCGCCAGCTTGGCGCGCGTCAGCCGGTTGGGTGAGATGTCCTCCGCCAGCATGCTTTTGGAAGTGTCCACCGCCACCACGATATCCAGGCCGCGCAGTTTGATTTCCTGCTGGTCATAGCCCCACTGGGGCCGGGCCAGGGCCAAAATCAAAAAAACCGCCGCAACCACCGTGCAAGCCTGGCGCAATTTGCGCCGCGCCGGCGACCAGCCCGAAAGCAATCCGGCCAGCAGCCGGGAATCAATAAACTGGGCCATCAACTTTTGCCGTTCCCGGTTTACCCACCAGAAAAACAACCCCAGCACCGGTGGAAGCACCAGCAGCAACCAGAGAAAATGAGGCTGGGCGAATCTCATGGCAGCCGCCTCCAGAGGGTGTTGGCCAGGATGAGTTCGAACAGCAGCAACAGCGTGCCGCCCGCCACGAACCACCCGTACAGTTCTTCATAATTGGCGAACTTGCTGACGGTGGCCTCGGTTTTTTCGAGCTTGTCGATTTCCGCGTAAATGGCCTCGAACCGGTCCGCGTTGTCGGCGCGGTAATATTTGCCGCCGGTGCGTTGGGCGATTTCCTGCAGCGTATTCTCATCAATGTCCACCGGCATCATCCGGGTGCCCACCTGCTGGCCGTTCATGAACACCGGCATGGGCGCCATGCCCCGCCGGCCCACGCCGATGGTGTACACCTTGGCCTGCAACGCCGCCGCCGCGTCCGCTGCCGTGAGTGGATTCACCTTGCCCGCGTTGTTCTGGCCGTCGGTCATCAAAATCACAATCTTGCTTTTGGACTTCAAATCCCGCAAGCGGTTCAATGCCGTGGCCAGCGCCGAGCCAATGGCCGTCTGGTTCGGATCAATGGAACCGATCTTTAACCGGTTGAGGCTGTCCAGCAGGAAGTCGTGATCCAGTGTCAACGGCGTGGCGATGTATGCCTGGGTGGCAAACACCACCAACCCGATGCGGTCGTTGGGCCGCTTGTGAATGAAATCCTTAAGCACCCGCCGCGCCATGTCGAAGCGATTCACCGCCTCTCCGTTCACTTGAAAGTCTTCCGACAGCATGCTGCCCGAGAGGTCGAAGGCCACCACGATATCCACCCCGCTGGCGGTAATCTTGACGTTGCTCTTGTCCAGCCGCGGCTGCGCCAGCGCCACGATGAACAAGGCCAGCACCAGCCACCGCAGTCCGCCGCGAAACCCGCCGCTCCGCGCCCGGGAAATGTTGGTCACCCCGCGCAACAACTGCACTGAGGAATAGACGAAAGCCGGTGGTTGCCCGCGCCGACCCTTCAGCCACGCCAGGACCGGCAGCAGCAGCAACAACAGCAGCAAATACGGATGGGCAAAAGTCATCAATATTTCGGAATGGGCGGCGGCGCGACCGGGCGGGCGGGCGGCGCTGGCGGCGTCACTTCGGACAGAGCATCTGGCGGCGTGGTTTCTTCCACCAGCCGCAGGGCCGAATCATATAATTCCCGCAGCTCGGCTTCGCCGGGTTCATAGCGGGCAAATTTCACCAGGTCGCAGCTCTCCAAAAACCGGGCGAGACTTTCCTTTTGCAGGTCCTGCAGCAGATTGCTCGTTTGCAATTCCCGTAGAAATTCCTCCGTCGTTCGTTCCGGCGCGTGAAAATCAAACCGTTCTTCCAGGTAGGCGCGGGCGGCATCGGAAACCATGATGCAAAATGGCTTGGGCTCTTCAATGAATGCCAGCGCCTGGCGCAGCCGTTGGCGCGCCCGGACATGCGCCGGCACCACGGGTGCAACCGGCTTCCGTTGCTGCCGGTGCCGCCACCACAGCCACAACAGCATGGCGAGCGCCAGCACTGCCAGCGCCCCCGCCACCCACCACACCCATTCCCAGCCGGTAGGGATGGACAGGGGCGGCTTGATATCGCGCAGGCCATCGGTCAGCGCCGCCGGCGTGGCGACGGTTGCCGGAGTTGCCGGGGCCGAATTGGTCACAATCAGGGCAGCCATGTTAGCCTCGCAACCTCCGTTTTTCGCGGGCCTCAAAAAACTTGCCCAAGGCGGCGCCGTACGGTTCATCCGTGCGCAACTGAATGGCGTCAATGCCCGCCGAGCGGAAGATCCGGGCGGTTTCCGCCAGGGTCTTGGCCTGTCGCGTGGCAAAGGCCTCACGCTTGCGGGCATCGCCGGTATGGACTTCCACCACCTCGCCGGTTTCGGCATCGCGCAACACCAGCCGGCCCAGCGGCGGCAGCTCCAGCTCGTAGCGGTCGGTGATTTGCACTGCCACCACGTCATGACGCCGGTTCGTCTGCTTGAGCCTGGTGAACGACGCCTGCGCCAGCGACTCCAGCAGCATCATTTGCGGCCGCACATGGCGGCGCGCCTCATTTTTGGCCTGCGCCGGCGAGCCCAGGAAATCCGATACCACCACCGCCACTGCCTTGTGCGCCTGCACGCGCAGCAAGAATTCCAACGCCGCATTCAAGTCTGTGCCGCGCCGCTTGGGCTCGAAGAACAGCACCTCGCGGATGACCCGGAGCACGTGGCTGCGGCCCTTGCGCGGCGGAATGAATTTTTCCACCTCGTCGCTAAAAAGAATCAGGCCGACCTTGTCGTTGTTGCGGATGGCGGAAAAGGCGAGCACCGAGGCAATCTCGGCGGCCAGTTCGCGCTTGGACTGGCCGCGCGAACCAAACAGTCCCGAGCCGCTCACATCCACCACCAGCATCAGCGTGAGTTCGCGTTC
>DATJIU010000271.1:0-27846 GCA_035492855.1 Dongiaceae bacterium | reverse complement strand
AGCCCCAGCTTTTCAAATTCCGGCACGTGTTTGGGTACATCCGTGGCGTTGCGCAGGGTCTTCATGGCGATCAGCCCGATGCCCTTGGCATGGCAGGCATCCAGCCCGCGGTCAAACGCGTCGCCCTTCTCGTAGAACGGCGTGTACTTGACCATGAGCGCATCCACAAAGCCGCCTTCCGCCGCCGCCGCCAAATATTCCGGGCTGTGGTCGTCGTGACACGAAAAGCCCACCATCTTGACCTTGCCGGAACCTTTCAACTGCTCGCAAACCTTCTTGAAGGCATCGCTCTTGGGCCATTGCAACGACTCCTCGCCGTAATCGCGGGGATTGATGCCATGAATGAAATACAGGTCCAGGTAACTCGTTTTGCAGCGCGCCAGCCGCTGGTCCACCATCTCCAGCAATTGCTCTGGGCCCTGGTGCGGATGATCCTTGGAAACCAGAAAGAGTTCCTTGCGCCGCTCCGGATACTTGGTGAGCCACTGGCCCAGCTTCGGTTCGTCGTTGCCGCCGCCGTACATCGCGGCGGTGTCGAAGTACCGGATGCCTTGCGCCCAGGCGAGGTCGAGGTATTGCGGACTGTACGCGGGATAATCCCCGCCGATGATCAGCATGCTCACCTGCGGCCCCTGCCGGCCCAGTTGCCGGGTGGGCACCGGCGCCGCCGGCCCGCTGGCGGGCTTGGCAGCATCTTCCGCTCGCGCAGCCAACGCCGGCAGCAGCGAAGCCCCCACCGGAGCCATCAGGGCATTCCGGAGGAAATTCCTTCGGGTCAGGTGGGAGTGGCTCATGATCAGGCGAAATAACGTTCGGCCCGGCGCATGATTTCCGGGTAATCGGTCTTGAAGTGGCAGGCATCGCGCAGCGCCGCCAGGTCCACGTTGGCCACGCTGCGTTGCGCCGGCGCGAGGGCGTGATACTGGTTGCGGGCGTCGAGATTGCCATCCTGCTCGTAATAGGTCACGTAGCGGGAGATGTCGTGGAACGCCAGCGCGGTCTGCGTGGTGAAAGCCTCGCACGCCGGGCAGCCGGTGCACATGGTGCGGCGGCCGGCCAGCATCGTTTCCTTGAGCAAGGTCATCTGGGCCACCGGCAGCGGCGCCTTGTAATTGCGCGCGGCGGTGGTGCTGGCCGTCATCTGGTCCACGTTTTCAATCATGTTGCAGACGGCGCTGATGCGGGTGTCGCTCCAGCAGGCGTGCAGCTTGGCCTGATGCACGTTGAGCCCCAGCTTTTCAAATTCTGGCAGCCGCTTGGGCACATCCTGCACGTCGCGCATGGTTTTCATGGCCACCAGTCCGATGCCCGCCTGGTGGCATTTTTCCAGCGCCTGGTCAAACGCATCGCCCTTGGTGAAAAACGGATTGTACTTCAGCATGATGATGTCCACAAACCCGCCTGCCGCCGCGGAGTTCAGGATTTCGGTCAGTTGCCCGTCGTGACAGGAGAAACCCACCATCTTGACCTTGCCCGAGCTTTTCAACTGCTCGCAAACCTTTTTGAAGGCGTCGCTCTTGGGCCAGTTCACGGCGTCCGGACCGTATTCGCCGGCTCCGAGGCCGTGGATGTAAAAAGCATCGAGATACTTCGTGCCGCAGGCTTCCAGCCGGCGGTCAATCATCTCCAGCAACTGCTCCGGGCCTTTGCGCGGATGGTCCTTGGAGACGAGGAAAATTTCCTTGCGGCGTTCGGGATACTTGGCGAGCCACTGCGCGATGATTTTTTCCGACTGGCCGTTCTTGTAACAGTCGGCCGTGTCGAAATAACGGATGCCCATGGACCACGCGATATCGAGGTATTGCGGGGTGAGGGCGGCCATCATGCCGCCGAGGCTGATCATGGTCACGGCCGGACCGTTCTTGCCGAGCTGGCGCCGCGGCAACGGTGTGGACGCATCGGTAGCCGGGGCCGGCGCCGGGGCGGACTCAGCCAGCAGGCTGGGAGCGGCCGCCAAAGCGACGGGAACGGTGAGGGAGGACTTGAGGAAACTCCGCCGCGAAGTGCGGGTATGATTCGTTTTCATAGGCTGGTTAAATCAGGCTGAAACTAGCACCACGCGCGCCGGTCTGCAACCGGCATAAATAGGCCACAACCCCGGCAGGACGCAAGCCTCAAAGGGCAGGAGCAACGGCCAAAATGGTGGCCGGGATGCCCCCTCGGAGGCCATTGTGCCGATGTCGGCGAACCAAGGACAAGACAGGCCCTTCGGTAGCTGCCCGCAGGGCAGGAACATGAATAGCGGGAGTACCACCCCCGGCGAATGCGAAAAAATTATCCGACCCCGGGAGGGGTCGTACCCTCACAGGCCCCAAAATCAAAATGTGATTCGGGGAAAACCCATACCCGCCCGGTGCCGGCCAAAAAAGACCAGTTCTGGCGGCTAAAATCCGGGAACGGCGCAGGTTTCATTGACACCGAAGCCGGTGCGGGTAGATTCGCTACGTTCCACCGCCAAGTTAAATACGCATCCCAAGGAGGGATAGTCCGAGTGCCCCATGCAACTGTCATCTGGAATCTGTCAGCTCATCCCATACACCATATGAAGACCTCTCTCGCTGTCCTCACTTTGCTGGTTTGTGCCTGGGTCGCCCGGGCTGGCGACCTGCCCCCGCTCCGGGAGCAGATTTCCTTCCCACCCCAGGTGCTGGCGTTTCTCGCCACCCAGGAGCAGGAGGTCCACGCCATCGCGGCCCAATATCAGTTTACCTTGGCGCCGGCGGTGACCAATTATTTTGCCACGGCCCGGGCCGGGCGTGCCCGGGCCGCACAACAGATTTACTCCGGCCTGTTCCAGGATACCAACGCCCCCGGCTATCTCACCCCGGTGAAACAACCCGTGCTGGAAGCCGAACTCGCGGTCGAGGCGTTTGCCTCCGGCGACCCCGGGCTGGTCCAGACGCTCAGTGATGATTTGATGCAATCGCTGCCGGCGGGTTGCCTTTATTTTGGCGGCACAGATCCCGGGCGCGGGCTGCCCACGCTCGCCTGCCGGGCCCCGGGCGATCCGGTTTTCGTGCTGAGCCAGAATAAGTTTTTGGATGGCCGTTATATGCAATACGCCCGCGACCGGTACGGCGCGAAAATCAACCTGCCGGCGACGAACGAGGTGCAGGCCATCATCCAACAGGCCTATGCCGGCAAGACAGGCTTTGCCGCGTGGGTTGCCGCCAGCAGCCAAATCCTCCAAAGCATCATCGCCCAAAATCCCGGGCGCACGGTATGTTACGAGGCGAGTTTCCCGGCGGAATCGCTTTATCCCCGCCTGGCCCCGCATGGGTTGGTCATGACCATTGCCCCGCAGCCGCTGGAGCGGATTTCCCCGCAGGACATTGCCACGGACCGGGATTTTTGGACCCGGAAAATCACGGCCTTAAAAGCCCTGCCAGCGTTCGCGGGCGATGCCTCCACACGCCGCACCTATGCCCACGAACGGGCGGCGAGCGCGGGAATTTACGCCTGGCGGGCGCAGACCGCCCCGGACCCGGCGGAACGGGACCGGATGTTTGCGGCGGCCACCAACGCCTTCGGTCAGGTATATGCCCTCGATGCCGGGCAAACGGAGGCCGTTTATGCGGAAGTCAATTTGCTGATGAATTTCCATCAACCCGCGACGGCGCTAACCGTGGTGAAAGACGCGGCACAGGCCGATCCCGCTAACGCGTCGTTCAAAACGATGCGGCAACAGTTGGAACAAATGCCGGCGCCTCCGGCCCCCGCCAAACCGTAAGCCCGTAGCTTCAATCTGGCCGCTACCGTCGCGGCACCCCTGCGATCACTGTGGAAGCGGCGGTTCGCACCGTTGACACCCCGGCCGGGAGGCATAACGTTGGGGCCGGCCGCGTCAGGTGGCGTGAAACCCGGGCGGAGCCGGGACTGCCGGTGCGGTGGCTGGAACCGCCAGTTGTAGCGGCGGCGCCGTCAAGTGAGGTGGCGCAATTTGTCAAAACCGGACCCTTTTATATGCCCATGAACCTGCCTCTGCCCGATACTCAAAAATGCACCGAACATCTCGCGGTCGAGCGCACCTTCCTGGCCTGGGTGCGGACCAGCATTGCCATCATCAGCCTGGGATTTGTTGTCGCCAAATTTGGCCTTTGGCTGCGCGAACTGGCCTTGCGCCTCGACCCGAAGTTCCACGTCCACAGCACCGGCATGTCCTTGCCGGTGGGTATTGGAATGATGGCCTTTGGCGGCCTGCTCGTGGTTCTGGCCGCCTGGCATAGTCACAGCGTTCATCAGGCCATCGAACGCGGCGAAGTGCGGGCGAATCGTGGCCTGATCGTGGCTGTGACCGCCGCCGTTGCCCTGCTGGCGGCATTGATGATCGTTTACATGCTGCTGACCGCGCAGAAGATTTAAGTAGGCAACCCGGAAGGGCTTCTTGCGAACGCCAACTGCTGGGGTCTTCAAATCTGGGCGCGCCATTTTGCAACCCATTTGCCAACCGCAGCCGGACGATCGGCCAGGCATTATTGCGACTCGCGTAATTCGATGCCGTAGCGCGGGATTTATCCCGCTTCAACGGGACGGGGAGTGAGGTGCCGGAATTTATCGAAACCTTCGTGCGGGCGGATGGTGCAGCAGCCTGAAGGCCGCGCCCCGCCGGGGCAACGGGCCTGTCGCCCCAATTGGCGAAGCTTGATCAGCGGGTTAAACCGATAGCGGGTCAGGAATGCATCCCTGAAAAGAACCACCAGAGGGCGCCGCCCAGCAATGCGAGACCGACCAGGCCCAACAGTATTTTCAAAATGACGAAGCCGATCTTGAACGCCACGTAAAGCACCAGACAGCCGATTACCACAAAAGCGCCCAGGACGACCGGGTTGTCGGCGTTGATTTGTCCGCTGTGAATCATGATCCGGATTCAATAATCGCGCCGGCGCCAGGGGGCGCCTGCCGCGGTCTGGGCCTGCGGGTGATTCCGCGCCGGCTTACCGGCGCCGGGAATAATAGTAGCCGCCGCCGCCGCCGAACAATAGCAATAACACCACGATGATTAAGAGAGTTGACATACCTGAACCATAAGCCGGGCAAGGCCATCGCGCCATGGGGTGTTCTCCCCTCCGGCGGGAACAGCTATCTTATCCGCAAGCCGGCCCGTTTACCCGCGACACCGGGACCGACTTTAAAAAACAGTCCGCCTTACAATTCAAATGACCGCTTCCCGCTGGAATACAGCCGAGGCGTACGCGGGACCGCCTCGACAACGGCTACAAAGCGACCACCCATTAGCAACGGAAATCAACCCTGGTGACTTCGTTGACATGCAGGCCGGGAGGGATAACGTTGAGGCATGCCGCACCACGGAACCCAAAAAACGGCCCAAATGAACCCATTCCGCTGCATTGATTTTGCCTCATTTGTTTTTATTGTGACCCTGGCGGGCGGCTGCCTCGGATTCGTCACCGGCTGCGCGCACCCGCAATCCGGGATGGAGTCCGAATTGGCGCGTCGGATCGAAATGTTGAAATATGAAAGTGTCGACATGGAGCTAGGCATGCCGCGGGTCGGGAGTGTGGAAGACTGCGATTATGTCATTCAGCATAACCCCGAGGCCATTCCCTTGTTGGTCGCGGTGTTGCGCAATTCCTCGAATCTTCATCAAGTCGGGTTTGCTGCTCACTGTTTGCGGGCCATGAAAACCGATGCCGGCAAAAAATCCGCTGCCGCACTCTTTGCAAAACTGGACAAAAAGAAACTCAGCAACTTCGACGAAGTTTTTGCCCATCTTGAGTTGGGATTGTATCTCGACGAACTCGCGGACGGGCACAATCTTTCGGAGGATGGAGCGCCGCGACACCCTGACTGAATGCGGCGGCGGTTGACAGGTTGGAATGTCGCGGCGCCCCGCCCGCCGAATGCGGTACGCTATTCCTCCAATATATCATAGCGCTCTCCGGATGCTCACTGGCCCGCGAGGTCGCATTCAAACTGGTAAGTGCCGGAGGCAGTGCTTATTTGCACCTTGCCAATGCGCCATGAGGAGGAGCAGTTTGCCGGCAGATAACCCATCGGGGCCTATCCTGGCCGGGCCCCCCCAGCCGGCGTCATGGAATGATGGGTCCGTTTATGATTAATTTTGTTTGATTCTGCAACAAACTTTACCCGAAATCATGATGAGGTTTTCAAGTCTTTGGTTTCTGCTCATGTGTGGTGTGTTGTGCGGGTGCAATAAGAAATCAGATAGAGAGCTTGGCACTGCAACGATCGCTGAATTAATGACTGCGGCGAAGGAAAATAATGCCAATGCCCAGGCAGAATTGGGTTGGCGCTATTTCAATGGCATGGGCGTTCTCAAGAATGAATCGGAGGCTGTAAAATGGTATCAACAAGCTGCAGCTCAGGGCAACCCCCGAGGAGAATCGAATCTTGGGGCTTGCTACTTATACGGAACGGGAGTGGCCCAAGATGATGCAAACGCCATTAAATGGCTTGAAAAAGCAGTGAAACATGGAAGCGCCTATGGGCAGTATAATCTCGGCGTGTGTTATTTACAAGGAATGGGCGTTCCTAAAAATGAGTCCGAGGGCGTTAAACGATTGCAGCAAGCCGCTGAAGCCGGGGTGGCACCGGCTCAGTATATCCTGGCGCAATGTTACGAAAGAGGCCGGGGCATTGAGAAAGATGAGGTCGCAGGGTTAAAATGGTTTAAAGAAGCCGCCAATCAAGGCCAACCTCTCGCTCAAACGATTCTCGGGGGGCTGTATCTCAATGGTGCAGGAGTGCCCCCGGACCCAGTAATGGCGGTAAAGTGGTTTCGCAGTGCGGCTGAAGCTGGAGTTGCCGACGCTCAGTATCAACTTGCCGTATGCTTAGATAGGGGCCAAGGCACTGCAACGAATCGTGAGGAAGCCATCAAATGGTACAAAAAGGCGGCCGCCCAAGGTCAGGCTTCGGCCGAGAACGACCTTGGGGTGATTTACTTCCGAAGTGGTAATAGAACCAATAGCGGAGCAGAAGCCTTTCAATGGTTCCAGAAGGCCGCTGAACACGGATTTCCACCGTCGCAGTTCTACCTGGCATTATTCTATTCCAGTGGAGAGGGAGTGGCCAAGAACGATACCTTGGCGTTGGCGTGGTGTACCAGGGCGGCAACAAACGGTGTTGTGGGTGCGCAAGAATATCTGGGTGACATATACTCAGAGGGGCTAGGCATCAAAGCGGATCAAGTTGAGGCGACCAAGTGGTATCGCGTGGCAGCTGAGCATGGGTCAGCCGAGGCGCAAGGTAAGCTGGCTATGCGTTGCTTTAATGGCATTGGGACCGCAGCGGACTTGGCTGAAGGTTACAAGTGGAATCTGATTCTGAAAAAGCATCATGTGGAGATTCCTTCCGAAATTTCCGAATTTCTAAGCAAACACGTGCTCACTTCTGAAATCGAAGCGGAAGGAGAACGTCGCGCGAATGGTGTTCTGGATAAGAAAGAATAGAGTGGAATCCGCGCTCGGATTGTCGGCCACGCGGGACAGGCGGGACGCCTGTCCTACGTAAGCGGTCGCTCCCGCCAAAAAATTTAAGTCAGAGCCTCCTCACGTCGGCTCCTACAATAAATTAAGGCGCCATCCGGATGCTCACTGGTCCGCGAGGTCGCATTCAAACTGGTACGTGCCGGGGCCGGTGGGGAGCGTCACCCGGTTGCCCGCCATCACCGCTTTGAACGCGGGATTTTCCGCGAGTGCGGCCCCGTTTATTTTGAGCGACTTCAGGTCCGGGGTGGGCAGGGAAACGTCGGCCTGGGTATCCGGGGGCACGGTCAGTTTGAGGGTGAAATGGCCGCCGGAGGTTTTCTCCCAGGCGGCGGAGATGTTTCCGGCGACGGTGGCGACGGTGCCTTTGGCCCAGGTGAGGTCGGCGAGGTGCGGGGTCACCGCAAACCGCTTCCAGCCGTAGTCGGTGGGTTCCAGCCCGAGAATTTTTTGGGGCAGCAGCGCGGTGGGGCCGGAGGACCAGGCATGCGAGGTGGAGCCCCAGGGCAGGTCCCAGCCTTCCTGCCACGCGCCATTAAACGAATCCAGCCGGGTTTGGGCGCCCCAGTTCTGGCGCATATAATTGAGGGCCCACTGGTCGTGCCCGGCCGCGAACAGGGCATTGAGCGTCCAGTAGGCGAACGATTCCTCGCTGGCTTTGCCGCGGGCCATGATCAGCTTGGCCAAATCCGCCTGCCGGTCGGCGTCAGGCAACCCGTAGAGGAGCGCATAGACCTGCGGTTGCTGGCTGGTGCGCGTGCCTTCCCTGCTGTCCAGGTAGGCCCGGTTGGTTTCGGACCACAGTTCGGTGTTGATGTGTTCCCGGAGTTGCCGGGCCTGCTCGCGCCAGAGTCGGGCCTGGTCGGGGTCGTGGGCGAAATCGCTGGCGATGGCCGCCGCCGCATTCAGGGCGCCGTAATACAGACAGTTGGGGCCGGTGATGGTCTTTTTATATTCCATGGGGTAGGTGGCGGGCCAGTCGAGCACGATCCAGCCGGGCAAATTGGCCAGCAGACCCGTTTGGGGATCCACAAAGGTCTGAAAATAATCCACCGCTTTTTTAAGATTGGGGTACAGGCTGACCATCAGTTCGTCCGGGCCGTAATACCGGAAATACTCGTGCATCATGAGAATCCATTCGAGCTGGTAATCGGCGATGTAGGTGGAACTGCCGGGTTGCAGGAAATAATCCGTGGGATAACGGCTGCGCACGGCGCCATCCGTGCGCCAGCGTTGCGATTCGGCGCCGCACAGGAGGTTGTAGGCGGACAGAAACCGGGAACTTTTGCCAAAGGCGTAGTTGCCGTAAATCATCATGTAGCGCGAATCGCCGGCGATGTATTGGGTGTGTTCGCGCCACGGATCCACGTAGGTGTCGATGGAGTTAATTTCCATGGTGTGTTTGCCGATGTTCCAAAAGGCGTTGAGTTGCGGGTCCGAACACTCAAAGGAGCTGTCCATTTCGTAGTGGTAGCGGGCAAATTCCGCGCTGACGTCCCGGATCTGCACGGCCGCATTGGTGGCGATGGCAAAATAGCGGAAGCCGGCCCAAGTATAGGGCCGCCAGCTTTGCGGGCCTTTTTTGGTGGTGTAGGTATCGGAATGATCGCCGCTGTCGAGGAAGCGGGGCGCGGAGTTGGTATCCAGCCGTTCGCCGGTGGCAATTTGGAGGGTAACCCCCGCGGCGGCGGCGGTGACGGTGAATTGCGGGTAACCGGCGATTTCGGTGCCGAAATCGTAAACCATCAGATTGCCGGCAACCCAATGGCGCCCGGGGCGGACCACAGTGCGGGTCAGGCGCGGACGTTCGGTTACGACAATGTGGTTCCAGGGCGCCACCGGAGGGACGCCAATGACCTTGGCATGCTCCCACGTTTTCGCATCGAAGTCCGGCGTCTGCCACCCCTCCGGCCAGAGCCGGGCATCGAAGGCTTCGACAAAGCCGATGAGGTGCGCGTTGGGTTCGCGCAACCGGGTCTCGGAGTTCCACGCATGAGCGGGGCGCACCTGCCAGGTGGGGTCGCTCAGGAGGTGGGTGGATTGCCCGCCGGCATAATCCAATTTTGCCTGGAAGAAGAACCCGCCGCGCGCGTTCATTTGGGAGTGCAGCCCGACACCGAAATTTTGCACGACGGCGGAGATGCAATTTTCGCCTGGCTGGAGCCACGGCCGGATATCGAAGTGATCATAGCACTGGTATTCGGGATCACAATTCATGGGGCAACGTTCCAAGAGCCGGCCGTTGATATACACATCGGCGCTGGCATAGGCGGAGATGTAAGCGTCCGCGGCCTGGGGAACTTCTTTCAGAGTGAAGGTTTTCCGCACCAGCAAATAATAATTTTGGGGATTTTCCGCCCCGGAATCCCAGATCCAACTGGCCAGCGGCTTGACCCCGTTGAGGGTGGTGCCGGGAGTCGAGATGAAGGAGTCTTTCCCCCAGCGGTCGGCCCGACCCGCCGCCGGCGCGGTCAGGCTCAGGCTCAAACCGACGCCGGCCAGGAAAATCCAAAGACTCATTTTCATAATTCAATATCAAGTCGCGACAGGTCCCGGAAATGGCCCGAAAACCCGGCGGTTGGCATGGTTGCGACTGTATGCCGCCGCGCCGAAGTTTCAAAGGTCAAAAACCCGGCAGGCGTTTGTTGATTTTGAAGATACCGAGGTGAAGGCAACGCGTTTAAAACAATCGGCGCGGGAATGAAGTTTTTGCGTCTCATTCCACCGCCGGTGTGCTATGGTGTCCGCCGGTATGAGCGCCAAGTTATCAGGCGTGACGGCGGCGGTGGCCGAATTTCGATTCGGGCGGCGGGAGTCCAGTCGCTCGGTCCGGAGTTGGAAAAGGTTTAAGAGTAATAAACGGAGCAAAGTTCCCGCAACTTCACCCGCTCTGTTGATGGACAAAGACTTGGGATGCGCTTTTAAGACTGTTAAGCCTTTTGCGGTGATTTCGAAAACAAAACCGGTTTTAACAATTTCCAAGTTGCGGCATTGGCAGCGTTCCGGAAACAGTGCCGGATTGTTTGCAGGATTTGACTGGCGGCAGGCGTGTTGGAGATGAAGACGATGAACTCCAAATCTCCTATGAAAATTCCAATTACTTTGCGGCGGGTAACATCAATGCTGGCCCTGACGGCGGTGCTGGGCAGTGCGGCGGTGTTGCCGGCCCGGGCTCATGACCTGGAAATCACCAACGCGATGCTGGTCTGGAACGGCGGAGATCGGGCCGACCATGCTGCCAGGGTCCCGGCCACCTTGGGCAATATCTGCGACCTGCTGCATGAACGGGACTCGGACGCCAATTTTGCCCTCGCTCCCGGATTGGGCGACGTGGTGGTGGCGGATCTCAAACTGGACGGCGCGAACATGGAGCAACAATTGGATGCCCTGCGCGTCGCCAGCGGTTCGCAATTTATCTGGCACAATGGGCGGCAGGATAAACAAACGGTACTGGACCCGGCCACGGGATTGCCGGTGCAACAGAACGATCAAGGCCCGGAGTTGTATGTGCTGACGCCAGCCGTGGCTGCGGGGCCCAGCTTGCAGGTGGAGGCATTCAGCATCGGAACTTATCTCGCCGGCGAGGAGGGCGTTAACCCCACTTCCGGCCTGCCCGTGGAAAGTCCGGAAGCCCGGGCCAAACGGCAGAATGAGCAGGTGGCCCAGATTTTTGCGATGGTGGATGAGACCGTGGACCAATACCAGCAGATGCTCAACGAAAGTCGAGTCCCGGGGACGACGCCCCTGCCGCATCCGGTGATCAAGTTCCATCGCGGTGCCAACTTGCTGGTGGTCATTGGCGACCCCCGGGTGGTGGGGATTGCGGCCAAGGTCATCTGCGCGCTGCCCGGCGTGCAACGCTCCGGCGCCTCGGGCCTGCCGGTAGCGAACCCTTTTGGTATGTCCGGTCTGCCGGGCGCCACCACCGTGGCGCCGGTGACTGATGTGAGCCGCACATCGCCGGATGCGTTCCGCCCCAACACCGCGCTGCCGGCGCCAGAGAGTGGGTATTCGGCCCCGGCCACAGTCAACGCCGCCCCGGCGGGTGCCGGCACCACCACCCTGCCGGCCCGCCGTTTCTAAACGTGTCCGCTGCCATCCTCCAAACCATGTTGCCACCGGCTTTGAGCCCGACTCAAAGTATCCCGCACATGAGCACCCCGGGGGCGGATGCCGCCGTGACGCTGGAATTCACCCGGCGCCTGGCCGCGCACGACGAGGCGGCGTTCCGCGAGTTCCATGCGCGCTACTTCGACCGGCTGTACCAATTCTTGCTGGTGGTGGCGCGCGGGCAGGAACACGAGGCGCGCGAAGCCTTGCAGGAAACCCTGCTGCGCGTGGCCCGCAAATCCCGCGCCTTTGCCGAGGAAGAAGCCTTCTGGTGCTGGCTCAAAACCGTGGCCCGCAACGCCGCCCGCGACGCCGGCCGCAAACACCACCGCTACCTCCGGTTGCTGGATCGCCTGCTGCGGCAGCGCACCACGACCGCGGCTGAACATAATGAAACGCCCCTCCACACGTTGTTGGAGGAGTGCCTGGGCACCCTGCCCGCGGCCGACCGGGATTTGGTGGAAGGCAAATATCTCGACGGCGCGGCGGTGCGGGAACTGGCCGCCGGCACCGGCCTCACGGAAAAGGCCGTGGAATCGCGGTTGCATCGCCTCCGCCAACAATTGCGCGCCAGCCTGCGCCAGAAATTGAACGAGCCATGAAACCATCCGACCCCAAAGAATTGTTGCACGAGATTTTGGCTGATGCCGAACTGGACCAGCTCCGGCGCACCTCCCTGGATGCGGGTCTCACCGTGGTGCGCCGCACCCGGCGCCAGCAAAGTGTTTTGCGGGTGAGCCTGCTGGCCGGGCTGCCGGTGCTGCTGGCACTGGCCTTCGCGCTGGCCTGGCGCCAATTGCCCACGGCCCAGCCCAACCCTGTTGTGGCGGCGGTGCGACCGGTGTCCCCCAGCCCGGTTGCACCACCGGCCCCGACCCAGGTCGAGACCATTTCCGACGCCCAACTGTTTGCCCTGTTCTCCGGCCGGCCGCTGGCGCTGATCGGTTCTCCCGGCCATCAGCAGGCGCTGTTCCTGGATGGCCCCAAACAGAATTGAGCTCCGCGATCAAGGTCCGAGCCGGATGCGGAAAAATTGCTGCGGGGGTCCGGCGATGGGCTGCGTCCATAGAAAGGGCGGAACAGCACTGCGGTTCGTGGCCACCGGCCGCCAGGCGGGAGTGGCCAGATTGGTGGCATTTTCCAGGATGAAATCCGGTCCGGCGTCACCTGTGATTTGAAATTCCAACTGGTCGTTGGTTACTGCCGCTGGCGTGATCACCGGCGGGCTCGGCGCAGTGACGACGACCGTAAAGCTTTGGGTCGCGCTGAGACTGGGCGAGCCGTTGTCCGCCGCCACCACGGCGATCACGTTGGTGGCAGGTGACTGCGCCACCGCCGGTCGCCAGGATAAGACGCCGGAGACCGGATTCAAAGCCGCCCCGGCGGGAGCAGCTTGAAGCTGGTAGGTAATGCGCTGCGGCGGGGCCTCGAGGTCGGTCGCAATGTTAGTGCGCAGCAACGTCTGCCCGGCGCCGAGAGTGGCGTCAGCCATGGCGTCCAAGGTGGGCGGCGAATTGAATCCCGCAATGATCCGGATTTCCGCCAGGCTCAATGCCCGGCCATACACGCGTGCGTCCCGGATGGTGCCGGCAAAATACTCGTCGCCGCCGGGGAAATCCGCGCCGAGGTATAACGGCTCGGCCACCACCCCAAATCGTAATGTCGCTGCCGGCGGGTTGGAATCCATGACGCCATCCAGATAGAAACGCACGTTGGCGCCATCATAGGTTACCGCCACGTGATGCCACGCGTTGGGGGAGATTTTGAAGTTGGAATTCCATGACCCGCCGCCCACGGCGCCGCTGGGCGCGCCCCAGTTGGCGGTGAAGCGCAGGGCGCCGTCGCTCCACGTTTGCAGGGCATAGGGCGCGGCGTTGCTGCCCTTGCTGATGATGCCCGCCCAGTCGGCGAACTGCGCGGCGCGAACCCACGCCGCCAGAGTGACGGCGTGCTGCACGTCGTTGCCCAGGGCGGTGCCGGCATCCACATAAGCCGTAACGCCGTCAAAGGTCAGGCCGGGCTGAGCCCAGGTGGTCTGTCCATGCACGATGCCAGTGGCGCCGCTGGCAACGTCGGCGACCGTGCTGCCGCCAGATTCGGTCAGGGGAAAGTGCGCCGCCAGAAAATCCGGATCGGTGCTGCACCAGGAACCCGCCGGCACCGGCGTGCCAAAGTCGGGCAGGTTGTCCGCGCCCCAGACGAGGCGTTGCGCGCGGATGTTGCGGGCGGAACCGCAACCCTGCCCGGAGAGATCGTTGGCGTGGTACAGATTCCACCATTGGCCGGTGGCGTCGGTAATAACTGAATTGTGCCCCGGGCCATAGGCGCCGATTTGTTTGGTGAACACCGGGCCGATTTTTGTCCAGGAATTGCTGGATAGCGGGTTGAGCCCGGTGAGTTTCAGCAAGCCGAGAGTGTAGTCATCAGTCCAGCAGCCGCTGGCGGAATACACGATGAACACCTGTCCATTGTGGTTGAAGCCCCATGGGCCCTCGTTGATCAGGCCGTTTTGCTCCCAAGGCTGGTCGGGCACGGACAACACCCGCGGCGTCCCGCTCAACGTGTAGGGATTGGTCATCGCGGCGATGTATAATTGCTGGTTGCCGCCGGTGACCCCGCCGGAACAGACATAATACAATTGGCCGGTGTTGTTGGTGAGCACCGTGCCGTCAATGTTCCAGAAGCCGTTGTAGAGCATGCCGCGGTCCACGTACGGCCCGTAGGGACTCGTGCCGGTGCTCTCAATGACAAAGCCGCGTTCCGCGCCGGGCTGCGCCTCCTTGCTGTAATAGACGTACCAGTGGTTGTTGAACCAGTGGATCTCCGGCGCCCACACGTTGGAACAGCCCGCCTGCCAGATGATGGGGTTGGCGGCCGTGGCGAGCCCGCTCAGGCTGGTCGCGCGCCGCAGATGCAGATTGCAGCCGTCGCTCTGGACCAGATGGAAATAGCCGTCCTTGAAATACGCCCCGGGATCCTGACCGGACATCATGGGGTTGTGGACAAATGTGGCGGCGGAGGCCGTGGTGGGATCGGTGTGGAACTGATACTCTTGCAAATTCGACAGGCCATCGCCATCCGGGTCGTCCGCCGGGCCAAAATCCAGCGTGCCCCACCAACCCATCTCCCACGCGTCAGGCAGGCCGTCGCCATCAATGTCGCCAGGAAGGGAAGCGCGGTTCGCCGGGTCGGAACCCGCCTGCCATTCCGTCAGGTTGGAGAACCCGTCGCCGTCCGGGTCATCCGCCGCACCGTAAGCGAGCGTGCCGAAATACCGCAGCTCCCAGGCATCGGGCAAACCGTCGTTGTCCGTGTCCTCGTAGAAAATGAAATCATCGGCCGCGCGGGCGATGTTGCTGAGCCGCACTTCATCGATCAGCCCACACCAGTTTTGCGAAATGCCGGCGCTGCTGTTGCCCTTGTTGCCGATGACCCAGTCGGCGCTGCCACTGGCCACGTTCACGCTCATAGTAAAACTGGCCAACGAATTTGCCGTCGTGCGGTTGGTATCCGCCCGGGTCCAGTACAATTTCAAATTATTGGGCTGACCGGGCGACCCTGAATAGGTGGCCGCCACGTGGTACCAGCCGCCTTGCACCAGGGCGTTCGATCCAGAAATGGGAAGGGCTGCGGCGAAAACCTGCGTGCCGCCGTTCAGGTTCACAAACTGCAACTGCGGCGCCAGGCTGTTCACCGAGTTCCAGGTGACGCGCAGTTGGAACAGGCGCAGTGCTTCATCGCCATCCGCCGCCACAATTTGCATGGATCGCGAAGTATCCGGCGCCACGGCCAGGGCCGACGGGGCAAAATCGGCGCGCACCAGCGCTTCCACGGTAAACGCGCCATTTGTTCCGGCGAAGCTCAGCGCAGTATTGTCCACCGTACCGCCGGTGAGTTCCTGCGGCCCCAAATAGGCATTGCGGCCGGGCGCCCCGCCGGGATTGGCTTGGAGAGTGGCGGTGGGACCGGCGTCATAGGTGCTGGCGGCGCTGCCAAAGCCCGGGAGGGCGGTATTGCCGAGCGTGGTCCCGTTGGCGATGGCCGTCAAAGTCATGCCACCGGCAATGGCATCGGCAGCGGCGAGGCTGTTGGTGGCTTCATCCAGGTGCCACAGATGCAGCGTGTGAACGTCGGGCGGATAGGGAGCGATGGCCCCGGAAACGACCGCAGAGAACTGCGGCAGGCTCACGCACAAAAGGGCCAGGAGCCGGGCCAACGGTTTGCCGAAACAACACATGTCACAGGATAGTACGAGGGAGCGATGGCGTAAATCATGTCGCATAAACGGGCTTCCGGCGGCCATTTGGGATTCCGGTGCTTGAAGCCCGTTTATGCGGCTTGCTGGCCCGGGGAGCAGTCCCTAGGGTGAAGGCATGCACCAGTCAAACCATTCGCAAATATTCCCGCTCCGCGGCACGCGCTTCTTCCTTAGCCAAATGATTTTGGGAATTCTGGTGGCCGGGCTTGTCGCCGGAACCGGTTGCCGGAGTACCCCGCCAAAAACGACGCAGACTTATGCCAACCCGGTCTATGCCGGCAACATGCCGGATCCCTCGGTCATCTGCCACGACGGCGTCTATTACGCCTTCGGCACCACCGGGCAGGCGCGCAAACCCGACGGCCGCATTTTCACGCTGCTGCGCTCCACCAATCTGGTGGACTGGACGGAACTGGGCGGCGCCCTGGTGCCGCCTTCGCCCGATTCACGCTATGAATATTGGGCCCCGGAGGCCACGGAAGCCGGGGGGAAGTTTTACCTCTATTACGCCATGGGCGGGGTGGAACCGGAAAGTTTCAAGCTGCGCGTCGGCATCAGTGACCGGCCGGAGGGTCCCTATCAGGATGCCGGGGTGGTGCTGACGGACTGCGCGACCAACCGCTTTACCATTGATCCGTATCCGTTCCGCGACACTGACGGGCATTGGTACTTCTTTTATGCCTGCAATTTTCCCTTCACTTCTGGCGCCAAACATCCCGGCACGGGCATCCAGGTGGACCGGCTGGAGGACATGACGCGGCTGGCCGGCGATTGCCACGAAGTGGTGCGGGCGCAGCATGACTGGACGCTCTATGAATCCAACCGCTTCATGGCCGTCTACGGGCAGACGTTTGACTGGCATACCATCGAAGGGCCCTGTGTGGTGAAGCACGACGGCAAATACTACTGCTTCTACAGCGGCGCCAACTGGCAGACGCCTCGTTATGGCGTGGATTACGTGGTGGCGGACCAGCCGCTGGGCCCTTACACCGGCCAGGGCGATCACGCCCGGGTGTTGCACGGCATTCCCGGGCAGGTGCGGGGGCCGGGGCACCATTCCATCGTCACCGGCCCGGACGGCAAGACCCAGTATGTGGTGTACCACGCGTGGGATCCGGCCATGACCCGGCGGCAGTTGTGCGTGGACCGGCTGGACTGGACGCCGGACGGCCCCCGGTGCATTCCCACGGTAACGCCCCAGCCCATTCCGTGAACTGGCTGCAGAATGGAACTTGAACTCGGCCGGCAGACTGGGGTACGTGGGGACGCACATCAATCAATCAATGCGTGCCGGCAGGAACATTTTAAAGCAGCGCACCCGCTGGAAGCCGGCGTTGCTCCTGGTCTGCGTACTGCTGGCCGGCATCGTGGCCCGCGCGGAGAGCTTTGGCGATTCCGGACCGCTGTTCCGGCACTGGCGCGTGGCGGACGGCCTGCCAGACGATTCGGTCACAGCCCTGTTGCAGAGTCGCGATGGCTATCTGTGGGTGGGCACCGCGCACGGCCTGGCCCGGTTTGACGGCGCAGAATTTGAGGAGACGCCTGTTCCGACCGGCGCGGGTGCGCATCGGGTGGCGGTGAGCAGCCTGTGCGAAGACGAGTCGCAGCGGTTGTGGATTGGCACCGCGGACGATGGCTTGTTTTACCGCACCCCGGACGGCATCGCAGCTTTTCGCCCGGCCGGCGGGGATTTGCCAGCCACCATTACCAGCCTGGCAGATGACCACCAGGGCAACTTGTGGATCGGCACGCCGTCCGGGGTGCGGCAGTTACGGCTGGACCGGCTGCAACTCGCCGCCACGCCGCCCGCCCTCACCAACAGCTATGTCACCAGCCTGCATGCCACCCGCAACGGCACCCTCTGGATTACTACCCGCGCGGGCATGATCCAGTATCATGCCGGCCAGTTAACGCCGGTGGAATTTTCCACCGAGGCGCTGGGCCGGAGTCCGGAGTACATCGGCCTTTACGAGGACAAGGCCGGCAATCTCTGGGCCTTTGGCGACAGCTACCTGATCAATCTCAACGAGGGCAAACGGTTCAATTATTTCCGCGGCGGCGACGCCGGTTCGCTGCGCATCTGGACATTGTACGAAGGCCGCAATGGCGAACTCTGGATTGCCACCAGCGGGCAGGGCTTGTTCACGTTTGCCGACGGCCAGTTCCGGCCGTTGGCCCTGCGCGAAAACCATCTTTCCAGCGACGTGCGCGCGATCTGTGAGGATACCGAGGGCAACCTGTGGCTGGGCACGGATGGCGGCGGGCTGGTGCGGTTGAAGCGCCAGTATGCCACCGTGCTGGGGCCGGAAGCGGGGCTGCCGGATGAAACCCCCACCGCGCTGGCGGCGGGCCCGGACGGCAGCCTGCTGGCGGGTTATGAGAAGAGCGGCCTGTACCGGCAAATGGGCCGGATGTTTGAACCGCAGGCCCGGGCGCCGCAAATTTGTTCGCTCGCGGAGCAGCCCGATGGCGGCATCTGGCTGGGGACGGATGGCAACGGCCTCCGGTTCCTGAAGGGGGAACAGGCAGTCGTCTTCACCACCCGCGAGGGATTGGCCAGCGACCGCATCCGCGTGGTGAGTGTGGTGTCGAATCAGGTCTGGCTGGGCACGAGCGCCGGCACGATTCACGGTTTGGTGGCGGGACAATGGCTCACGTTGGGCCGGGAGCAGGGACTGAGCGGCGCGCCGGTTTCCGCCTTGCTGGCGGTGCCGGGCGGGTTCTGGGTCGGCACCGATGCGGGCGAGGTTTTTGAAAAGACCAACGGCACGTTCCAATGCCAGATTGCCGCCGGGGCATTGGCAGGGGCCGCGGTTTCCGCTCTGGATTGCGATCCCCAGGGCCGGCTCTGGGTGGGTACGGCGGGCGCCGGTCTGGCCTGCCTGGATCCCAACGGCACGCTGACCCAATGGAACCGGCAGACGGGTTTCCCCGGCGAAAATATCACCGGCTTGCTCACCGATACCAACGGTCAGGTGTGGGTGGCCACCGAGAACAGCATCTACATGCTGGCTGCCGGCCGGGCCGAACGGCCGGCAGCCGCCGCCGCCCGATTGATTTGGCGGGAGGATTCTCCTGCGGCCGAACCGCTGGAATCGGGTTTCCCCCGGGCCATCCGGACCGGCGACGGCAAGCTGTGGTTTGCGCTGCACCGGCGGATTGTGGGCATTGACCCGCGCCGGGCGGGCGGGCCGCTGCCGACGCTGCGGGTGTATCTGCGGCAGGTCCGGGCCAATGGCGTCAAAGTGCCGCTGCCGGAGGCCGGAACTCCCGGACCGCTGCGGCTGCCGTCCAATCTCACTTCGCTGGAGATCGTTTTTTCGGCGCTGAACTTCACCGATCCGGACAAGGTGCGGTTCGCGTACAAACTCAAGGGATTTGATTCTGACTGGGTGGATGGCGGCACGGAGCGCAAGGCGCGTTACGGTCATTTGCCGTACGGGAATTACACCTTCATGCTCCGGGTATGCAATGCCGACGGCGTGTGGAGCGAGGATACACCGCAACTGGCGTTCATACATCCGCCGCCGGTCTGGATCTCCCCGGCGGCCATCGCCGCCTACTGCCTGCTGGTCGGGGCGCTGGTGATTGTGGCGGTACGGGCGGTTTCCCACCGGCGGCTGCGATTCAAGCTCGCCCAGTTGGCCCAGCAGGAGGCTATGGAGAAAGAGCGCATGCGCATTGCCCAGGACATGCACGACGAAATCGGCTCCAAGCTCACCAAGATTTCCTATCTGTCGGAACTCCCGCCAGAGCGCAACCGGCAAACGGACGACCAGTTGCTCTCCATCGCCAGCACTTCTCGGGAATTGTTGCAGTCGCTGGATGAAATTGTCTGGGCGGTGAATCCGCGCAATGATTTTCTGGAGCACCTCGCGAGCTATTTCAGTCATCACGCCACCGAATACTTGCACAACACGCCGGTGGAACTGGAGATGCAGATTCCCGAACATCTGCCCGCCACGCCGCTCTCCGCCGAAACCCGGCACAATCTGTTTCTGGCCTTCGAGGAGGCGCTGGCCAATGCCCTGAAACATTCCCGCGCCACCCAGGTGCGCGTGGAGATGAAGCTGGCCGACGGCCGGTTTCAGGTCATCATCCAGGACAACGGCATCGGGCTGAATCCCGATGAGCCCCGCAAGCGCGAAAGCCGGCGGCGCGGCAACGGCCTGGACAACATGCGCCGGCGGCTGGCGGATATCAACGGTGAGTGCCGCATCGAAAGCATCCCCGGCGCGGGCACCGCGGTGAACCTCAGCATCAAATTGAATTCCGAACGGACCTTCCTGTCATGAACAACCCCATCACCATTTCCATCGTGGACGACAAGGCCGAGCTGTGCGACCGCATCACCGCCTTTCTGAACGCGCAACCGGGATTTCACTGCGTTTCCAGCTATACCAGCGCGGATGACGCCCTGCAAAAACTCGGCCGCGACCGGCCGGATGTCGTATTGATGGACATCAACCTCGGCGCCGGCAGCAGCGGCATTGACTGCATTGTACAACTGAAGGAGCAACTGCCCGCCGCGCAATTCCTGATGCTGACCGTGTTTGAGGACACGGAAAAAATCTTCAAGGCCCTGACCAGCGGCGCCAGCGGCTATTTGCTCAAGCGCATGCCGCCCGCCAAGCTGGTGGAGGCCATCCACGAGGTCATGGATGGCGGTTCGCCGATGTCCGCGCCCATCGCCCGCAAGGTGGTGCAGTTGCTGAACAAGATTCCCTCGCGCGGCGACGCCAAGGTGGACCTGGCGGCGCGCGAGCGGGAATTGCTGGACCACCTTACCGCCGGGCGGTCGTACAAACAGATTGCCGACCATATGAACATCACCATCCACACCGTCCGCACTTACATCCGGCGCATCTACGAAAAACTGCACGTGCAATCGCGCACCGAGGCGGTGGTCAAATATCTCAAGCAATGACCCCGGGCAAATGGCTGATTTGGTTGGTCGCGCTACTGGCGCCGGCGGTGAGCGGTCGCGCCGCCGCTCCGGCGGCCTGGCAGCCGGGCCCCGCCTTGCTGGCCTCACCTTGGGCGGCGGAAGTCAACCCCACAAACGTGCTGCCGGAGTATCCGCGACCGCAATTGTGCCGGCCCGAGTGGCTCAATCTGAACGGCCTGTGGGATTGCCGCATCGGCACGAATTGGGACGCACTGCCGGAGCAGTATGACCGGCGCATCCTGGTGCCGTTTCCGCTGGAATCCGCGCTGTCGGGCATTACCGAAGCGCTGGGCGCGCAAAGTGTGTTGTGGTATCGGCGCACCGTCCGGTTGCCGGCGGGCTGGAGCAGCCAGCAGGTGTTGCTGCATTTTGGCGCGGTGGACTGGGAAACCCGGGTGTGGGTCAACGGCCATTTTGCCGGCACGCATCAGGGCGGATTTGATCCGTTCACGTTTGACATCACCGCGGCGCTACGGCCCGAGGCGGACCAGGAAGTGGTGGTGGCCGTGATGGATCCCACGGAAAACGACCAGCCTCGCGGCAAACAGTCGCGCAAACCAGAAGGCGTCTTTTACACTTCCACCTCGGGCATCTGGCAGACGGTCTGGCTGGAGCCCGTGCCCGCGATCAATATCGCCGATTTGAAAATGACCCCGGCAGCGGACCTCAAGTCACTTCAGTTAACCATCCATGTGGCCAGCTTGGATCCGGATTTGCAAGTGGAGGCCGTGGCCCGCGCGGGGGCAGTCGAAGCCGGGCGGATCACCGGCCGGCCAAATGAGCGATTGGCCGTGCCGGTGCAAAATCCTCATCCCTGGTCACCAGAGGATCCCTTTCTTTATGACCTGACGGTGCGGCTGCTGAAAAATGGCCGGGAACTGGACCGGGTGACCAGTTACTTCGGCTTGCGGCACGTGGACCTGGGCCGGGATGCCGCCGGTATGGTTCGGATTCGGTTGAACGGCAATCCGCTGTTTCAAATTGGCGTGCTCGACCAGGGCTTCTGGCCCGAGGGCATCTACACGGCGCCTTGCGATGCCGCCATCCGCCACGATCTGGAATTCGTGAAATCCGGCGGCTTCAACCTCGTCCGCAAACATGTAAAGGTGGAACCGCAGCGTTGGTATTACTGGTGCGACCGCCTGGGGCTGCTGGTGTGGCAGGACATGCCGTGCGCCAACAACAACACCCGGCCGGGCCGGTTGCAATTTGAAACGGAACTGCAACGCATGCTGACCACTTTGCACAATCATCCGGCCATCATCTCCTGGGTGCTCTTCAACGAGGGTTGGGGCCAATACGACACCGAACGGCTGGTCGCTTCCGTGAAGGCGGCCGACCCGTCGCGACTGGTGGACAACGCCAGCGGTTGGACCGACAAATCCGTGGGCGATTTTCAGGATGCACACACGTACACCGATCCCGCGGCCCCGGCGACCGACGGCCGTCGCGCTTCCGTGCTCGGCGAGTATGGCGGGTTCGGTCTGGTGCTGCCGGGTCATGCCTGGATCAAACCCTGGGCTTACCGCATGTTGTCGGATCCCGAAACCCTCCGGGCCTGGTACGCGTACGGCCTGCACGAGGCGCGACAGCAGTACCAAACGCGGGGCCTGTGCGCCGCAGTTTACACCCAGTTGACCGACGTGGAAAACGAGAGCAACGGCCTGCAAACCTATGACCGCCGCGTGGCCAAGATGACACCCGCCGCCCTGGCCTGGATCAACAGCGGTCGCGATTTGCAACAGCACTGGCGGGTGATTCTGCCAGATGCGCTGGCAACGGCTCCGGCCCGTTGGCGGTACACGTTTGAAACTCCGGCCACGAACTGGTTTCTCCCCGATTTTCCGGCGGCAACGGCCTGGCCCGAAGGCGCAGCTGGGTTCGGCACGGATTTCACCCGCGGCTCCCAGGTCAAAACCGAATGGGCCACCAAGGACCTCTGGTTGCGGCGCACGTTTGTGTTGGGAGCAGAGGATTTGCGCCAAGCCCGATTCCGGTTGCACCACGACAAGGCCGCCGAGGTTTACCTGAACGGCGTACTGGCTTACAGCGGCGACAGCTTCCTGGCCGAGTACAATGAATTTTCCATCGCTCCCGCGGCGCTGGCCACCTTGCACCCGGGCACTAACACCATCGCCGCGCATTGCGACCAAACCGTGGGCGGTCAGTACCTTGATGTGGGCATCGTGGCGCCGGAACCGGACACCACCAGCACCCCTTGAAACGCTGGATTGCTTCCTATTCAGCCTGAGGCGGTTTCGATTATTGTTCCATATCAAAAGGTCCGCCGGAATCCCCACCACGAGTGACAATTTCCGCCGCAGGTTGCGTTGGGCGTTGATTTGAAGCCCTTTCATGCGACATGACTTAGTCCCCCCGCCTAACGTACGATTTGTGACAATCACAATAATCCATTGAGGCGAATTACCGTGCATTATTTTCAATCTCTTTTGTCCCTTTGACCGCAACCCAACCCCTCCCCCAACACTCATGAAACCCCATAAACTCACCCTGGCGGCGTTAACCGCCATGGCCGCACTCAGCCTGGAAACCACGCTGCCAGCGCAATCCCTGATACATCGTTATTCCTTCAACGATGCAAATACTTCCAGCACGACCTTTGTTGATTCCGTTGGCGGAGCCGATGGTTCGATCATGGGCACGGCCTATCTTGACGGCAGCCAGTTGCAACTGGACGGGCAGGCGGGCAGTTACGGCGCACTGCCGGCCGGCATGGTCAGCGGCTTGAGCCAGGTGACCATTGAATTTTGGGCCAGCTTTGACGCGGCCAACGCCGTTTGGTCGCGCGTGTTTGCCTTTGGCGATCAGAACGGCGGTGGCGGCGCGAACACCAGCCTGGATTACTGCCACTACGCAGGTGGTAACTGGCAGAACCTGAATTACCAGACCCCTGATGGCAACGGGTACGCCAACAATCCCGGCGGGCTGAACGGCATGACCAATGTGCATGTGACCGTGGTGGTGGACCCCGTCAACCACAACATGTACTACTATAACGGCACCACCTTGGTGTCCACCTTGCACAACTCTGTTCCCCCGTTGAGTGGATTAAACGACGCCTACGGGCTGATTGGCCGGTCACTGTTTGATGTGGACCCCGCCCTGATCGGTTCCCTGGATGAATTCCGGATTTACTCGGGCGTGGTGCCGCTGGCCACTGTGGCATTGGACGACGCCTCCGGGCCAAACCAAATCGTCACCAATACCGGCGCCATCCAGACGGTGCATCTGACAACGCCGGCCAGTTCAATTGTGGTGAACGCCAACCTGCAGCTCGGTTTCACTGGAGATTTTGCCAACGTCAGCAACGTGGATCTGATTGCCTACGGTGGGGCTGGTTTTACATCGGATCAACCCGGAGTGCTGACAGTTAATCCCACCAATGGTTTGGTTCATGCCGTGGCGCAGGGCACGGCCACGATTACCGGCAGTTATGGCACGGTGAGCAACAGCGTCACCATTTCGGTGATCTCCATCCCCGCCACGTTGACGCACCGTTACAGCTTTGCCGGTACCGCCGATGATTCGGTCGGGACCGCCAACGGCACGCTCAACGGCTCCGCCACCGTTTCCGGCGGCCAACTGGTGCTGGATGGCGCAGACGGTTCGTACCTCGATCTGCCAGGCGATGGCATCAACATCGCAACCAACAAGGCCATCACTTTGGAAGCCTGGGCCACGGTGGATGCTGCCAATGGCACTTGGGCGCGGCTCTTCGAGTTTGGCGACGGCACCGGCGGGGCGGACTTTTTCTGCGCCCCTCAAGTTCAGGGCGGCTTCAATCACTGGGCCATCACGGAAAACTTTGGCGCCGGCAGCCAGAACCTGGACCGCGCCCACACCTGGTCCGGCACCACGGCGCACCATACCTGGGTAATTGAGCCCGCCACCGGCCGGTTGGAAAGCTACGTGAATGGGGTCCTCGATTTTGCCGTGCAGAATGCCACCGCGGCGCTTTCGGGCGTCTCCACCAATGTTGCCTGGCTGGGCCGGTCGCCTTTTGCGGACCCGTATCTCATCGGTTCCCTTGATGAGTTCCGCATTTACAGCGGCGCGCTGAGTCCGCAGGAAATCGCCATGACCGAGCTGAACGGACCGAACAGCACCAACCGCGATCCCGGCGCGTTGCAATCCATCAGCGTGCCCAACCAGACGGTGCCGGCGTTTGCCAGCCTGCTGGCGCCCAGCATCCTGGCTCATTACGCGAATCTCTCCAGCTTCAGTTTGCTTCCGAATGTGTCGGCAGGAGCCGTCAACGGGCTGATGCTGAGTTCAAGCGATACCAACGTCCTGACCTTTAATGCCAATGGCATGGCCACGACTTATCGGCCCGGTGAAGTCACTGTCACCGCCACCTACCTGGGCCAGACGGCGAGCGGCACCTTTACCGTGGTTAACCGCGGGGTGCTTACGCACCGGTACAGCTTTGCCACCGATGCCTCGGATTCCGTGGGCCACGCCGACGGCACCAACAATGGCACCGCCGCGGAAACGGGCGGCAGTCTGGTGCTCGACGGCTCGGCGGATGGCTACCTCAGCCTGCCGGCCAACCTGCTTAGCAATTATGACGCGGTTACCATTGATACCTGGGTGACGCTCAACGCCGGCGGCACGTGGGGGCGGCTCTGGTTCTTTGGCGACAACCAGGCCAACGAATTCTATCTTGCCCCGGTAACCACCTCCGGCAATACCCACCGCATCAGCGCCGGGGTGCGCAACGGCGCCACCGCCGATGACAATCCGGACTGGCAGAACCAATCCATCCATATCACCACCGTGTTCGGCAACGGTTCGCTGGTGCTGTACAGCAACGGCGTGCCGGTCCGCACCTTCACCGGGCTGGTCGGGTCGCTGGACCAAGTAGGCGAATCGCTCGCATGGATTGGCAAGTCGCCCTATAACGATCCGTTTATGAATTGCAGCGTGGACGAGTTCCGCATTTATCAGGGCCAGCTTTCGCCCGAGGAAATTGCAGCCAGCGACCTGCTCGGGCCGGACCAGTTACTCACCACCAATGTGACCCTGCAGGCGACCCCCACCGGCGCCACCACCGTGCTCACCTGGCCCGGGGCCGCTGCCGGGTTTGCGGTGCAGGTCAGTTCCAATCTGACGTCCGGGTGGGTGACCCTGACCAACGTACCCACATTAACGGGTGACACCAATTGGACGGTGACCGTGCCGGCGACCGGCAGCCAGCAGTTCTTCCGGCTGCGGCGTTAAGCGGACACCATGCCACCGGACTCAGGACTCCCTCCCCGCCGGGTTGCTGCGGCGGGGCAGGGAGACTGGCGCGAAACGCCCTGCTCATGACCTCACTTACTGCTCATCCCCCGGCGCCGACCGCCGCGCCGCGCGCCCGCGCCTTCACGCTCATTGAGCTGCTGGTGGTCATTGCCATCATTGCCATCCTCGCTTCGCTGCTGCTGCCCGCGCTCTCCAAAGCCAAGGAAAAGGCGCGGCTGACGCAATGCAAAAGCAACCAGCATCAGTTGAGCCTGGCCACGCTGATGTATGCCGGCGACAACAGCGACCGGTTGCCCGATTTCAAGGCGGCGGACGGCACCATTCCCGGCGTCTGGGTCTGGGACATGCCCCGGTTTGCGGCCAGCAACCTCCTGGCCTACATTTCGCGCCGGGACTCGTTCTATTGCCCCAATGAAACCTACCTGTATGATCGGCAAACTCCCGGCGGTTGGGATGCGTTTCCCACGTATGTGGTCACCGGCTACATCTGGCTGTTTCCCAATTCCAAGGGGAACCTCTATTTCCCCGAGTTTGCCAACGTAAAGCGCACCACCACGCCCAAGAACGGCGGCAATGTGTCCAATACCGAAATGCTCACCGATGTGACCATCTTCCTCAGCGGTCTTGGCGGGGGCCGGCGTTATGATGAGATTTATCCGCCCGGCCAAACCTTGCCCTGCCAGAGTGCCCATCTCACCAAAAAACAGCCCGCCGGCGGCAACATCCTCTTCCTCGATGGCCACAACGAATGGCGGCCGTTTCGCGCGATGACGAACATTGTCAACCAGGCTGGCTCTTCCCCGGGTTTCATGTTCTGACGGCGGGAGCTTTTCCGTCGCTATTATCCGGTTTGCGACGGTCATCGTGACGGATCCTATTTTCATCTGGTCCGACCTCTGCCCGCACAAATCTGAAAGAATCCACGTGCAATCCCGCACCGGGACGGTTTATATCTTTTCCCGCCCTCAAACACTAACAGCCGAACCAAATGGAAAAGATGAAGCACATATTGATCAAGTTGGGTCTCGTGATTTTTGTAGTTGTGGGAGTCACCACAGCAGTTGCTGCTGCAGATGCCCCGCGGGAGCGGTTGCTGCTGGATGCCGGCTGGAAATTTTATCTGGGCGACCATCCCGGTTGGGGCGGGCAGCTCGACAAGACCGGCGGCGGCAGCGGACCCGTACGGAAAGATTTTAACGACCTGACCTGGCGGACAGTGAACCTGCCGCACGACTGGGCGGTGGAATTGCCTTTTGACGCGCAGGCCGACCGTTCACATGGCTACAAGGTACTGGGCCCCGGCTACGCAACAAACAATATCGGTTGGTATCGCCGCAAATTCACCTTGTCCGCGGCTGACCACGGCAAAAGACTCTGGCTGGAATTCGACGGGGTGTATCGTGACTGTGAGGTGTATCTCAACAACTGCCCGCTGACGCATCACGCGAGCGGGTATAATGGGTTCTATTGCGACATCAGCGACGTGGCGGATTACGGTGGGCAAAACGTTCTGGTCGTGCGCGTGGATGCCTCCAAATTTGAAGGCTGGTTTTATGAAGGCGCGGGGATTTACCGCCACGTTTGGCTCGTCAAAACTGCGCCGCTGGCGGTCGTCCCCGACGGAATATTCGTTTACAGTACCTTTTCCAACAATTTGCCCGGCGGCGAAGCCACCGTGCATTTGCAGGCACAATTGCACAACTGGCAGCCGGGGGCCGCGACCGCCCGGGTGACCTGGCAAATCTTGGGTCCGAGTGGAAAAGTAGTGGCCGCGACCAATGCCTCCGCCAATCTGG
>DATJIU010000270.1:0-4498 GCA_035492855.1 Dongiaceae bacterium | reverse complement strand
CCAATACCGCGTGGACGAAAAGCGCGTGTACCTGACCGGCCTGAGCATGGGCGGCTTTGGCACGTGGAGCCTGGGCATCTCGCACCCGGAACGCTTCGCTGCCATCATGCCCATTTGCGGCGGCGGCGAGACCCTTGATATCGGACTGGCCTTGCGCACCCGGAAGGACGCGTTGCGGCAACTCCCCGTCTGGGCCTTTCATGGTGCCAAGGACCCCACCGTGCCGCTGGAGGAAACCGAAAGAATGATTAAGAGTCTTAAAACCCTCGGCTCGGAACAGGTCAAACTCACCGTCTATCCGGAAGCTAAACACGATTGTTGGACAGAGACTTACAACAACCCAGAGGTTTATACCTGGCTGTTGTCGCACTCCCGGCCCTAGTGACTTAAAAAACCTAAACGGGCGCCTTTTCCGCTTCGTCACGGTTACCGGGTTTACTCCAAACCGCTGGCCTTGCGGGCGCGGTGCAACACCTGCCGGGCCAACGTCCGGGCCTTCGCCGCGCCCTCGGCCAGCACGCCGTTCACATAATCTAGGTTCGCGGCCAATTCCGCCCGCTTCTGCCGCGCCTCGGCGAAATAGTTCCAGTAATGCTCAAACAACGTCTTCTTCAAGTCGCCATAACCCAGCCCGCCGGCGCGCAATCGGTTTTCAAAGTCCTGCCCCACCTCCGGCGACGCCACCAGTTTCAACAACTGAATCGCCAGATTCTTGTCCGCATCCGGCTTCGGCTCGGCCGGCGAGCGGCTGTCCATCATGATGCCCATGATCTTCTTGCGCGTGGCCTTTTCCTCGCCAAAAATCTCGATCGTATTGCCGTAACTCTTGCTCATCTTCTGGCCGTCCAACCCCGGCACCAACGCCGTTTCATTCCGAATTTGCGGCTCGGGAATCACAAACGTCTGCCCGTACTGCTCGTTGAACTTGATCGCGATATCCCGCGTCACCTCCACGTGCTGCTTCTGGTCCTTGCCCACCGGCACCACATTGGAATCGTAAATCAAAATGTCCGCCGCCATCAGCACCGGATACGCAAACAACCCGTGAAACGGCGAAATGCCCTTGGACACCTTGTCCTTGTAACTGTGACACCGCTCCAGCAAACCCATCGGCGTCACCGTGGACAGCATCCAGGTCAGCTCCGTCACCTCCGGCACATCCGACTGCTTGAAAAACACCGACTTCTTGGGGTCCAACCCGCACGCCAGGAAATCCAGCGCCACGTCCAGCGTATTCTTCCGCCGCTGCGCCGGGTCCGTCAGCGAAGTCATGGAATGATAATCCGCGATGAAATAAAACGCCTCCCCCCGGTCCTGCAACTCAATCGCCGGAAGCATCATCCCAAAATAATTGCCCAGATGCAGCGTGCCGCTGGGTTGGATGCCAGATAAAATTCGCATACCGTCAAGCCTAACCGGAAACCGGGCAACATCCAATCCCGAACATTGCCCCGGGGGAGCGCGCCCGTCCCGGGCGTAGTTTTCCGCGCCCTCGCGGAAAACCCGGAGCCGGGCTTTGACGCGAATGGCGCCAATTCTCCCGAATTTAAACCAAGGCGAGAGCGGAAGATCTTTCTTTCGGAGGGTGGAGCGCCGCGAGCCGCGCCTTGCTTTCGCGGAGCGCGGAGCATTGCTCCGCGAGTTCGTCGCAAATGCGAGATTCACACGCGCCGGGCAGAGGCCACGTCCGCGCAGAGCGGTGCTCTGCGCTCCAAAACCGGCGGCGCGCCGCCTTTTGACCTGGCCACACCCTGCCAGGACGCTGCGTCCCGGGCGGTGCCATCCGGTTTCAAGGCTGCGCCAAACGGAAAAACAGATTCCCCGCCGGAAGGGTGATGGTCATGAAGTTGTTCGTGCCGTCGTTGCCAATCGTTCCAGGCGGAGTGACCCAGTTCGCGGTTTGGAGGTTGCCAGTCTGCTGCAAATTCCAGCCGGCCGACGGATAAGGCCAGGATACGAGCGCCGTGTTGGGTGAGGTGAGCGAAATCTTGAGCGAGACGGGCGCGGCCTCCGGCAACAGCCGCGCGACGCCGAATACGCCCCCGGCATCTCCCGCCACCACGGCACGACCGGATGAATCCAGCGCCATCGCATTAGCAAATTCATTGGTGCCGCTGCCAAAATCCACAAAGCGGACCCCGTTGGCGCCATAGGTTGGGTCGATGGTGCCGTTGGGCTGGTAACGCTGGATGAACCATTCATAGTTTCCCTTCGCACTGGCGCCCGCCACAAGAATCTTCCCGTCGGGCTGGAGCGCCACCGCCAGGGCGTAATCGCTAAAAGCCCCGACTTCGGTCAGAACGGTTCCATTGTTGCCAAAAGTCGTGTCGGGCGTGCCGTTGGTGTTCAAACGGGTGAGGGCTACAAAGGCGTTGACCACGGCGTTGGCGGTAAGCGGTCCGGGAAAGCTTCCGAGTCCGGCGGCGCCGGCCAGCACGATTTTTCCATCCGGCTGCACGGCCATCGCGTAAGCGCCATCCAAGGTGCCGCCGCCGGCGTTATTGGTGGCCCGACCCAGCGAGCCAAACGTCAAATCGAGCGCGCCATTGGTGTTGTAGCGCACCACCGCAAAATCCGCCGCGGCGCTGGCGCCGTTTTCCGACACCGCAATGCCGGCGAGGAGACTTTTTCCGTCCGGCTGAATTCCCCCGCCGTAGCCCACGGCCGCGGTTTCCAGGAGCGTAAGGACTGTACCGGCATTGCCGAACGACCCATCCGGCGTGCCATTGGTATTGAACCGGGCGATCGCAAACTCCTCCGGTCCGCTCGGCTGGGAGTGGCCGGAAACGACAATCTTTCCGTCCGCTTGAATCCCGACAGCCTGGGCTGCGGTACTGGGACCTAGCGCCTGGGCGATGCCGTTGCTGCCGAAAGCAGTGTCCAGCGAGCCATTCGTATTGTACCGCGCCAGTTCAAATCCGGAGAATCCGCCCGCCACGAGAATTTTCCCATCCGGTTGAATGGCCAGGGCACTGGCGTTGTCGACGTCGGGGGTGGTGACTTTGCCGTTCACGCCAAAGGACAGGTCAAGGGCGCCATTGGGGTTCAAGCGCGCGAGTGCCAGGCCGGAGTTGCCGGATTCGTCGTTGGTCGCTCCCCCCACGACAATCCGGCCATCCGCCTGGATGGCGACGGCATAGGCCGCGCTTTGAACCCCATCAAAGCCGATCAAGGTTTTGCCGCTGCCGGCAAAGGTGGGGTCCAGGCCGGGCGCCGCGGGGCCGGGGTGGGGTTGGATTTGGCAGCCATCCAGATCGCCTTCCGCACTGCCGTTTCCCGACCAGGTCACCACCAGGTTTCCCGAACGGTCCGCCAAAGCCGACTTGAATTCGACATAATTTACTCCCTCGATCAGGGTGTTGCTGGAACCATTCCAGGTGCTGCTCTGCATGTTGGTAGCGACGGTGAAAAAGGTCGTGCGCCCCGCTCCGCTCCCATCTGCGGCGTTATATAGAACCAGGTCGTACGGGGACCGGGGCACCAGGCCGGAGAATGCGATGCTTTGCGGAACGCCACCGCTATAGAGATAATCCTCCATCAAGGCGTCGTACGGAGTGCTGGCAAACGGGGTGGCGCCGCCGTAACTGTTGACATCGTATCCCCCCCCGGAGGTGAAGCTCAGCGTTACGGGCGAGCTGCTGCCATTGAAATAGAACAAGGGAATGGCCGTGCCACTGGTGACTTCTATCCCGTTCCAGCGGTCGCCCGCGGCTCCCAGGACCGCCCCACCCAACATGGTTGGGCCGATAGCAGGGCCGCCACTGCCCAAGGCGGAGCTGTTCGTATTAAAATCAACATTAATCAATTGGGCCGGCACCGTGCCGGCAACCAGGCTGAGGGCCGCCGCTAACGGCAACCATCGGGATCGGATGCTCATTGGGGTGATACTTCGAGGGTTTCGGCTTAATCGGGCGGCACCCTTTCCGAAGTGCGGATCGGCGGGGGCCTTGTTTTAAACGAGTCTTAATCCCGCATTATGAATAAAGCAACGGAATAGTAATCATGAGTAATCTTAAAATCCATTTAAAAACGGGCTGGGCGGGTGGTGGCTGATTCAACGCTAGCATGAATGGACGGCGGGCAATGGGAATGGGGGAAAACCCTGCTTGCGGCTTGGGACTTGGGGTTGGAGTTGCGTTTGGGATGGTGCCGGCAATTGTCTGCAGGGCCATCATCCGCGGGAAGTGCCGCGCCTCCGGCGCTTTGATCAGGGTGTCGCGGCGCTCCACCCTCCGAATGAGGGAATTTACCAGCCGCCGTTAAATTCGGGAAAATTTGCGACCATTCGCGTCAAATCGGCTCGGGAGGACCCTCGCCCCACCCGCTATCCGGTCTAAGCTCCCGCGCCGCCCGGTTGCGGGCGCAAGGTACCGGCTTTGACTTCCCAGCGCTGCAGTTCGCGGCCGAGTTCCCGCGGCCAGTTTTCCTCGGTGCAGGTCATGAATACCTGGCCGCGCGCCTGATGCGCCCGCTCCAGCAGGGGCAGCAGGCCGCTGCG
>DATJIU010000269.1:0-2196 GCA_035492855.1 Dongiaceae bacterium | reverse complement strand
CAGTTCCCGGGTGCCTCCCGTGGCAGTTGAGACTTGCATCGGATATTTGTCATCGTTGTCACCGGACCACAGCCGGAAACTCAGGCCGATTTGTTTAAGATTGTTGACACATTGAATGCGCGCTTCCTTTTGGTGCGCTTTGGCCAACGCCGGCAAAATTAGGGCCGCCAGAACGACCAGGACGCCGATGACGACGAGTACTTCGATTAGCGTCAGCGCGGCTTTTGATTTGGAATGTTGAGGTAATTTCATGGATGGATTGCAAGCGGCGGGCAATTACGGCACCGCCAGACGAATGGGGACATTGGTTTGCTCTCCGATGTAATGCGGCAACTCGGCGGACGTGACCCAGTTCACGCTCCAATCTACGAAAAGAAGGTTTCCGGCTTCGCGGTGCATATCCCGGCCCCAAGCGGCAGGGGCGGTCGCACTCAGCGACGCCAGACCGGGGGGCACGGGTTGGCCATTGACCAACAAATTGCGGTCGCCGGCGAGGATTGTGGTGGGCGGACTTTCGGGTTGGGCGTCAAGGCCCACAAAAAAACTGACATTCCGATTGCCAAAAGTACTCACGAAATTGCTGTTAGGTATCCGGGTGTCGGCGGGACACCAGACCATCATGGGAGCGGAAAGTTCATTGGACATGACCTGAAACACCCGGAAAGCTTCTCCCCTTAAAGCATATTCCCGGGCCCCTCCGTCATTGGTGGAGACCATCATCGGGTTGGCATCGTTGTGATCTCCCGCCCAGAGACGGAAGGCCAGTCCGGTCTGTTTCAGATTATTGACGCAGCACATGCGAATGGAATCGCGCTTCATATGTGCCATGCCGGTCATGGCGAGGGTAAGTAGCAGCACCAAAATGCCCAAAATTATCATTACCACATCAATTCGGGTGAGACCTCGTGGGCGGTTGGACAAACGCAGTTTCATGGCAGGGTTCTAAAATGGATCCGGCTGATTGAGAATACTATGGCACAGCTTCTCAAACTGCGCCAGTCAGGCGAAGTGAAACCGGGGCGGTGGACTGGCAATCTTGCGATCCGGTGACACCTTGGTTATCGGCTGCCCACGTTCTGACCCTACGGGTCAGGGGATGAAGTCAGGGCGTCGCGGCGCTCCGCCCTCCGAAATGAATATCCCGAACCTCGGGCCACAGGCCCGACGCTACAACCTGCCGCTGCGTTTCCCGCAATTGCATCTATTCAGGTTGCCCGGATCAATTCTTCGTCTTCAGCTCCACCACGTCGTGGGTGATCAGGGCTTTTCCGCCACGACCTTGCCTTCGCGCCAGATGTAGATTGGTGTGCCGTGGGCGCGGGCGGTCTTGCGGGCCGCTTGACCCGCCCGCCGGAGGGCGCGGCCTACAATAACGGCGAAATCTCTGGTTTCAGTTTTGGGCCGTTTGGTTTTCATGGCTTGGCTTCCCATAGTTGCGGTTGCGCTCCGGAATTATCGTACACGGTCCACAAATCCGCCAGCAGTTTGTAGGTAGTTTCAAAGTTGTTCCAGCCGCGATGAAACCGGCGCATAATATCCTGGCGAGAGATGTTGTGACCGCCCTGTTTTACACGGGCCGCCACGCGCCGCATTGCCAGTTGCACTGAAGCCAGCCGCAGAAAGATGATTTCTATCCGATAACCACTGGCCTGCCATTTTCTCAGCCGACTGACATATGCCAGCCCGCTTAATGTGCTTTCAAATGCAAAATCCTGGCGCGCATTGGCCAGCCGATCAAGTTCGCTTAAAAAAAGCCGACCAGCGCTTAATGCGGCCAGTTCCGGTTGCAGTGGAGACAAACCTGCCGCCAGTAAATCGGCATTCACAAAATGAATCACCGCCGCATCTTTGGGCAGGTACTCCCGGGCAAAAGTCGTTTTGCCGGCACCGTTTGGTCCAGCAATGATAATGCAACGGGGAGGCTTCACGGTGCGAACCCAATCAATTCTTCGTCTTCAGCTCCACGACATCATGAGGGGCGGCTTCGCGCATGCCGGCGGAGCTGACGCGGATGTAGCGCGCCTTTTCGCGCAGTTGCACCAGGTTGGCCGCGCCCAAATAGCCCATGCCGGACTGGATGCCGCCGATGAGTTGCGCCAGCACGCGGTCCACCGAGCCCACCACTTCCTTGAGCGCCTCGATGCCTTCGGCGGCGACCTTTTGCGTGCTGGTGGTGGTGTGGCCGTAACGGGCGGC
>DATJIU010000268.1:0-4361 GCA_035492855.1 Dongiaceae bacterium | reverse complement strand
CGTGGCGCTCCGCTCCAGCCGCCCCGGCGGGGCTGGGATTTTATGCGGCGGTGCAACCCGCAGTTGAAACTGCGGGCTATTGTCGGGCGTGCCGGTGGCACGACGTGGGGACTGATGTTTGAGCCTCGTTACCTCGGCTGCTACTTGCTGCGGCGCCGGTTAGCCCCACTTTTCTGTCTTCATCTGTTCCTTGGGCATGCCCAGGTCGTTGCGGACGAGCGTTTCGGCAAATTCCACCAGTTCATTGGGGCCGCAGGCGTAAAATACGGTGCGGGCCGGGTCCTGCACCTGTTCCCGCACCCAGTCGGCGGTGATGCGGCCTCGGCGGCCGTTCCACGGGTCCTCCGCGCTGAGCCGGGTGCAGGTGACAAAAAAGTTGAACCGGGGATTTTCCAGCGCCATTTGATGGAATTCGTCCTTGAAAATGATGTCGTTGGTGGTGCGCACGCTGTAGAGCACGGTGATTTTGGTTTCCAACCGCCGGCGCGTGGCTTCCCGGGCAAACCCGCGAAACGGCGTCACGCCCGAGCCGCCGGCAATGCAGATGAGATGCCGGTCCGGCTCATAGACGGGCAGGAATCTGCCGGTGGGCGGCAGCACCATCAATTGCTGGCCGGGCTTGATCCAATCCACCAGGCGCGTGCCCATCTTGCCATCGCGGCGCACGGTAAATTCAAAAAAACCGGTATCCAACGCGCAGGAGGACAGGGAGTAAGCCCGCTTGTACGAGGGTTCATCGGGCCAGAAACAGGTCACAAACTGGCCGGTTTTGAAGTCCACGGCATACCCCTCCGGCCAGTCCAGCCGGATGGTTTTGGTATCGGCGGCCTGCACGGTGACGGCACTGACGTTCATGGGCACAGCTTCGCGGCTCATAAGGAAGATGATTTTTTCTCTTAAGTAATCGTGAATTGCGGAGGGTGTCAAAACTTCATTCCCGGCTGCGGCGGGCGGCGGACCCGGCAAAAATTTTTTGGGGTGCTGGCAAAAGAGGATAAGCGATTGCCAAATACAGGTCAGCGGGGGACGGCCAAACGGACGATTTTTAAACTCAAGGATGCACACCATTCTGGCCAAACAACAGTTGAGCCCGAACGTCACCCGGTTGGACGTTTTGGCGCCGCGCATTGCCCAAATTCGGCGCCCGGGGCAGTTCGTCATCGTCCATCTGGCGGAGAACTCCGAGCGCATTCCGCTGACCATCGCGGATGCGGATCCGGTCGTCGGCTCCATCGCACTGGTCATCCAGGCGGTGGGCAAGAGCACCCAGGAACTGGTGGCGCTGCAACCCGGGGAGGTCATCCGCGACGTGGCCGGTCCGCTGGGGCATCCCACGGAGATGATTGATGCCGGTAACGCGCTGTGCATCGGCGGCGGCGTGGGCACGGCGGTGGTGCATCCCATTGCCCAGGGATTGCATGACCGGGGCGTGCGCGTGACGAGCATCATCGGCGGGCGTTCCCGCGAATGGGTAATTTTTGAAAAGGAGTTGCAACAGTTGGGGGCGGTGGTGGTCTGCACCGACGACGGCAGTTACGGGCGCAAGGGTTTCGTGACCGACGCCGCCAAGGAAATTCTCACCGCCGGCAACGTGCAGATTGTTTACGCCGTCGGTCCGGTGCCGATGATGCGCGCGGTGGCCAATCTCACCCGGCCCTTCGGCGTGCGCACCATCGTGTCGCTGAACCCGGTGATGATTGACGGCACGGGCATGTGCGGCGGCTGCCGGGTCTCGTTGGGCACGGAGATGAAGTTCGCCTGCGTGGACGGACCGGAATTTGACGGCCACCAGGTGGATTTTGATGAATTGCAAGACCGGCTGGCCACCTACCGCGAATTTGAACAACGGGCGCTGGCGTGTGATCCCGCCCATTGCCGCATGGAAGCCGCCGCCCGGAAACTCTGACCTGCCATGGCTGAAAAAATTTCCACCAAACAACGGTTGCAGATTGCACGGCAGCAAATGCCCGAACAGGAGGCGCAGGTGCGCGCCACCAATTTTACCGAGGTGAACCTGGGCTTCACCGAGCGCCTGGCGTTGCTGGAGGCGGATCGCTGTCTGCAATGCAAGGACCCGCGGTGCATGAAGGGCTGTCCCGTGGGCGTGAACATCCCCAAATTTCTGGACCTGCTGACCCAGGGCAACCTGGCCGCCGCCGCGCAAAGTTTGATGTGCGACAACGCGCTGCCGGCGGTTACGGGCCGGGTGTGTCCGCAGGAAACCCAGTGCGAAGCCGAATGCGTGCGCGCGGCCAAGGGGTTGCCTGTGGGCATTGGTTATCTGGAACGGTATGTGGCGGACTGGGCGCGGGAGCATGCCGACCAGTTGCCGGTGGTCCGGCCCGAACCCACGGGCAAACGCGTGGCGGTGGTGGGCGCGGGCCCGGCGGGATTGACCGCCGCCGGCGAACTGGCGCGGCGGGGGCATGACGTGACGATTTACGAGGCGTTGCACAAGGCCGGCGGCGTGCTGGTGTATGGCATTCCCGAGTTTCGGCTGCCGAAGAAGATTGTGGAGCAGGAGGTGGAACGGCTCCAGGCGGCGGGCGTGAAGATTGAGTGCAATGTCATCATTGGCCGCACCTATACGTTGCCCGAACTGCGCGCGCGGTTCGACGCCGTATTCATTGCCAACGGTGCCGGTCTGCCGGTGTTCATGAATGTGCCGGGCGAAAATTTGAAGGGCGTCTATTCGGCCAATGAGTATCTCACCCGCATCAACCTGATGGCGGCGTACCAGTTTCCGCGGTCCGATACGCCGGTGTTGCAGGGGCGGCGCGTGGCGGTGGTGGGCGGCGGCAATGTGGCCATGGACGCGGTCCGCACGGCCAAGCGGCTCGGAGCGCAGGAGGCGATGATCGTCTATCGCCGCACGCACGATGAACTGCCCGCCCGCGCCGAGGAGGTGCATCACGCCGAGCAAGAGGGGGTGCGGTTCGAGTTTCTTACCGCGCCGCTGGCTGTGGTGGGCAACGACAAACGCTGGGTCACGGGTTTGAAATGCCAAAAGATGCAATTGGGCCAGCCGGACAGTTCCGGACGCCGCCGGCCCGAGCCGATTCCGGACTCAGAATTTGTTTTGGAGTGCGACATCGTGGTGGTGGCCATCGGCACCAAGGCGAACCCACTTTTGACCGCGACCTGCCCGGATTTGAAGCTGAACAAGTGGGGCAATATCGTGACCGACGCCGCGGGCGAGACCAGTATCCCCGGGGTTTATGCCGGGGGTGATATTGTTCGCGGAGCGGCAACGGTCATTTTGGCGATGGGCGATGGCAAACGCGCTGCAAAAACAATTAATACTTATCTTAACAAGTAATCTGTATTATTTGTTAGCAAAAAGAATTGCCTCAGATTGTTGTGAATTACATAATCACAACTGCATATGGTTTTTATTGATGTAGTTTATCTTAATTGTGCTCGTGATTTAACACTCTTAAGCCTTTTGAGCTATTTCTGCCGGCGCGATGCCGGGCGCCGCGGTCCGTCGTCATCCCCCTTGAACGCATGAACCAGTTCCCTGCAGTTGACCCCATCCCGTTGCCCGCACCCGTCTGGCTGTTCAAGGCTTTGCACATCCTCACCCTGGCGCTGCATTTCACGGCGGTGGAGCTGATCCTGGGCGGCATTGTGCTGGCAGCCTGGCTGAACTTCCGGGGCACGGCCAACCGGAACAGTCCGGCATCGGCGCTGCAATTGAGCGCGGCCTATTCCCTGGCCCGGCGGCTGCCGGTGGTGATGACGTTCGTGATCAACCTGGGCGTGCCGCCGTTGTTGTTCTCGCAGGTGCTGTATGGCCGGGCCCTCTACACCAGCAGCGTGCTCATCGGGTTCTGGTGGATCTCGGTCATTGTGCTGCTGACGATTTGTTATTGGCTGCTGTACCGGTTTTCCGCGGGTGCCGAACGGGGCAAGGTCGCCTGGCCTTATGGGTTGGCCGCCTGGATTCTGGCGGAAGTCATTGCCCGCATCTATACCTCAAACATGACGCTCATGCTGCGGCCCGGTGTTTGGCGCGACATGTATGCCAAGTCCGGTCTCGGCACCGCGTTACCAATGGATGATCCCACCATCACGCCGCGCTGGCTGTTCATGCTGGCGGGCGGGCTCACCGCCACGGGGTTGTGGATGGTATGGCTGGCGAGCCGCAAGCAGATTGAAGCCCGGGTACGCACGTATCTGGCCGCCACTGGCGGACGGTTGGCCTTGCTAATGATTGTGGCGCAAACCGTCCTGGCCTTCCTCGTTTTCAAGGCGCAACCCGAAGCGGTCAAAACGGGGCTCGCCACCACCGCCCTCTACAAGTTCTCCGGCCTCGGCTGGCTGGGCGTAGCGGCTGTGATCCTGCTCTGCGCCGCGTG
>DATJIU010000267.1:0-8504 GCA_035492855.1 Dongiaceae bacterium | reverse complement strand
AAACCTGGGCCGCTGTGGCGCAAGCCCTGAGCCATGGACTCGAAGCGCTGAACCGGGTCAAGATATGGTCCATCATTGGCGGGGGCATTTTGGGCATCATCTTTGCTCTGCTGCCGGTGCTTTTCCCCAAACAACAAAAATATCTCCCCTCGGCCGCCGCCTTCGGCCTCGCGTGGGTGTTCCAATGGTATTACAGCCTGCTGTTTTTGCTGGGGGCGGTGGCGGCAGCACTGCTGCAAAAGAAGTCGCCCAAGAACGCCGAGGAATTCACCTTCCCCGTGGCCTCGGGCATCATTGCCGGCGGCTCCCTGATGGGCGTGCTGCTGATCTTCTGGGACAACGGGCCGGCCATGTTGGAACAGTTCTGGCAGTCCGTGCGCGGCCTATTGCACTGACCGTTTCCACCGGCAAAAGTGCGGGGCTGAATGGGCTGGCGCCGCCGCGACCTTATTTCCCTTCAGCGGCTGCGCGATCGCGGTAGCGGTAATCTCGGGCCACAACACTGAAAAGAATTGCCACGACAAATACCAGGCCTGCATAGAGCATGAAACGCCCCGAAGTAACTGACGCCGCATGATTGACCTTATCCGAAAATAATTTCGTTATGCCCACCACGAACAGGTCGCCCACGGTCGTCGTGAGCAACCAAAAACTCATAATGAGGCTCTTCATTTCGGGCGCGGCCTCGCGGAACGCAAATTCCAACCCGGTTGTGGACACCAGCACTTCCGCGGTGGTCAGTACGGTGTAGGGCAACAATTGCCAACCGATAGACAATTGCGCGCCGGCATCAATACGCTGCTGTAACAGGGCGACAATTACGTAGGACAACGCTGCGATGAACATGCCATAGCTCATGCGGTGCAGCGGCGAAGCCAATCTGCCCAACCGGGGATAAATCAACAAAGTAAACAGGGGCACAAGAATCATCACAATGCCCGCGTTGGCCGCCTGCATTTCATCCGCACCTACCCGATACGTCCATGTCAAAATGCTTTGATACACCACGGCGAACCATCCGAGAAAAAAAAGGCTCACCCCACCCAACAAAAAACGCACCGTCCGGTCACCACATTTAAGGTTGAGCGCGAGCAAAACCACGGACACCACAAACACGACTGCCGCTTGCTGTAGCTCGTTACCTTCTGTTCCATGGTGCTGCGTCAAGGCCATAAAGACCGCGATCATCCCCCCCACAGCACCCAAACCGGTAAGGACTGTGGCCACGGATCGCATGAGAAAATCGCCCGCCCTGATGGCAAGCACCAATAGACCTCCAGCCAGTACAATCAGCAGTCCGAGCAGATATTTCCCACCGATAACCAATGGCAACATTTTTCCTCCCTGCAACACCCAGGTGGAATTGGTCTGGTCAAACAACGACCAAAATACCGGGATCAGGGCGAAGACAAATAAAATCGGGCTCACAGAGCGGGCGGCAGCAATTTCGGCCTCGGTATAACGCGGCCTCGCTGCAGCCCAAAATTTATCACCGGGATCAAACCGTTTCATCAGACTGATCACCAAAACCAGCGCATACCAGAGCGCAACACTCCCTATGGCCACCCACCCCACGGCCTTGATTGCCGGAGTGATTTCATGCTGAAAGGTAATGAAGGTCAGGGCGATGATAACAAACAGTGGCAGTCCCAATGTGGCGAGGAGGTTTAATACCGGTCCCAACGCCAAGCACGGCTGTCCGCGCAAAGCCGTAAAAAAAACGGGGATAAATCCCGCAGATTTGGTCTGCCGCGTCGGAGGCACTCGCACGTAATGCTTGGTCCCCAGCCAGAAAACCAACGTAGCCACCGCCATCAAAATCCCGGGCACCCCGAATGCCCAACTGTAGCCATGGTGTTCCTGTATCCAAGGGATTGCCAGAAAGGAGAAAAATGAGCCCAAGTTGATACTCCAATAAAAGGCGCCGTAGGCCTTTTGCAGCAGATGCGATTGCTCCGGCTTGAACTGGTCGCCCATGAACGCCGAGACACAAGGTTTGATACCACCCGAGCCAAACGCAATGAGCATGAGCCCGAAAAACAAACACCACATTTTGCCGGTCACATCGTGCGCCAGATCACTGCAGGCCAGTACCCCGTGACCCGCACAATAGAACAGCGACACCCAGAGGATGGTATGGTACCGCCCAATGACTTTGTCCGAAAGCCACGCCCCAAAGAGGGGCATAAAATAATTCACCGCTACAAACAGGTGAATCGTTTCCGTGGAATAGTCGGCCGTCTGGCCCAACCCGCCCCGCATCACCGCACCGGTGATGTACCCGGCCAGGATGCTGCGCATCCCATAGTAGCTGAAACGTTCGCACGCCTCGTTGCCGACAATGTATTTGATCTGTTGCGGCCAGCGGCTCGCGGCGGAGGTGGTTTCAGCAGCCATGGGATGGATTATTTTTCAATGCCGATTTTTTTGAAGAACGGTTCCAGCGACCGCGGCCGGCCGAGGAATTTTTCGATGGAGACATTTACATCGCGGGAATCGCCCGGTTCGTAAATCTCGTGCCGCAGCCGCATTCCGGCGCCCCGGTCAAAAAACCCGTCCGGCGCGTTCTTGAAGACAGTGGCCATGTCGTCGGCAATGGCGTCCGCCCAGGCATAACCGTAATATCCGGCGTCATAACCCATCAGGTGGCCGAAATACGCCACAAACGCGGTGTTGGTGGGCACGGGCAGAAACACGTCGCTCAGCACCTGGTTGGACAACGGCACCGTTTCGGCCGCGTTGTCCGCATGAATCTGCGTATGCAGGGTCAGGTCCAGCAGCCCGAAAGAGAGTTGCCGCCGGTAGCGGGTGCCCTCGGTGGCCAGCTTGGCCGCGCGCAATTGCGACAGGATGGCCTCGGGAATTTTCTTGCTGGGATCGCGGTAGTCGGCGGCAAAGCTGTCCAGCACCTTCTTGTCCCACACCCAGTTTTCCAGCATCTGCGATGGCGCCTCCACGAAATCGCCCGGCACGCTGGTGCCGGAGAAGCGTTCGTATTTGGCGCGCGTAAGAATGGAGTGCATGGCGTGGCCAAATTCGTGAAACAGCGTCTCCACATCGCTGTGCAACATGAGCGAAGGCTTGTCCTTGCCGGGCGACGGGAAATTGCAGATCAGCGCCACGGTGGGCCGCTGGTATTTGCCGTCGGGCAGCAGCTTGCCGTCAATGATGCCGAACTGGGCGAAGTGATGATATTTGCCTTCGCGCGGAAACATGTCCAGGTAGAACAGCCCCAGCGGCTCGCCGGTTTTCGCGTCGGAAACGGCGTAGAGCTGCAAATCATCCACCCATTTGTAGGGCGGCGTCACGCGGTCGAACTTCAGGCCGAAGATGCGCTGGTAGATGGCGAACATGCCGTCCAGGGTGCGCTGGTAGGGAAAATACACACGCAACTGTTCGGCATCCACGTTGTATTTTTCCTTCTTGAGCTGGTTGGCAAAGTAGCGCCAGTCCCAGATATTGATTTGCGCGGCGGGGTCGCCGGTCTGCTTGACCTTGAGGGCGCGGTACTCGGCGAGCTCCTGGTCGAATTTCGGCTGCAAGCCGGTCTTGAGATTTTGCAGGAAATCGATGGCCGTGTGCGCGTTCTTTACCATCTTCACCTCGGTCTGGTAATCAGCCCAGGTGGCATAGCCCAGCTTGTGGGCAATGTTGTCGCGCAACACCAAAATTTTTTGCAACAACGGCACGTTGGCCTCGCGCGCCAGGTTGCTCTGCTCCATATATAACTGGCGGCGGGTGGCTTCACTGCTGGCGTTGTCCTCCACGGCGAGGTACTGCCAGGTGATGTTGGCCATTACCGTGTATTCATCCGGCCCGGTCTTCACCTGGTCCAGAAAATCCTGCGGGAGGCCATCCAGTTGGGCGCCGGTGAATTTAACGGCTTTCTCGGCCTCGTTGATGTTCGTATCAAAATCGGTGGTGAGCTGTGAAAGGTCTTTGCGCATCTGCTCCACCTGATCGCGGTCCGCCTTGGGCAGGTCCAGCCCGGCACGCCGGTAATCGCGCATGGTGTCCGCGAGCAGCTTGGCGTCCTCGCCGGTGAGCGCGGGCCGGGTGTCGGCATACGCCTTGACGGCGCGATACACATCCTCGCGGTAATCCAGCCCCACGGACCATTCCGACAATTCCTTGATGGCGTCGGTGGCCGCCTCGCGCAGCGCGGCATCCGGGCTGGTTTCCTTGATCAACCCGATGCGGTTCGCCGCGAGGTTGATGTGAAACGTCAGATCATCCAGCGCCCGCAGCGTGTTGGTGAAGTTGGCTGCCGCCGGCGCCAGCGCGCCGATCCGGTCCAGCGTGGCGTTACCCGCGGCGATGGTATCGCGGACGGTGGCGGCGATGTCGGCGGGGGTGGTCTCGAAATGGGGCAGCGCGATGACGGAGTTGAAGCGGGCGGCGCGGTGTTGAAATTCAGACAGAAAATCGGGGTTCATAGCATGGTCCGGAGCGCAATGCCGGCAGGCCGTCAGCGATCCGGCCAGCACGAACAGCCATACGGCTTTCCATTTCATACGCGGGGAAACTACCGGCAAACGCGGCAGGTTCAAGCCGTATTGTAAAAATCCTGAAAAAACACCGCGGTCCTCCCGCGGGTACGCGCACGGCGTCAATCAACTCCGTGCCAAAACAATTCGCGAGCCGCGCCTACCTGTGCTACAGTCCCCGCCATATATGAAGAACCGCTTTTTCTCCGGCTGTTTGCTGGCCCGACAGGTCGCCAGCCTGGGTTGCCTGCTCGCGTTGGGCAGCTCCGCGGTTGCCGGTTATCTGAACATCGGTGACCCCGCCCCGGAACTGCACCCCGCCCAGTGGCTCAAGGGCGATGCCATTGACCGGTTTGAGAGCAACCACGTGTATGTGGTGGAATTTTGGGCCACCTGGTGCACGCCGTGCAAGGCCAACATCCCCCACCTCACCGAGGTCGCCCATAAATTCAAGGGCCGGGCGGCCGTCATCGGGGTGAGCATCTGGGAAAATCCCGATCCCAAAAATACCAACTATCTCGCCAAGGTGGCGCAGTTCGTCCAGTCGGAAGGCGACAAGATGGATTACAATGTGGCGGTGGATGTGCCCCAGGGGGACATTGCCAATGGCTGGGTAAAGGCCGCGGGCGAAGGCGGCATCCCCGTCTCTTTCATCATCGGCAAGGACGGCCACATTGCGTGGATTGGTTATCCGCTCGAACTGGATGGCGTGCTGGATCAGGTGCTCGCGGACAAATTTGATGGGGCCGCCGCCCGCCGGGAGCGCGACCAGAAGCTGGCCCCGGATCATGCCCTGAAGGAAGCTTTCGCGGCCAACAACTATCAGCACGCTTTGGAACTGATTGACCAGATGATCGCCGCCAAGCCCGAACAGGCCCCGGCATTTGAGTATGACCGGCTGATGGCATTGTTTCACACCGATGTGCCCGCCGCGATGGCCCAAGCCAACGAGATTCTGGAGAAATATCAGCACGACATCGGCAAGTACCAGATGATCGCCTCCATTTTTGCCGCGAAAGATGACCTGTCGCCTGCCGCCTATGAATTCGGCCAAAAGCTCATTGATACCGCGCTCAAAAAAGAAGACCGGGAATACCTGTTCCTGGCCATGAAAGCACAGGTACGGTTGCATCTCCACGATCGCGCGGATGCCATCAAATATCAGGAAGCGGCCGTGACCGCCGCCGAGAAAGATTCCCACGCGCCGGCCAGCTTCGTCGAATTCCTCCGCAAACAACTGGCGGACTTCAAGGCCGGGATCTAAGAGCGTTGCCGCTTGAGCTTTGGGCAGCCAGGCCATCCGAAATCAATCCACCAATTGTTTAAAACAATTTTCGATCCGGCCCATTTTTCTTCCCCACTGCGCCGCAGTTTGTGGCATACTCTCCGTCGGTATGCGCCACCACGCAACCAGTGACCCCGGCCCCGGGGCCGGACAGAAGCCCGATGCGGTTCGGGGCCGGAATCTCGTATCTAGGACCTGCGTGCCGGCGTGGCGCGACAGCATCCCGGCCACCGCGGCGCAGGGTATGGTCTGCATGAACCCCCTTGAAGCTACCTCGCGTCAAAAAGCAAAATTACCAAACGAACCCAAATTTTTTGAGTTAAAAAATATTCATATTATACTTATAAAAAGCATTTTACATTTATTTTTTGCCAGTCACCAATTTGGGTTCGTTTGGCTTCGTTTAAGGTTTTGGCGACGGTTTGCCCGGAGCAAAGCACCCGGAAGCCGGCCCGCCGCCATTTTTCCAAGCTTGCAGAAAACGCATGTCGCCCTATGCTGATCCGGTCACCACATTCCCGCCTTGCGCGGCAGAACCAAACCTCAATCCGTGCCCCTATGAAAAAACAAGTTCTTATTCTCTCGCTCACCCTGCTGGCCGGTCCGCTCCTTGCGGCCGATGCCAGCCCCAAGGACGATGTCACTGCCGCCACCAAAAAGCTGGCGGATCAAACCAGTTACAGTTGGAAGACCACGGTCACCGTTCCCGAAGGCAGCCGGTTTCGTCCCGGTCCGACCGAAGGCAAGACCGAAAAGGACGGTTACACGTATTTGAAAATGAGCTTCCGCGACAACTCCGTGGAAGCCGTCTTCAAGGGAGACAAAGCCGCCGTTACCGATGAGGACGGCGCCTGGCAGCTCGTCTCGGAAATAGACTCGGACAGCCCGCGCCGGTTCATCGGCGCCATGGTGCAAAACTTCAAAGTCCCCGCCACGGAAGCCCAAACCCTCGTGGACGCTGCGGCCGAACTCAAAACCGAGGGCGACGTCCTTTCCGGCGACCTGACGCAGGAGGGGGCCAAGGCGCTGCTGACCTTTCGCGGCCGGCGCAATGGCAATGGCCCCGAAATCAGTGATGCCAAAGGCTCGGTGAAATTCTGGATCAAGGATGGCGCCCTCACCAAGTATGAATACCATGTCAGCGGCAAAATGGACTTCAATGGCAACGAACGCGAAGTGGACCGCACCACCACCACGGAAATCAGCGATGTGGGCACCACCAAGGTGGAACTGCCCGAGGGCGCCAAGAAGAAGCTGACGCCCGCGCCGGCCCCCACCGCCGAGGAGAAGAAGTAATTTCCCCGGCCCTCACCGGTTTACTCTCGAGCGCGCGCCCGCACCCGGGCGTGCGCTTTTTGATTATGACTCCAAAACGGCGGGGCGTTGCGCTCCGCCACCGCAATTCACGACTCCGCACCGACCTCCATGACCCGGAGCAATTCCGGTTTGCCCGCAACCCTTCCGCCGCTTACCCTCTGCGCGCTTGAAAAAAACAACTGCCAAGGACCGTCCGGTGCGCGTGGGCATGATTTCCCTCGGCTGCGCCAAGAATCTTGTGGATGCCGAAATCATGCTCGGCTCGCTGCTCCAGTCCGGCGTCGAAATCACCAACGACGCCGCCAATGCCGACGCTGTGATCGTCAACACCTGCTCGTTTATTGACTCCGCGCAGGAGGAGAGCGTGGATACCATCCTGGAATCCGTGGCGCTGCGCGACGCCGCCCAGCGCGGCCAGGCGGTCATCGTGTCCGGCTGCCTGTCCCAGCGTTTCCGTACCGAACTCCCCAAGCTCATGCCCGAGGTGGATGCCTTCATGGGCATTGACCAGGTGGCGCAGGTCGGCAGCATTGTCACCCAGGCCATGGCCAGCCGCGCGGAGAAAATCGCGGCGGGACCAAAACCCGGCTCTGCCGGTGCCAAATCCAAAAAATCCAAAATTACCGCGCGCTTTGCCGAGCTGGAAAAAAACCGGCCCGCGGATGCCCACGAAAAAAATGAGGCCCTGCGCGGCACTGATAAATTCGGCAAAACCAAAACCGTGGTTGCACCAGCGGCCCCGACCGCACCACTCTTGGACGTCACCGCGCGCCCGGTTTACATTCCGGATTATGCGACGCCGCGGTTCCGGCTCACCCCCAAACATTTTGCCTACGTCAAAATCGCCGAGGGCTGCAACCATCCCTGCACCTTCTGCATCATCCCGCGGATGCGCGGCTCGCATCGCAGCCGGCAGCAGGATGACATCGTCCGCGAGGTCCAGGCCCTCGTGGCCGAGGGCGTGAAGGAAATCAACCTCATCTCACAGGACTCCACCTATTACGGCCTCGACCTGCGCGCCAACCACAGCCGCGCCATTTCATCGCCCGAGAAATTTTCCGCCGCCAGCAAGGCCCTGCCCGCCGATGCCACCACGCTGAGCACGCTGCTCCGCGAACTTAACTCCCTGCCCGGCGATTTCTGGATCCGCCTGCTCTACACGCACCCCGCGCATTGGACCGATGAACTCATCTCGACCATCGCCGCGTGTCCCAAAGTGGCGCGCTACGTGGACATTCCGCTCCAGCACATCCATGAAAACATGCTCCAGCGGATGCGCCGCGAAACCTCGCAGCAATACATCGTGGACATGCTCCAGCGCATCCGCGCGGGCGTACATGGCATCGCATTGCGCACGACATTTATCGTGGGTTTCCCCGGGGAAACAGAGGCGTGCTTTATGAGTTTGCTCAATT
>DATJIU010000266.1:0-14708 GCA_035492855.1 Dongiaceae bacterium | reverse complement strand
TAATCCGCTGAAACCACACCGCGCCCGAAGCATAGGCTTTGCTTCCGCTTACCTCCCGGCCGCCATAACGCCCGTTGCTCGCTCGGGGAGCGCGCCCGCCCTCGGGCGCTGTTTTCCGCCCCCTCGCGGAAAACCCGGAGGCGTGTGAGGGCTCAATGTGCCGATCTCGAAATGACGCGCAACTGCTGGCCGCGAGGGCGCGACCAGCAACGCCCGAAGGCGGGCGTGCTTCCCATTTTAAATTTTCCCTAACTGCGCCACCCCAACTGTGCCACACCCGTTTTAAGTGTGACACCGTGGCGCTAATGACCCGCTTTTAAAATGCCGCTCCGGGTGACCTATTTATACATATCATCCATTAAATCAGATTGTTATACGATATTTCAGCCGGACGGCATCACTTTTGCAGAGTATCAACCAGCGGTTAACTAACAATTTTAAGAATTTATGGCAAAAGTACTAGGCATCGATTTGGGGACGACGAACTCCTGCATGGCCGTCATGGACGGCGGCGAGCCGTTGGTTCTGGAGAACTCCGAGGGCAAGCGTACTACGCCGTCGGTGGTCGCCTTCAGCAAGAATGGTGAACGCCTTGTGGGCGACGCCGCCAAGCGTCAGGCCGTCACCAACTCCCGCAACACCATTTACTCCATCAAGCGTTTCATGGGTCGCAAGTTCGACGAGGTCCAGGAAGAGATCAAACGCATGCCCTACAAGGTCGTCAAGGCGGCCAACGGCGACTGCGCCGTGGAAGTGGAAGTGGAGGGCAAGACCAAGCAGTTCTCCCCGCCCGAAATTTCGGCGATGATTCTCTCCAAGCTCAAGGCCGATGCCGAAACCCGGCTGGGCGAAACCATCACCCAGGCCGTCATTACCGTCCCGGCCTACTTCAATGACTCCCAGCGCCAGGCCACCAAGGACGCCGGCCGCATTGCCGGTTTGGAAGTGCTGCGCATCATCAACGAGCCCACCGCGGCCTCGCTCGCTTACGGGCTCGACAAGAAGAAGGACGAGAAGATTGCCGTGTACGACCTCGGCGGCGGCACGTTCGACATCTCCGTGCTGGAAATCGGCGACGGCGTGTTCGAAGTCAAGGCCACCAACGGCGACACCCACCTGGGCGGCGACGACTGGGACAACACGCTCATGGACTGGATTCTCGACGAATTCAAGAAGGACAACGGCATGGACCTGCGCAAGCAGCCCGATGCCCTCCAGCGCATCAAGGAAGAGGCCGAAAAGGCCAAGATCGCCCTTTCCAGCTCCACTACCTACGACATCAACTTGCCGTTCATTACGGCCGATGCCAGCGGGCCCAAGCACATCCAGAAGACGCTCACCCGCGCCAAACTGGAACAGCTCACCGACAGTTTGTTTGAACGCACCATCAAGCCCACCCAGGCCTGCTTGAAGGACGCCGATATCAGCGCGGACAAGATTGACGAACTCGTGCTCGTCGGCGGCATGACCCGCATGCCCCGCGTGGTGGAAACCGCGCACAAACTCGTCAACAAACCCCCGCACCAGGGCGTGAACCCGGACGAAGTCGTCGCCATTGGCGCCGGCATCCAGGGCGGCGTGCTCAAGGGCGAGGTCAAGGACGTGCTCCTGCTCGACGTCACCCCGCTGTCGCTCGGCATCGAGACGCTCGGTGGCGTGTTCACCAAGCTCATTGAGCGCAACACCACCATTCCGTCCCGCAAGGCGGAAATTTTCTCGACCGCCAGCGACAACCAGCCCGGCGTGGAAATCCACGTCCTCCAGGGCGAACGCCAGTTTGCGCGCGACAACAAGACCATCGGCAAGTTCCAGCTCACCGACATCCCGCCCGCCCCGCGCGGCGTGCCGCAGATCGAAGTGACCTTCGACATTGACGCCAACGGCATCCTGCACGTCGGCGCCAAGGACCTCGGCACCGGCAAGGAACAGAAAATCACCATCACCGCCAGCAGCGGCCTCTCCAAGGACGAAGTGGAGAAGATGCGCAAGGACGCGGAGGCCCACGCCGAGGAAGACAAGGCGCGCAAGGAAGAAGTGGAAGTGCGCAATGAGGCCGACAACTCCGTCTATCGTACCGAGAAACTGCTCAAGGACAGCGCGGACAAAATCGCCGCCGGCGACAAGAAGAAGATCGAAGACGCCGTGGCGGCTGTGAAGGACGCCCTCAAGGGCAGCGACAGCGCCGCCATCAAGTCCGCCAGCGAGAAACTGAACGAGACCTGGCAGGCCGTGAGCCAGGAACTTTACAAGGCTGCCGCCGCATCGGCGCAGGCCAATAAGGGCGGGGCGGCCGGCACGCCGCCGCCGGGGGCTGAACCCAAGGCCGAGGAAAAGAAGGACGGCAAGGACGAAGGTCCCATCATTGACGCCGAAGTCGTGGACGACAAGAAGTAACCCGATCCAAACTTCCCGTTAAGCTTTGGATTACGTGAAACCCGCATCTACCAACCTGAACCGGCAGGAGCGGCGCGCCTCTTGGGCGCGCTGCCTGCCGGCTTTTTTGTGGCAGGTTGCGCACTGTCCCTCCCGGGACTTGGTTTCTTTGGGGGCGCAGCCCAGTGGTGAAACACCGGGCTATTCCCGGTCATCCCTTTGGGATATGCTAGCGGTCCGGAACTGAAAATTTTATCCCTCCGCTCGGGCGGCTGGGAGTTGATTCGAAGCAATAACAACAACCAAACAGAAAAACATAGTATGGCACTGAACCTCAAACCTCTCGGCGACCGGATCCTCGTGGAGCCCGTCGAAGAGAAAGAAGTCAAAAAAGGCGGCATCATCATCCCCGAAACCGCCAAGGAAAAACCGCAGGAAGGCATCGTCGTCGCGCTCGGCACGGGCAAGACCGATGACAGCGGCAAGAAAGTTCCCTTTGAAGTGAAAAAGGGCGACCGCGTGCTGGTCAGCAAATACGGCGGCACGGAAATCAAGCTCGACGGCAAGGAATACAAAATCCTCAGCTCGGACGACATCCTCGCGGTGCTCGAATAACCGGATTTAACCAAGACAACCAAGACCAGAACCAAAGAATATTATGGCAGCAAAACAATTACTGTTCGATGAAGCCGCCCGCCAGGCGCTCCTGCGCGGCGTGACCAAGCTCTCCAAGGCCGTCACCGCCACCCTCGGGCCCAAGGGCCGCAACGTGGTGCTCGACAAAAAATTTGGCTCCCCCACCGTCACCAAGGACGGTGTGTCCGTCGCCAAGGAAATCGAGCTGGAAGATCCTTATGAAAACATGGGCGCCCAGATGGTGCGCGAAGTCGCCAGCAAGACCAGCGACAATGCCGGCGACGGCACCACCACCGCCACCGTGCTCGCCGAGGCCATCTATCGCGAAGGCCTCAAGTACGTGACCAGCGGCGCCAACCCCATCGGCATCCAGCGCGGCATCAACAAGGCCGTGGAAGCCGCCGTGGAACAGCTCGCCAAGATCGCCAAGAAGGTCAAGGACAAGGAAGAAATCAAGCAGGTGGCCACCGTTTCCGCCAACTGGGACACCACCATCGGCGAAATCATCGCCGACGCCATGGATAAGGTCGGCAAGGACGGCACCATCACCGTCGAAGAGGCCAAGTCCATTGAAACCACGCTCGACGTGGTCGAAGGCATGCAATTCGACAAGGGCTATCTCTCGCCCTACTTCGTCACCAGCGCCGACACCATGGAATGCAAGCTGGAAGACGCCTACGTGCTGAACTTCGAGAAGAAAATCAGCAGCCTCAAGGAACTCCTGCCCGTGCTCGAGAAGGTCGCCAAGCTCGGCAAGCCGCTCCTCATCATCGCCGAGGAAGTGGAAGGCGAAGCCCTCGCCACCCTCGTGGTGAACCGCCTCCGCGGCACCATCAACGTCTGCGCCGTCAAGGCCCCCGGCTTCGGCGACCGCCGCAAAGCCATGATGGAAGACATCGCCATCCTCACCGGTGGCAAGTTCATCAGCGAAGACCTCGGCATCAAGCTCGAGAGCATTGAGCTGAGCGACCTCGGCCGCGCCAAGAGCATCGTGGTGGACAAGGAAAACACCACCATCGTGGAAGGCTACGGCAAGGCGTCCGACATCCAGGGCCGCGTGGGCCAGATTCGCCGCCAGATTGACGAAACCACCTCCGATTACGACCGCGAGAAGCTTCAGGAACGCCTGGCCAAGCTCGCCGGCGGTGTGGCCGTCATCAACGTCGGGGCCGCCACCGAGAGCGAAATGAAGGAAAAGAAGAAGCGCGTCGAAGACGCCTTGCACGCCACCCGGGCGGCCGTCGAAGAAGGCATCGTTCCTGGCGGTGGCGTGGCGCTCATCCGCTGCATCTCCGCCATTGACGCCGTCAAGGGCGCCAACGAAGACGAACAGATCGGCGTCGAGATCGTCAAGCGCGCCGTCGAATATCCCACCAAGCACCTCGCCCTCAACGGCGGGTTTGAAGGCAGCGTGGTGGTCCAGGAAGTCAAGAAGCGCAAGGGCAATGAAGGCTTCAACGCCGCCACCGGCGAATACGAAGACCTCGTGAAAGCCGGCGTGGTGGACCCCAAGAAGGTCACCCGCAGCGCCCTGCAGAACGCGGCGTCCATCGCCGGTCTGTTGCTCACCACCGAATGCCTCATCACCGACGCGCCGGAGAAGGATAAACCGGCACCCATGGGTGGCGGTCACGGCGGCGGCGACATGGGCGGCATGGGTGGCATGGGCGGCTACTAAGGTCCTGACGGACGGCCCCAGAGCCGTTCGCATCCCCAAAATCATGAGCGGGGCGGGAAGCAATTCCCGCCCCGTTTTTATTTCTCATTTTCAAATGGTGGAGCGACGACGGAGCGCAGGCTACTCCTGGGGCGGTTCGCGCAGGCCGATGTCCACCCGGCAAATATGCGTGGCCAGCCAGCGGGCGGCCATCCTTTCGATTTCGCTGGCCGTCTCATCCACATCCTGCTCGAGGGAGAACACGGATACCAGCTCCTGGTACTCCTGCAAGAATCGGGCGTGCGCGGAGCAATTGGTCTGCCGCATCGGGCACTTGCGCGCTTCCATGAGGCCCTCCTCAAACTGGAAATGCTGTTTCACAAATTCCCCGAGGAATTTGAGAATGTGCCGGATGTCGTCCGCCGTGGCCCCGATTTGATGCACCCGGTACAGTTCATTGATCTTGGCGATCAACTCCCGGTGCTGCGCGTCAATCTCGGCGATGCCGGTGGTCATGCGTTCGTCATCCCACCTGATTAATTCGGGCACCTTGCCCGGAGCAGAAGAAGGATTGTTATCCATGACATTTAGGGGCGCGTGAGTGCCAGTGAGGATGGCTAACTCATGAAACAAGGCAAGCTTTTCTCGAAAGTGGAATGCTTCCGGCCCGATGCTGTCGCAGTTATGAGGACAGTTCCCGCTTGCAGGGAGCCATTCCGGCGATTTGGAGCCGCTCCGCCTTGCTTTTTGGCCGGGCCGGGCGAAACTCCTGCCGCATGTTTGGGTCGTACCATAAAGGGAGCTTCGCCAGCGATCTGGCTTTTCTGCTTTTGCTGCTGGGACTGCCCTTGCGGGTTTTCGCCGCGCCCACTTTCGCCGGGCCGGTAACAAATGGCACCGTTAATGTCCCCAATTTGACCGAGGTTTCCGGCGTGGCCGCCAGCCGCAACAATCCTGGCGTGCTCTGGGTTCACAACGACGCAGGCAATGCGCCGGTGGTATATGCCTTGGACGCACAAGGCCAGTCGCTCGGCACTTACGCGTTGCCGGACAATGTGGACAACGAGGACATCGGCATGGGTCCCGGTCCCGTAACCAATGTTTCCTATATGTACGTAATGGACATTGGGGACAACACTTCCGTCCGCGCCAACATTGCCGTTTACCAGATTCCCGAGCCGGCGGTTTATGCGTGGCAGGCCGGCAGCCCCGTGGTCAACCACGCCCTGAAAGGCGTCCGCACCATCACACTCACGTATCCGGACGGCGCGCGCAACGCCGAGGCGGCGTTCGTGGACCCGGTCACCGGCGACCTGTTTATTCTCTCCAAGGCTTCCACCAGTCGCATTTACACCGCGCCCAAGGCGTGGCTGGACAGCAGCACCAACATCACACTGACGTATTTGCACAAGTTGAATTTTGACGTGCCTTCAGGGGCGGACATCTCGCCGCTGGGCAATGAAATTGTGGTCCGGCAGGAAGACTTCGCCGGACTGTGGCCACGCACCAACGGCCAGACCGTCGGCGATGCGTTGCTGGGCGTTTCCAACAGCATCCCCGTGGTGGGCACCGGCAACGGCGAACCCAACGGCGAAGCCATCGGGTTCGACAGCTATGGTGGCGGGTATTTCACCCTGAGCGACAGCTCGGATACGCAACCGTTGCGTTACTTTGCCCGGACCAGCCACGACGGGCCTACGCCGCCACGAGTGCTCTTACCCATGGCCGCCAGTTGGAAATTTCTCGACACTGGCTTGGATCAGGGTACGGCCTGGCAGGCCCCCGAATTTGATGACAGTTTGTGGAAGAACGGCCTGGCGCAGATTGGTTATGGCGACGGTGATGAATCCACCCTGGCGAGTTTCGGCGCCAATCCCGCCGCCAAACCCATCACCACCTATTTCCGCAAAACGTTTGCGGTGACCAACGCCGGCCAGTTGGCAGCGCTGACGCTGAAGCTCGTGGTGGACGACGGCGCGAACGTGTACCTCAACGGTACGCTGGTCGCAGGAGTCAACCTGGCGGACGACGCCACGGCTACCACGCCCGCCACCCCCATGCCGGATGCGTTGCGGGATACGTGGCACAGTTACGCGGTGGATCCGCGGCTGTTACACGAGGGGAATAACACCCTGGCCGTGGAGGTGCATCTGGCCGCGGCCAACGCCGCCAGCATGAGCTTTGACCTGCAACTGCTCGGCACCGAAGCACCCCGGGTGACTGCGGTGTCGTGGGCCCCGGCCCGCGCCGAAGTTTTCCTCACCGGTTCCGGCAACGCGCCCACCACAGTCCAGGGCACGGCGGATTTTCTCAACTGGACGACCCTCGGCAACGTGGTTTTGACCAATGGCAGCGGAGTTTTCGACGATGGAGCCGCCCCCAATTTCAACCTGCGATTGTACCGCGCCTTCCGCGCCCTGCCCTGACTTTCCGCCGTGGTTCCGAATTTGCCGAAAAGCTTTTGCCTCCCGCCGGAGTTAAAGTAACTTGAAATAACGAACATGAGCAGCCCCACCCACGAGACCGCCCGCGAGGTTTACCTGAAGATTTCCGCCAACATTGCCCGCATCATGAAGGGGCAGGCGGCGGCCACGCGCCTGTTGCTGGCGGCGCTGGCCAGCGGCGGGCATGTGCTGCTGGAGGACGCGCCCGGCACCGGCAAAACCACGCTGGCCAAGGCGCTGGCGCGGTCCATCGCCGCGCGGTTCAAGCGCATCCAGTTCACCCCCGACCTGCTGCCCTCGGACATTCTCGGCGTTTCTATTTACAACCAGCGCGACCAGGCCTTCACCTTCCAGGAAGGGCCGGTGTTCACGGACATTTTGCTGGCCGATGAAATCAACCGCGCCTCGCCGCGTACGCAGTCGGCCCTGCTGGAAGCGATGGGCGAAGGCCAGGTGAGCGTGGACGGCGAGCGCCGCAACCTCGCCACCGCCTTCTTTGTGATCGCCACGCAAAACCCGGTGGAATTCCGCGGCACGTATCCGCTCCCGGAGGCGCAGATGGACCGCTTCGCACTGCAATTTGCCCTCGGCTATGTGCAGCCCGACGAGGAGGTCGCCATCCTGACCGCGCAGCAGCACAACCATCCGCTGGAGGATTTGCAGCCATGCGCCACGCTGGCCGATGTGCTGGCCCTCCGCCGCGGCATCGAAGCCGTGCGGCTGAGCGAGGAGTTGAAGCGGTACATCGTGGACCTGGTCAGCGCCACGCGCACGGCCGGGGGCGTGCAACTGGGCGCCAGCCCGCGCGCGGCCATTGCGCTGATGAAAGCCGCCCAGGCGCTGGCGTTGTTCGACGGCCTGGAATTTGTCCCGCCCGAGCGCATTCAGGAACTGTGCGTGCCGGTCATTGCCCACCGCCTCATTTTGCAACCGCAGGCCCGGTTCGGCGGGCAGACGGCGACCGGCGTGGTGGAGGCCGTGGTAAAGCAAATTCCCGTGCCGGCTTAGGCGGCGGGACAGGAGACGGTCATGACTTTGATTTGGCGCATATTGTACCGGATCTACCGGATGGCATCGTGGTACAAGTACTGGGAACAGCGCCGGCATACGCTCGCGGGCAAGGTGCTGTTGCTCGGCCTGGTGGCCACCGCCCTGGTGGGCGCGGACATAGAGAGCACGGTCACCTACCAGGCGTTCATGTTCCTGCTGGCGGTGCTGCTGGTGGCGTTCGCCTTCAGCCGGTATTTCCGCGGGCGGTTTACCGTGGACCGCGCCCTGCCGCGCTTTGCCACCGTGGGCCAGCCGTTCCAGTACAAGGTATGCGTGCACAACCACACCTCGCACCGGCAGGCGAATCTGACGTTGCTCGAAGACCTGGCGGATCCCCGGCCGCCGTTTGCGGAATGGCGCGCCTTTCATCAGGCGGAAGGCCGCACCATGCGGACCTTCCGGGTCAGCCGGCAACGCCAGCAACACCCGTTTGTCATGGCCACGGTGCCGGAGGCCGACCTGCCCGTACTGCCGCCACGCGGCAGCGCGGAGACCACCGTGACCGTACATCCGCTCCGGCGGGGCGTACTGCGGTTTACCGGGGCCACCATCGCCCGGCCGGACCCCATCGGCCTGTTCCGGGCGTTCGTGCGCACGCGGGCGCCGCAAATGGTGCTGGTGCTCCCGCGGCGCTATCCGTTGCCCCCGTTGACCCTGCCCGGCACGCACGAATACCAGTTGGGCGGAGTGGCGCTGGCTTCCAGCGTGGGCCAGAGCGACGAGTTTGTGGCGTTGCGCGATTACCGCAGCGGGGACCCGTTGCGGCACATCCACTGGCGCAGTTGGGCCAAGACCAGCCGGCCGATTGTGAAGGAGTTTGAGGACGAATTTTTCGTGCGACACGCGCTGGTGCTGGACACTTATTCGGAAGTGCCGGTCAACGAATTGTTCGAGGCGGCGGTTTCCGTGGCGGCCTCCTTTGCCTGCAACATCCTTACCCAGGAATCGCTGCTGGACCTGCTGTTTGTGGGCTCGCAGGCGTATTGTTTTACCGCCGGGCGCGGCCTGGCGGGCGCAGACCAGATGCTGGAAATCCTGGCCTCGGTGCGCTGCGGCACCGACCAAAATTTCTCCCGGCTCGAACAGTTGGTCTTGCAACACGCCACGCTGGTGAGCGGTTGCGTGTTCGTCTTGCTGGCATGGGACGCGCCCCGCCGGGAACTCGTGCGCAAGTTGCAGGCGCTGGGCGTACCGGCCCTCGTGCTGGTGGTAGTGCCGCCGGGGGCCGGGCAGGCCTTGGATGCCGGCCCGCTGCGCGACGGCCCGGCCCGTCTCGTCACCTTGGAACTGGGCCGCATTGAACAGGATCTGGCCAAGATCGAATGAAACCGCCTCCTCTATTGCTCGGCGTGGCCCTGATTTTTTGGGGCTGGCAGGCGGATTTTCTAATCGTGGGCCTGGCCCTGGCCGCGATGCTGGAAGGCACCCGCCTGGTGACGCCCCGGTGGGAACTCTCGGACGAGGATTTCAAACGCATCTGGATGTTCAGCCTGCTGGCCATGTTGGCGGGGCTGATCTTTGCCTTCAATCTCAACCAGGGCCCCAGCGGTGTGGCCAACCTGGCCTACGACCCAAACGTGCCCGAGGCCCAGCGGAACCTGAGCAACGCCAGCGGCCGGACGGCCATCGCAGGCGTCCGCTGGGCGCCGATGATTTTCTTCCTGTTCGCCGCCGCGTTTTGTTTGAGCTCCCGCCGGGAAATCCCGTTGCAAACCCTGTCGCCCTTTTTCTGGCGCAACCGGGAACGGAGCCGCAAAGCGGGCGTGACCCTGCCGCCCGGCCGCACTTTCAATCCCGCCTATCTGTACTTCAGCATGTGCCTGGTGGCGGCCAGCACGCATCCCGAGACGTCTGCCGGATTTTTTGGAGGCTTCACGGCGTTGACGGCTTGGGCGCTCTGGCCGTTCCGGCCGCGGCGCTACGGCCTGGCAGTTTGGGGGCTGATGCTGGGGCTGGCCCTGGGCTTGGGCTTTGGCGGCCACGTGGGACTCACCAAGTTGCAGCAGCTCATCACCGGCTACAGCCCGGGCTGGATGGCGGATTTGATGTCCCGCGGCCGCGTGGATCCCACCCGCAACAAGACCGCCCTCGGTGAGATTGGCCGGCTGGCCCAGTCGGGCCAAATCCTCATCCGCCTGAAAACCCCGGTGGGCGTGGGGCCGCCCACCCTGCTGCGCGAGGCCGCCTATGTAAAGTACAGCTCCCCGTGGTGGACCACGGTGGCAACCAACCGTACCTTTGAAGACGTGGGCGTGGAAGCCAGCCTCACCACCTGGCGGCTGGCGGCGGGTCCGGCCCGGGCGCGCGATGTGCAAATTGCCAGCTACCTGCCTGGCCGCCGGGGCTTGTTGCCGCTGCCCACGGATGCCTACCGGCTGGACGACCTGAACGTGGATCTCTTGAAAACCAACGGGCTGGGCGCCGTCTGGGGCCAGGGGCCGGGGCTGGTCATCTTCAATGCCTGGTATGGCTCGGACCAGGTCAATGACGCCCCGCCGGACTGGAGCACGAACCAGGATCTGCAAGTGCCCCATGAGGAGCTGGCCGCGCTGGACCAGGTGATTGCCGAACTGCAGGCCGACGGCCTGGATCCGGAGGCCAAAATCCGGCGGGTGGAACAATACTTTGTCACCCACGATTACAAATACACCATCTGGCAACGGCCGCCGCCGGCCCAGCCCGGCGATACTGAAACGCCGCTAGCCAGGTTCCTGCTCCACACGCACGAGGGTCACTGCGAATACTACGCCACCGCCACCACCCTGTTGCTGCGCCGCCTGGGCATCCCCGCGCGCTACGCCATCGGCTACCTCGTCCACGAGCAGAGCGGGCCGGGCCGGTACGTGGTGCGCAGCCGCGACGGCCATGCCTGGGTGCGCGTTTGGGACGCGCCGCGCCAAACGTGGGTGGACGTGGACACCACCCCGGCTTCGCGGAACCTTATCGAGGCCCAACGCGCCTCGGTCTTTCAATTTCTGTCCGACGGCTGGTCGTGGCTGTGGTTTCAATTTTCCAAGTTTCGCTGGGGCCAGACCAACTGGCGGCAATATCTGTTGTGGGCTTTGGTGCCGGTGCTGGCGTTGCTGCTGTTCCAGATTTTTTACCGGGCATTGCGCCGGCGGGCCCGCCCCCAAACCGCAATATCCGCTGTGATTTTCCGGCCCGGCCTGGACTCGGATTTTTACCAGGTGGAACGCCGGCTGGTACCCGTCATCGGGGTGCGGCGTCCGGAGGAACCGTTGGCGCTCTGGCTGGAACGCGCCGCCGTGGCGCCGCCGCTCGTGGGCCTGCAGGATTTGTTGCGGCAAATGCTGGCCTGGCACTACCGCTATCGCTTCGATCCCGCGGGCCTGGAACCGGAAAACCGGGAAGCTCTGCGCCGGGCCGTACACGATTGCCTACAACGGCTCGCAGCCACAAATTCTCCAAATTCTTGAATGCCGGCCCCGCGGGCAACGTCGGTTCCTTTCGGACCGCGACGTTGGCTGAGAGGGGTCGCCGTTCCCATCTGGCCGTACGCAGATTTCCGATGATTCCTTGTCCGATTCGATCAAGCGGCGGACATACATATGTTGGCGGGCAGGCCCCCCCGGGCGGGGGCAAGAAAGCTGTAACTGAATTTCATGTGAGGTGTCTTATGACTATGAACACGCGAACGCGCCGGGCCTTTACCTTGATCGAGTTATTGGTAGTCATCGCCATCATTGCCATCCTGGCGGGGTTGCTCATGCCGGCGCTCTCCAAGGCCAAACAACGGGCGCAGGGCGTGATGTGCCTTAACGGCGGCCGCCAGATTATGGCCGCCATGTTGATGTACGGGAACGACAACACCGACTTCTTTCCGCCCAATCCCGACGACGGTAACACCATCCCCGGCTACAACTGGTGCAGCGGCAATGTCTCGGTGGGCGCGCCGGATGAGTTTAATCCGGACATCATGAAAGACCCGGAACGGAATCTGTTGATCTCCTACCTGGGCGGAAACATCTCCCTGTTCCATTGTCCGGGCGACCGGCGGTATGGAACTTACTCGGGATCGAACCCCACATTGCAAGGCCAGTCCGTGCCGGCAGTGCGCACCTTCTCCATGAATCAGGCCGTGGGCACTATAGACCCGGTTTTTAGTGAAAATGGCGCGGGCCATGGCGGCGCGCCCAAGCTGGTGGTCAACGGCCCCTGGCTGAATAATGCCCATGACCATCGGGCCAATTCACCCTGGCGCACCTTCAGCAAGTTCTCCAACATTGGGGCACCCGGACCTTCCATGTTGTGGATCTTGCTCGATGAGGACGTGCGCAACCTGAACGATGCCGCCTTTGCCTTCGGCATGGAAGCCCCGGAGTGGCAGGACGTGCCGGGTACGTACCACAATTCCGGGTGCGGCTTTGCCTTTGCCGACGGCCATTCCGAGGCGCACAAGTGGCATATGCATGGGCGCAAGGAAGTGGGCTACATCACCAACCCCTCCGACAAGGCGGACTGGCTCTGGCTGCGCGCCCGTACTTCGGCCGATACCACCGGCACCATGCCCAACCCGACGCTTTGAGTTTTTAACCACAAGCATTTGTTTATTAACTTGTTGCACGTATACATTGAGGTTTTCCGGATTCAGCTTCCGCCAATTTTTTGTCCGTTTTCCAGATCCGGCGGACATATATAGTTGCGGCGTGAGGTATGGATAGTTGCGAAAAGTTCGTAACAACTTTCCCGCTTTGGTGTCATTATGAACATGCGCACTCGTCGGGCTTTCACCTTGATCGAGTTATTGGTGGTCATCGCCATCATCGCCATCCTGGCGGGGTTGCTCATGCCAGCCCTCTCCAAGGCCAAGCAACGGGCGCAGGGCGTCATGTGCCTCAACGGCGGCCGCCAGATCATGGCCGCCATGCTCATGTACGGAAACGACAATTCCGACTTCTTCCCGCCCAACCCTGACGATGCCAACACCATGCCCGGCTACAACTGGTGCAGTGGCAATGCTTCAGTGGGCTCCCCGGATGAGTTCAACCCGGACATCATGAAGGATCCGGAACGGAATCTGTTAATCTCTTATCTGGGCGGGAACATCTCCCTGTTCCATTGTCCGGGTGACCGGCGGTTTGGGCCTTATTCGGGTGGCAACTCCGCGCTCCAAGGCCAGTCCGTCCCGGCGGTGCGCACCTTCTCCATGAACCAGGCGGTGGGCACCATTGACCCCGGCTTTGATGAAACCGGTCCCGGCCCCGGGGCCGGGCACAGCGGCCCGCCCAAGCTGTCCGTCAACGGTCCGTGGCTGAACAACTCGTTTGATCACCGGCGCAATTCGCCGTGGCGTACGTTCGGCAAGTTTTCCAACATCGGCGCGCCCGGGCCCTCCATGCTGTGGGTGTTGCTGGATGAAGATGTGCGCAACCTGAACGACGCGGCCTTTGCCTTTGGCATGGAAGCGCCGGAGTGGATTGACATTCCCGGCACGTATCACAATTCCGGGTGCGGCTTCGCCTTTGCCGACGGCCATTCCGAGGCGCACAGGTGGCAGATGCACGGGCGCAAGGAAAAGGGTTACATCACCAACCCCTCCGACAAGGCGGACTGGCTCTGGCTGCGCGCCCGCACCTCCGCCGATACCACGGGCACCATGCCCACGCCGTAATCACGCCGGCTTGGGCGCGGCGGCGGCCTTCTCCTTGTCCTGCAACCGGCGCACCTGGTTTTCCAGTTGCACCACCCGGGTGTTCATTTTTTCCAACACCTTGCGGATATCCACGGGCAGGGACACACAGTCTGCGCAATGATGGCGCGTGGCGGCGCTGCCGCGCACGGGGTATTCAAATTTTTTGCCGCAGGCGCGGCAGGTACGGGGACGTGAGCCGGAGGTGGGAGGGGTCATGAAGAATTTTTATGGATGGTGCCGCCTATCCCTCACGGGTGAGATCCCGGCATAAATTTGCCGCTGCCGCCGCCCGGAAAGCGATGAACGGACCGATAAGAATCAGGAGAGCGAGGGCGATGACGCCGCGCGCCAATTCGGATTCCACCAACCATCGGACCGGTAAAAAGAGCAGGGAGGTAATCGCCCACGCGAAGCCGATCAGCATTAGACGGCCCATAATACGCCAGCCCGTGACCCAGATTTCCATCGCTTTTTTCATAAGCAGCAGCTTGTCCTGCCGGGAGGCTCCCGGCGAGCTCCACCCGGTGATTGATGTTCTGCTTGCGAATTTAGGACCCGGAGAACGGCGTGTCCAGTCGCGGTTTGAGGCGTAGCACCATAGGGGCGGAATGATTGTAGTCGGTATTCCAATTGCCAACCGAGCTCCGAAGGAGCGGCTTTTTTCAACAAATTCACCTCGATCCTAAAATCATTTTGCCGGTGGAGAACCCCCGGCAAAAAAAATCACGACTCCGCAGGATTTCACCGCTGCCGTTGTTCCAGGTCGCGCACGGCACCGGTCACGCCGCCATCCATCAGCAGCCGGCGGTCGCGCGACCGCGTTTCGCCGATGGCGGTCACGCGGATGGCCGCCTCGTCAGTGACGGGGCATTCGTGCTCGCAAATGCCGCAGCCG
>DATJIU010000265.1:0-6056 GCA_035492855.1 Dongiaceae bacterium | reverse complement strand
GCGGTGACCGTGGCCGGCATTTTGTCCGGACTGGGTTTTCTGGGCAAAAATCTTCGCGATCAGCGCATGTTGCTGGTGGGTGCCGGCGCGGCTGGCATTGGCGTGGGTGATTTGATTTCGGCGGCGTTGAAGGCTGAAGGCTTGAACGACACGGAAATCCGGCAGCGCAAGCTGTTCCTGGATTCCGGCGGTATCGTGCATGTCGGCCGGGGCGAGATGGATGCTCACAAATGCGCCATTGCCTGGCTGCCGGAGGATTTTGCTGCGGCCGGCATGGGCGGCACCATCCCGACGGGGTTGGAGGCGGTGGTGCAAAGTTTCCGGCCCACGATCCTGGTGGGCATGACCGGCACGCCGGGCGAGTTCACGCCGGGGGTCATCCGGGCCATGGCCACTCACTGTGACCGGCCGCTGATTTTTCCGCTCAGCAATCCCACCAGCAAAGCCGAATGTACTCCCAGCGAGGCTCTGCAGCATTCTGATGGTCGGGCCCTCGTGGCCACCGGTTCACCGTTTGAACCGGTGCTGTATCAGGAACGCCGGCACGTCATTGGCCAGTGCAACAACGCCTTCATTTTCCCCGGCGTGGGCCTGGGGGCGCTGGTGGCCGGGGCCTCGCAAATTACCAACTCCATGTTCCTGGCTGCGGCCCGGACGCTGGCGGAATACACCGTCAGTCACATCAGCGGGGCGCCGGTGTTGTTCCCCACGCTGGCGCACCTGCGCGACATTAGCCGGGCCATCGGGTTCAAGGTGGCGCAAACCGCCCGCGACGAAGGGGTGGGGCGCAAACTGACGGATGCCGCGCTGCAGACCGCGCTCGACAAATTCATCTGGTATCCCGATTACCCGGAAGTCACACGGTAGCTGTAACCGGATTCACGGGAATATCCGGTCAGTAGGCCGCCGGATTGGCGGGGGCAAAGTTCTGTACGATGGCCACGCCGGCCGACGTGCCCAGCCGGGTTGCGCCGGCGGCAATCATTTCCAAGGCGGTCTGCCGATCACGGATGCCGCCGGCGGCCTTGACGCCGAATTTGGGCCCCACGGTTTCCCGCAGCAGCTTCACGTCGGCCACGGTGGCCCCGCCTTGACCAAACCCGGTGCAGGTTTTCACGAACTGCGCGCCGCTTTCCACGACGAGCCGGCAGGCGCGGATTTTTTGCTCGTCCGTGAGCAGGCCGGTTTCCAGGATCACCTTCACCGGATGTTCGTCCGCCGCTTCCACCACGTCGCACAACTCGCGCAGCACGTATTTTTCATCGCCATCGCGGAGCCGGGCGATATTGAGTACCACGTCAATTTCATGGGCGCCGTCGTCAATGGCAGCCTCGGTCTCAAAGCGCTTCACATCAGTCGCCATGGCGCCCAGGGGGAAGCCCACCACGGTCGAAACTTTCACCAGGCTGTCTTCCAGGTGCGCGCGCGCCGCGGCCACCCAGCAGCCGTTCACACAGACGCTGTAAAAGAAATGCTCCCGCGCCTCGGCGCACAACCGGGCGATATCGGCGGCGCCGGTATCGGCGCTGAGCCGGGTGTGATCAATATACTTGGCCAGTTCGGCGGAAGTGGTGGGCAACGGCATGCGATGACAAAATTATTTGCGTTTCCAAAACATCTGGGCGGCGCCGTAAATGGCCAGAATGATGCCGGCAATATAAAAATAAGTAGCCCGATTCGTGGGGGCGCCGGTGAAGAACTGCTTGACCTGCGAATCCACCGATTGGGCCATGTTGTGCCCCTGCACCAACAGCAGCACGCCGATGACCAGGCAGATGACTCCAATGATTTTTTGCATAACCTCGGCCTGAGCAATAACACATGCCGGGGGAATTGTCAGCCTGCTTTCCTGACTTTGTCGCGCGACTTTGAAAAATGCGTTCAGGTCGGAGTGTTAGGGGAAGAGGAGGAATGGTGCGCGCTGCAGGTTTCGAACCTGCGACCCCTACCGTGTGAAGGTAATGCTCTACCACTGAGCTAAGCGCGCAGCCGGGGAGACAGCTTAGCCATCCGGGGAAATTTCGCAAGCAATTCCTCGTCTCAGGCCGGCGTTCCCGGGCCCGGGCAATTTTTTGCCGACCGCCCTCGACAGGAGGGAATTCTGGGCTATGTTGTGGCTTCATTGCCATTTTTGCTATGTACAAATCTGTTGCCTCCGCGGGTTTTTTCTCAGGTTCAATTTCCAAACATGTCAGTAAATGGGCAGGCTTGCTGTGTCTGCTCACGATGGCTCTGCCCGCCGCGGCCCAAAGTCGCCGGGCGCTCGCCGGTCACGTGCCGGCGGTGGTTTCCGAGTTGAAGGCGGCGCGGGCGGTGCCGGGTGCGGACCATCTGCACCTGGTCATCGGCCTGCCGTTGCGCAACCAGGCCGAACTCGACAACCTGATTGCCGACCTCCACGACCCAGCCAGCACCAACTACCACCAATGGCTCACGCCGGAGCAATTCACCGAGCGGTTCGGTCCCTCCAAGGCGGACTATCAGAAGATTATCGATTTCGCTGCCGCGAATGGGTTCAACGTCATTGGCCGGCATTCCAACCGCATGATTGTGGACGTGGATGCGCCGGTGTCCAACATTGAGTCCGCCTTTCGGATGAAGCTGAACTATTATCATCACCCCAAGGAAGCGCGCGATTTCTATGCCCCCGACTCGGACCCGATGGTGGCCACCAATCTGCCCATCCTGCATGTCAGCGGCCTCGATAACTACGTCCTGCCGCACCGTATCGGCGGGGGATTGAAAGTGATTCCGTTTGACAGCACCAACGGCACGGGCGTCACGCCCTTTGCCACCGGTTCCGGACCGGGCGGCAATTTCATGGGCAACGATTTTCGCCGGGCCTTTGTGCCTGGAGTCACCAACACCGGCGCCGGACAGTACATCGGCATTGTGGATGTGGGCGGGCCGTACTACATGAAGGATGTTTACATGTACGAGACCAACGCCGGGCTTTCCACCAACATCGTCGTCTCCAACATTGTGACCACGTTCACCGCCTACTGGACCAACCCGCCCGCCGGCGCCACCGATGACGAAGGCGAGGAGGTGCTGGACATTGACATGGCCATGTCCATGGCGCCCGACGCCGTCATCCTGAATTACATGGGCGAGGCGCATGACATCTTCAACCGGATTGCCACGGACAATCTGGCCAAGCAAATGACGTTGTCGTACGGGTTCGGCATTGATGCCACCATCCTGCAAATCTTCCAGCAGTTCCTCGCGCAAGGCCAGGCGCTCAGCCAGGCTTCCGGCGATGGCGGGGCCGATTTGGATGGCGGCACCGGGCTCACCGGCGTGCCGTACTCCACCATCATTGGCGGCACTTCCCTGACGACGACCGGCTCGGGCGGTCCCTACCAGTCGGAAAACACCTGGGGCGGCAGCGGCGGCGGCATCAGCGGCTACGGCATTCCCACCTGGCAGCAGGGCATCAACATGTCCACCAACAAGGGCTCCGTCTCGTTCCGCAATTACCCGGACGTATCCATGCCGGCGATTGACATCTTCACCGTTTACCGCAACGGCACAGTTGTCGGCGGCACCGGTGGCACCAGTGCGGCCTCGCCGTTGTGGGCGGGCTTCATGGCGCTGGTGAACCAGGAGGCCGCCGCGCATGGCCAGTCGTCGATCGGCTTTCCCAATCCGGCCATCTACAATATCGGCCGCGGCCCCCGTTCTGTTTACACCAATTGCTTTCATGACATTGCCACCGGCAACACCTTTAACAGCCAGAATCCGACCCGCTTCGCGGCGTTTCCGGGATATGACCTGTGCACCGGCTGGGGCACGCCCACCGGCAGCAACACGATTGCAGCGCTCATTGGCACCGGCACAAACGACTTTTCCTTCTATCCTTCGCAGGGGGAATTTGATTTGGTGGCCGGCGGTGCCGCCAATGGCAACCTGACGCTGACCCGCATGAACGGCCAGGCCGGCAGCGTGACCTTTGCCATCACCGGATTGCCGGACGGCATCAGCGCCACCATCACGCCCGCCACCACGCCCACCACGGCCGCGCTGGCCATCGCGACGCAGACCAATCTCGCGCCGGGCAGTTACACCGCCACCATTACGGGCACCCTGGGCGGCATCAGCCATTCCGTCGGTCTGACCTTTGTCATCAGCGCGCCCGTGCCCGGGAGCACCACCGTGCCGCTCTCCAGTTACTATAATCGCGCCGGGTTCTGGTCGGATGGCCGGACGTTCAGCGCGGGGTTGGATGGAAGCTATGGAGCCTATTCGGCGAACCTGCTCGGCACGTCGCTTTCCTGGAACGGCCTGCTCTTCCCGCTGGGTTCGCCCAATGTTAACGATGTGGTGTATTGCGCCGGCCAGACCATCCCGCTGCCGGCGGGGAACTACAACACGCTGCAACTCCTGGGCACCGGGGTTCAGGGCAACCAGAGCAATCTGACCCTGGTGGTCACTTACACGGACAACAGCACCGCCAGTTTTATCCAGAGCTTTACCGATTGGTCGCATGCGCCACTTTTTGCCCGGGAATCCACGGTGTTCAAAATGCCCTACCGGAATGTGAGCAGCGGCAGCAGTGAGTCGGGCGGTTTTAATTTGTTTGGTTATAGTTTCCCCCTCGACAAGACCAAAACCGTCAAGAGCATCAAGCTGCCCTTCAATTCCAACGTCGTCCTGCTGGCGGCGGCCCTGGCCGATGAGCCGGTGTCGGCCAGCCTGACCGGCTATTACAACCGCGCCGGCATATACAGCGATGGCGTCAGCTTCACCAACCCGGCCACCGGCGGCATTGATGGCGGCGGCGCAGCTTACTCGGCCACGCTGCTCACTGGGGCGCAAATCTGGAGCAATGTGCTGTTCAACTTTGGCCCGGCCAACGCCACCAATGTCATCTGCGGCAAGGGCCAGACCATTCCGCTGCCCGCCGGCAAATTCGCCGCGCTGCGGATGCTTGCCACCGGCGTGCAGGGCAATCAGGTCAGCCAGAGCTTCCTCATCACTTACACCGACAACACCACCAGCACCACGGTCCAAAGCCTGAGCGACTGGTTTTCGCCGCAAAATTATTCCGGCGAATCCCGGGCCGTCATCATGGGCCACCGCAATTCCAGCGATGGCAGCAAGGACAACCGCACGTTCTACCTCTATGGTTACTCGCTGCCCGTGAACAGCGGCAAAACGATCCAAAGCATCAAGCTGCCCAATAACGCCAGTGTCATTGTCACTGCCATCAGCCTGGTGCCCAACTGGGAGCCGACCTTCCGGCTCAATCCGTTCACGGCGCCGGATGCCATGGCCGGCACCATCTTCTCCGGCAGCGCGGCCACCAACGCCAGTGATCTCAACGGCGATGCGCTCACCTACGCCAAAGTCAGCGGCCCGACCTGGTTGAGCGTGCTGGGCAACGGCACGCTCTCCGGCACGCCGCTCTCGGCGGATGTGGGCGCGAACAGTTTCGTGATCAGCGTCCGCGATTCCGGCAGCCTGTCCAATACCGCCACGCTGAACCTGAACGTCACCGCCGCGCCGGGCATCGTGTCCACCATCTCCGGCACCGAGAGCAACCTGCTGATGAGCTGGACCGGCGGCATCGCGCCGTACCAGGTACAGATGTCCACCAACCTCACAACCAACGGCTGGCTGGATGTCAGCGGGACGATCAGCACCAACCTGTTTGAGATCACGCCGAGCAACGGCGGCGCGTTCTACCGCGTCATCGGGCAATAAACCGGGACCGCCGGTTGTAGCCCAAGACCCGGGCACAGGCTTGGTCGGCCGCCGGCGGCATGCCCAGTTGCCGCCGGTAATACCCCGGGGACGAAGCCAAACGAACCCAAATTGTTTTGGCGTCATAAAATTACGCAAGTGATTTTACCATAGTTAATTCCAAAGCGCGTTTGCTCCAAAAAAATTGGGTTCGTTTGGTAATTTCGTGTTTTTGCCGACGGCCACCAGAGGATTGCGGAATTCGGAGTGCAGAGTGCGGAATGGGGACCGGCCCCGCCAGACCGGCAGGCCGGCGTAATCCGGTAGGGCAAAGCTGCTGCTTTGCCCTGACTGGTTTTCTCAATGCGCGG
>DATJIU010000264.1:0-6350 GCA_035492855.1 Dongiaceae bacterium | reverse complement strand
CTCCGCCACCACCCGGCCCTGGATAAGATGTTCCTGAATGATGCGCTCCAGCACTTCCGGGGTGCAACTGTGATACCATACGCCCTCGGGATAGACCACGGCCACGGGGCCCTGGGTACAGACCCGCAGGCAGGCGGCCTTGGTGCGGTACACCAGTGGCTCGGGCTCGACGAGGCGCAGCTCCTTGAGCCGGGATTTGAGAAAATCCCAGGAACGCTGGGTGGCTTCGCGCGGGGCGCACTTTGGCTCGGCGGCGTCGGTGCAGAGGAAGATGTGCCGGCGGAATTTTTCCAGTCCCAGTTTCGCCGTCATCGCGGCCAGCTCCGGTGTTGGGGCGGCAGTCATATTAAGCGGCGTCGGGACCAAACAGGGCGCTGACGACCAGGGCAAATTCCGGCAGCAGGGTTTCGGTCAGCATTTCCGAGCCGGCCAGAATGCCCTTGAGAACCAGGCCGTGCGGGCCGCAGTGATAGACCTCCACATTGTCGTAACGCGGATCGGCCAGCCACAGGCGCGGCAGTTTGGCGGCTTCGTAAATTTCCTTTTTGAGCACGGTGTCGGTGCGGTGATCATCCGAACTGACAATTTCCACCGCCAGCCAGAGTTTGTTGGTGGCGGTGGTCACGAGCGCGAGGTCCGGGCAGACCAGGGTGTGATGCGTGAGCTGCACCCGCGCGCGGGGCGGCATCAGGCGCGTGCCGGGAAAGTTGGCCACGCTGGCGCGCATCTGCGCGTGCAGCCGGTTGCAAATTAATTCATGCCGGGTGCCCGGAGCGGAGCGCACCACGCTTTCACCGTCCAAAATTTCCTCGTAAGGGACGTTCACAACCCGGGCGGACCCTAGCCGATTTGCCGGACGCGACAAATCAAAAAAGCGATTCGCCGGGGACTGCCGGATTGGAGCGGTGAAGATAAACTGAAACGGCTCGCGAGGACGCTCGCCCCACCGGGATCAGGGATGGCTGGTCCGCCGGATATGGGGGGGCGCGCTGCCTATGCCGGAAAAAATGCTTGCGCGTTTGCGGGTTCGGAATCAACTTTCATCAGTAAAACAATCAACTTACTCCAACAATATGAGCCGCATCTACAACAATATCGTCGAGACCGTGGGGCACACCCCGCTGGTCCGGTTGAACAAGGTCACCGCCGGCTTGGACGCCACCATTGCCCTCAAGTGCGAATTTTTCAATCCCCTGGGCAGCGTCAAGGACCGGATTGGCATGGCGATGATTGAGGACGCCGAAAAACGCGGGGTGCTCAAGAAGGACACCACCATTATCGAGCCCACCAGCGGCAACACCGGTATTGCGCTGGCCTTCGTGGCCGCCGCCAAGGGTTACAAAATCATTCTCACCATGCCGGAAACGATGTCGCTGGAGCGGCGCACGCTGCTGGCCATGTTGGGCGCCAAGCTGGTGCTCACGCCCGGCGCCGAAGGCATGAAAGGCGCCATCAACCGCGCGGAACAGCTCGCCAAAGAGACGCCGAATGCTTGGATTCCGCAACAGTTTGACAACCCGGCCAACCCGGCGATTCACATGAAGACCACCGCGCAGGAAATCTGGGACGACACCAATGGTCAGGTGGACATTTTCGTGTCGGCGGTGGGCACCGGCGGCACCATTACCGGGGTCACCGAAGTGATCAAGGCCAAAAAGCCGGCGTTCCAGGCCATCGCGGTGGAGCCCAAGGACTCGCCCGTCATTTCCCAAACACTCGCCGGACAGCCGGTGAAACCGGGCCCGCACAAGATCCAGGGCACGGGCGCGGGTTTCATTCCCAAGAATCTTCACCTGAAGGACAGTGCCGGCAATCCGCAGATTGTGGAATGCGTGCAGGTGTCCAACGACGATGCCTTTGCCATGGCGCGGCGGCTGGCCAAGGAAGAAGGTTTGCTGGTGGGCATCTCCACCGGCGCGAATGTGGTGGCGGCCATTGAAGTGGCCAAACGTCCCGAGAACAAGGGCAAGCTGATTGTGACCGTGGCGTGCTCCACCGGCGAACGCTACCTCAGCACGGCGCTGGCGGCGGAAGCCCGGGCGGAAGTGGGCGGCTAACCGGTTGCTCCCAATAGAATTGACCACGGCGCGGGTTTGCCCGCGCCGTTTTTTTTTGACCCGGTACAGGCAAAAAATGGTGCCCATTTTCGGGGAGTGCTTGGCGCCGTGAGGGGACCGATGGAATGCCGGGCGGACTGCATGTGGAAAAGCGGCAAGTTTATTTTGCCAGTCAGAGGGGGAAGTGATTCCATTACAGGTGGCTTAATGCCAGACCAATACATCTGCTGGGGGTGGGGAGGGGTTGTTTTTGAACCGGGAACGATGCGAAAACGAAACGGCGGGGTGGCATTGGGAGTGCTATTAGCGTAATTCGGTTAATCGTAACAATTAGGATCAATGGCAAATGGTTCTTGGGATTGAATGAAAATTGGCAATCAAATTGGAAAAGCGTCCCGAGCGGGTTTCACCCTGGCCGAAGTGATTGTAGCCGTGGCCATCATTGCCATCATGATGGTTGCATTTTTCGCCGGGCTTTCCTTTGGTTTCGCGCGAATCAAATCGGCCCGGGAAGACCTGCGGGCCACCCAAATCCTCACTCAAAAAATGGAGGCCATCCGGCTGTGCAAATGGAGTCAACTGACCAATTTGCCCACGGCCTTTCAGGACAACTACAATCCGCTGGGGCTGAGCAACAATACGGCGGGGATCACTTATTACGGGACGATTAACGTGGGAGTCGCGACCAATCTGGACAGCGCCATTGCCTACAAAAGCGACATGCGGCTCGTTACCGTGTCGCTGACCTGGACCAATGACAGCCGCGGCAACCACCTGGTCCAGAACCGGCAAATGCAAACCGAATCCTCTTACCACGGGATTCAGAACTACATTTGGGGCAAACAATGATTTTAAAACTCACTCATCCGGCGCGCCCGCCTGCGGCCTTCACCCTGGTGGAGTTGTTGGTGGCCATGGGGCTGGGAGTCTCGCTGTTGACAGTGGTCACGGTGCTGGGCTTGTACGGGGCCCGGAGTTTTGAAGGCATGGCCAACTATGTGGACCTGGATTCCAAAAGCCGGAATGCGCTGGATATTTTGAACCGGGAGGTGCGCAATGCCACCGCGCTGGTTTCCTTCAGCACCAACCTGCCGGTCAAATCGCTTACGCTGACCAACTCCGTTTCCGCGCAGACGATTGCGTTTACCTATGATTCCCGGGTGGGCACGGTGGTGTTTTCCAAAACCGGCCAAGGCGACCGGACGCTCCTGTCCGGCTGCGAGCAGTGGGATTTTTCGCTCTTCAACCGGGCGCCCAACATCACCAGCACCAACATCTCTTTTTTCCCTGCGACCAACAGTGCGGGCCAGTTGGATCCCAGCGTCTGCAAGCTCATCAACATGTCCTGGAAATGTGTCCGGAGCATTCAGACCCACAAAATCAACACCGAGAGTGTGGAAACCGCGCAGATCGTCCTGCGCAACAAGGTTAGATAAGGAGCGCAATGCACATTCAATTCAGCAAAAAAGCCGGGAAGCAGGCCAGTGTATTGCTGGTGTCGCTGGTGGTCGCCGCCATTCTGGGGGCCGCCCTGGCCAGTTACCTGACCATGATTGGCACCCAGAACCATGCGGTGGCCCGGTCGCAGGCCTGGAATTCCGCCCTGAATTATGCCGAGGCGGGAGTTGAAGAAGCCCTGGCCCAGATGAATGCCCAAGGCGACCTGTCCGCCAATTCCTGGGGGGTGTCCTCCAATGGAACGTTTGGTCCCCTGACGCGCAGCCTTGCGGGCGGCTCGTACAGCGTGGTCATTGTTACCAATCCGGTCACCACCATCTATTCCACCGGCTATGTGACCGTGCCCATTGTGGGCACCGTGGTGTCGCGGACAGTGAAAGTCACCGCCAATTCGTTGCCCCTCATCAATGTGGCCTTCGCGGCCTTGTACAACCTTGACATGAACGGGTATGGGCTGGCCAGCGACAGTTGGAATTCCCACGATCCCAATTTGAGCACCAACGGCCATTACGACCCCACCAAAACCAGCACCAATGGCAGCATCGCCAGTGAATTCGGGATTGTGGATATCGGTAACCATACTATCAGCGGCAATTTGTACCTGGGGCCAACAGCTTCGTATGCGAGCAGCTTGGGCCAAATCTTGGGCACCATTTTCGACGATTATAATGTTGAGTTTCCCGATGTGGTGCTCCCCATGTCCACGCCGTTGGCGGCGCCCATTACGTCCCTTACCGTCACCAACAACAACGGCCGGGTTTCCATCAGTGGTTATGCCCATGATTTTACCGTGGCGGGCGATTATGAAGTAAATGATTCCTACGATATCTATGTGGAGCCCGGCGTCAAAGTCCGCCTGAAGGTAAATGTCTCCAACTTCAGTCCGGCCAACATTCATGTGTTGGGCGGGATAACCAACTCGGGATCGCTGGAGGTGTATCAGGTTTCGGGCAGTGGCAGTCTCACTGGCAATATCACCGTGGACAGCAATCGGCCCGAGAATTTCTATTATTTTGGCCTGCCCGGCGTGACCGCCGTTACCTTTGGCGGCACCACCAGCTTCATCGGCGTGATCTATGCCCCGGAAGCGGCTCTCACCTTGAATGGCGGCGGCAACAACATCGGGGTGGTGGGGGCCAGCATTACCAAAACCATCCGGATGAACGGGCATTACAATTTTCACTACGACGAGTCACTGGGGACGAACGGTCCTTCGCGGGGCTTTGTGCCCAATTCCTGGGCGGAGCTCTAGCTGTCAGCCGGAAGCCCGGCGGGGCTGCCGAGGAAGAGGTCTAACCGCGGGGTCAACAATCAGAGCCGCCATGCCTGGTCGAACGGATTGGGGAGCAGGTTCGGGCGGCGAATTTCTTTGGGACGGAGCCGGCGGGCATCGCCGGACAGGGCGCGGCGCCACGGGTGTTGAGGGTGGCCAACCTCAAAAGGAGGGGCGATTTTGCCAAAAAAAACTTGTTGCGCTTCAAGGCCGTTCGCGTAGATTGCGCCTGTCAATCGGTCTCGTTGACCGCAGCGGCTTCGGTCGCTCTTCGGTCCGGCAGTTTCCAAAGATTCAAATTCATTGATCGTCTTCGGGGGAGCGAGGCCCTTCAGCAAGCATCCGTTTTTACTATGAGTACAGCAAACAACGACGGCGCCAATCATGGTTCGGGATATCTGGAGATTTCCGAAAAGGGTTTCGGTTTTCTCCGCACCGCCCAGAATCATTTTCATCCCAAGCCCGCCGACATCTTCGTCACGCCCGACACCATCAAGCGGCATTTCCTGCGCGAAGGCAGCCTGGTGGCCGGCACCACCCAGCCGCCGCACCGCGGTAACAGCCCCCAGCTCAAGGTGGTGGAGACGGTCAACGACATTCCCTTTGCCGAATACACCAAGGTCGTGCGGTTTGAAAACCTCACCACCATTGACCCCATCGAGAAGTTCAACCTGGAAACCGCGCCCGATCTCATTGAGACGCGGGTGATTGACCTGGTGACGCCGATTGGCAAGGGGACCCGCGGGCTCATTGTGGCGCCACCCCGCACGGGCAAGACCACCATCCTCAAGCAGATCGCCAATGCCGTTAACGCCAATCATCCCGAAGTGCATTGCATGGTGCTGCTGATTGACGAACGCCCGGAGGAAGTCACTGATTTCCAACGCTCGGTCAAGGCGGAAGTCGTGGCCTCGTCCAACGATCAGGATTTGGAAACGCACGTCCGGCTCTCGCGCTTCATGATTGAGCGCTGCCGGCGCATGGTGGAAACCGGCAAGGATGTGTTTGTATTGCTGGACTCCATCACCCGCGTGGCCCGCGCCTATAACAGTGTGCATGGCGGCAGCGGCCGGACCATGACCGGCGGCGTGGATGCCCGGGCGCTGGAGATTCCGCGCAAGATGTTCGCCTCGGCCCGCAAGATCGAGGAGGGCGGTTCGCTCACCATCATCGCCACGGCGTTGGTGGACACCGGGTCGCGCATGGATGAACTGATTTTCCAGGAATTCAAGGGCACCGGCAACATGGAGTTGATCCTCGACCGCAAGCTGTCCGACCGGCGGTTGTATCCGGCCATTGACATTCCCAAGAGCGGCACGCGCAAGGAGGAAAAGCTGTTCCCGGCCAAGCATCTGGAGGCCATCCGGAAGCTCCGCCGTACCATGGTAGATCTAAATCCGATCGAAGCCATGGAAACACTGACCGCCGCCCTGAAGAAACACAAGACCAACGAGGAATTGCTCAGCAAACTCGACAAGGGGAACTGAGGCGGCTAATTTGTTGCCGCCAAAAAACTTCCAAAACACAGCCACTTTTCAACGGCGAAATGGATACCCATTTCG
>DATJIU010000263.1:0-7520 GCA_035492855.1 Dongiaceae bacterium | reverse complement strand
GTGGGCCACCTTGTTTCCTAATTCGCCTCGCGGCGCCACGCCCAATAGCGTGGCTTTGTTGCCCGATGGCAAGATGTTGTTTGTGGCCAATGCCAACATCAATGCCGTGGCGGTATTCGATGTCACCGAGCCGGGGCGGGGGCATTGCCTCGGGTTCATTCCTACCGGCTGGTATCCCACCAGTGTGCGGGTCACTCCGGATGGCCGGCATTTGCTGATTGCCAACGGCAAAGGGGAAACCGCGCGGGCCAATCCTCATGGACCGCAACCCGCTCCGGGCAGTTCGCGGACGGAATACATTGCCAGCCTGTTGCGTGGCACGCTCAGCATTGTGGAATTGCCGTCCCAGGACGCCTTCGCGCGGCAAATGTCCGCCTGGACCGCAACGGTATTGAAATGCACGCCGCTGCGTCCCGATGCCTCGGTGGTGATGACCCGTCCAGAAAACAACCCGGTGCCGGAACACCCGGGCGCTGCCAGCCCCATCACCCACTGCATTTACATCATCAAGGAAAACCGCACTTACGATCAGGTGTTTGGCGATATTCGCGAAGGGAATGGCGACTCGAATCTCTGCCTTTTTCCTGAATCCGTGACGCCCAACCTGCACGCCTTGGTGCGTCAGTTTGTGTTGCTGGATAATTTCTATGCCGATGCCGAGGTCAGTGCCGATGGTCACGAATGGTCCATGGCCGGCTATGCGTCAGACTTCGTGGAGAAAACCTGGCCGCTGAATTATGGCCACAAAAAAAGTAAGTTTCCATACCCGAGCGAAGGCGTATTTCCGATTGCCGTCCCGGCCAGTGGTTACCTGTGGGACCGCGCGGCGGCAGCGGGAGTAAGTTATCGTAGTTACGGCGAATTTGTGCAAAACGCCGCCAGCACCAATCAGCCCGCCACGGCCAAACTCAAGGCGTTGCAGGATCATTACGACCCGTGGTTCCGCAGTTTTGATCTGGATTATCCGGATGCGTCCCGCGCCGACCGGTTCATCAGCGAACTGCATCGCTATGAAGCCACCGGCGACATGCCGCACCTGCAAATTGTGCGGTTGCCGAACGACCATACGCATGGAGTAACCGCCGGCAAGCGTACCCCCACGGCGTTTGTGGCGGAAAATGACGCCGCCGTTGGTAGGGTGGTGGAGGCGGTCAGCCGTTCCAAATTCTGGACCAACACGGCCATTTTTGTCATCGAAGACGACGCCCAGAACGGACCGGACCATGTGGATGCGCACCGCACCGAGGCCCTGGTCATCAGTCCGTACACCAAGCATGGTGCGGTGGATTCCACGCTGTATTCCACCACCAGTATGCTGCGCACCATGGAGTTGATCCTGGGCCTGCAGCCGATGACACAATTTGATGCCGCCGCCACTCCGATGTACAACTCATTCCAGCCTGTGGCGGACGCGCGGCCCTTCGTGGCGTTGCCGGCGCGGGTGGACTTGTCGGCCACCAATGAAGTGGCGGCCTGGGGTGGAAAACAAAAGTTTAATTTTGCGCAGGAAGACGCCAACGACGACCTCAAGTTCAATGAAGTCATCTGGCGCTCCGTCAAAGGCGCGAATCACCCCATGCCGGCGCCGCGGCATGCCGGATTTGTCTTGGCCACCACCAGCCAGGATGACGATGACTGAAAATAATCGTATGAGAAGACTGCCGCAGGTCATCGGGCTGGCTTGGTTGGTCTGCTGTGCCGCGCCAGTATTTGCGGCAGATTCCGTCATCCCCTTGCCAGAGGGACACGCCCACAACGATTACGCGCACGCCCGGCCCTTGCAGGATGCGCTGGACCAGGGGTTTTGCAGCATTGAAGCCGACATCTGGCTGGAAGACGGGCGGCTGTTGGTGGGCCATAACCGGACGGATTTGAAGCCCGAGCGCACCCTGCAGGCGTTGTACCTGGATCCCTTGCAGGAACGGATTCGCCGTAATGGCGGGCACGTCTATCCCGGGGTGACCACTTGTACGCTGCTCATTGACATCAAGTCTGACGCAGAAAGCACCTACGCGAAGTTACGGGAGGTGCTCCGTAATTACCCGGGCATGCTCACCGTTTTTACGCCCACCAATATAACCACCAATGCGATTACCGCGATACTCTCGGGCAATCGCGCCACCGCCACCGTGGCGGCCGATCCGGTGCGGTGGGTGGCCATTGATGGCCGGTTGCCGGATTTGGAAACGCCGGCGCCGGTGTCATTGATTCCCCTGGTCAGCGACAACTGGACGCAATACTTCACCTGGCGCGGTGAAGGCGAATTCCCCGCGAATGAACGGGCAAGATTGCAACATTGGGTCGCCCAAGCGCATGCCCAGGGCCGGCGGCTCCGTTTCTGGGCCGCGCCGGATAATCCCGCCGGTTGGCGTGAACTGCATGCCGCTGGGGTGGACCTCATCAGCACCGACGACCTGGCCGGTCTCGCCCAGTTCCTTCATCCTGGAGCGCATTAAAGTTTCGCTTCCGATTTGCCAAGTTAAACGACCTTTGTCATTTCGCTGCTGGCAACGGATCCGCCGAGACAGCAGGCGTGACCTCCGCCGGGAAATGTCCCGGTATCACAGTGACCTCCCGACGGTAGGCCTGGGGCGACCGGCCGAAGGTGCGGCGGAAGGCTGCGGTGAAATGGCTGCTGGTTTTAAATCCGAGTTGGTAGCCGATTTCTTTGACGGACAGATTGGTATCACGCAACAAGTCTTGGGCCCGTTCCAGTAAAAGCCGGTTGTAGAATGCTGCCGGCGAAGTCTGGGTTGAGGCCAGGAACAGCCGGGTGAATCGCTCCTCGCTGCTGCCCAAAAACTGACACAGATGTTGAAGCCGGAAATTCTCCTTGGGGCAGCGCCGCATGAATTCATAAGCCCGCACGAAATCCTTGCGGGGCAGGCGGGGCACGGTGTCGGTGGCGACGCTGCGGATGTGCGGACGTGGCCAGGCCCGCAGGCATTCCACCACCAACCGGCCGGCCAGGGCTTCGATCACCTGGTTGCGTCCCGGACGGGTCTCGAGCACCTCCACGGCCAGAGTTTGGGCGCAGTCATGGATCATCAGGCTTTGCAGCGTGCCGGTGAAAGCCAGCGAGGTTTCGCGATCCGGTGCCGGCAGGCCGAATTCCGGCGCCAGTGCCGCGATGAACCGGCGGTCGAGCGAGAGGGTCAGGATTTCGCATCCTTGATGCCCCCGGGGCCGATAACCACCGGAATGTTCCACGCCGGGGTTGCTGATCACAATGCCACCCCGGCCAATCACCTGTTTTCGGCCCAACTGCACCGAGCTGATTTCTCCCGCCAGACAGATCGTAAAATTGTATTCGGGATGAGTGTGCGGCCGGTAGTAAACCGCTTCTGCGGTGTACAGCAATTGCAGGCCCAGTTGCCCTGTCCCGCTGGTCCAAAAGACAAAGTCCGGAGAACGCCTGGGGCAACAGTCCGCAGACGTATCCCGGCTTGAAATGGCATCTTTGACTGTGACTGACATGGCAACTCCCAGTTTGGTGAGGTAGCGAAAACTCACGAGTAAATGTTGCCCGGACATTGTTGCCAAACCGCGACGTTTCCGTGACAGGCCGGTCAATTTTCGCCGGACGCGGGCCCGCAAAAGACCAGAAAAAAATGCCCGCCCTGTGACGGGCGGGCATTGATGGCGGTTTGAGCTTAACGGGCGAAACATGACCTGTCTAAAAGACAGCAAGTCAGATGCGTTTCTCGTCGGCGTCAATGTAATCCACAAAGCTGGTCACGTCCTTGCGATGGGACAGGCCGGATTGTGCTTTGCGCATTTCCAGGCGGGCCTGCGCGGCCGGATCCCCAGCCAGAGGGCGGCTCAGGACGTTGGCTTTGTGCGCGGCTTTTTCCTCGGGCGTTTTCTTCACGTGCCGCCGGACCCAATCACAGACTTCGCCGTCGGTGATACTGCCTTTGACCACGGCAATCATCTGGTCGTGGGTGACTCCGGCGGCGGCCAGCCACATGCCGTCAAAGCCTTTGCCAAGATTTTCCTGATAATCAGAGTGCAGCTTGCCGGCGAGATGCAGCCGGATTTTATCAATATACCGCGGCAGGTAGAACCAGCCGTCCATGGTTTCGCGCGGGCTGCGCGGATAGATGAGGTCACTCATATAAATAAAATCAAAGCGGTCTCCGCGGTTGTCAATTTCTTCCCGGATTCGCCCGCAGCGGCGCCGACCGATTTAATCGAGGCAGAAAATGGTCAACTGCTTGGGGCCATGCGCCCCGAGTACCAGAATGCGCTCGATATCGCCGGTCCGGCTGGGACCGGTGATGAAGGAAATCATGCTGGGCCACTGGCTCGAATATATCTCCCGCAACCGGGCCAGGGCCGCCGGCAGGTCCGGCACCAATTGTTCCCGCCGGGCGATGACCACGTGATGCGGAGGCAGGCAGGTGAGCGCGCGGCCTCCGGCGGAACGGCTGGTGACCAGTACCGTTCCGGTCTGTGCGATGAGCGCATCGCATTCGGTGATGCCCACATCGCATTGTTCGAGCTGATGTTTGTCGCAACCGGTTTCAGTAACCAAAGTGGGCAGGTCCAGCGCCCCGGCTTGTGCTTGGGCGAGCGGACTCCGGTGTGTGGCCACGCGTCGCCAGTTATTTGCGTCCCGCAGGGCGCGCAAAGCGGTGGCCAGCTCTTCGGGATGCTTCACCCGTTGGAAGGTGGCGCGCAGTTCGGTGGCGTTCTGCGCGAACAGGGCCAGTTGCGCTTCGGCTGTTTCCGGCACCGGAGGCAGCACCTGGCGCTGTTCGGCCACAGTCGGCAACCCCGTGCCGTGATGCGCCGGCGCCGGGAGCGACAAGGCTTCGCGGAGGCGGGCAAAAATGGTTTCCCGGGAATTCATGATTGGTGCTCCTGCCACCATTCGCGAAAACTTTGCCGGGCCACTGGCGGCAGCTCGCGGGTTTTGGTCCAGGCCCGCGCCGGGTCCAACACCGTGCCTTTGATGGGTCCATGGAACATTTGGCCAAAGCGGGCCAGCTTCGTCATGAGCCGCCACAGCGCGGGCTGGTTGGCGATGGGGGCGAAATATTTGAAAGCAAGTTGCTGCCACCAGCTGGCCTGTCGTTGCGAGCTGTTGCGCCGGTTTTGCAACAGGTGATGGTGCAAATCAATTTTCACCGGGCAGGTCTCGGTGCAAGCGCCGCATAACGAAGAGGCGTAGCTCAAATGTTTCCAATCCTGCAACCCGCGCAGATGTGGCGTGATGACGGAACCAATCGGGCCACCATAAACGGTGCCGTAAGTGTGGCCGCCCACGTTGCGGAAAATGGGACACACATTCAGGCACGCGCCGCAGCGGATGCAACCCAGCGCGTCGCGCTGCTCGGTATCGGCGAGCAGGGTGGTGCGCTGGTTGTCCAGCAACACGACATGAAATTCTTCCGGCCCGTCGGCTTCATCGGTTTGGCGCGGCCCGCCGTACAGCGTGTTGTAGGCCGTGATCGGCTGGCCGGTGCCCATTACCGCCAGCATGGGCAGAAACAGCGCCAAATCTTCCAGCCGGGGCAGGACTTTTTCCAGGCCCACCAGCGTGATCATGGTGCGGGGCAGGGCGGCGGTGAGCCGGGCGTTGCCCTCATTTTCGGTAATGGAAATCATCCCGGTCTCGGCCACGGCATAATTGGCGCCGGTCATGCCCACATCGGCCTGGAGATATTTTTTCCGCAGGGCGCGGCGGGCGACCATCGTGAGCGCCTCGGGATCATCGGATGGCGCGTCGTGAAGTTTCTCCTGAAAGAGGTCGCGGATTTCACCCCGTGTGAGGTGCATGGCCGGAAACACCAAATGGTATGGCGGCTCTTCCCGCAGTTGCATGATGAATTCCCCGAGATCAGATTCCACCACCTCGTAGCCGGCCTCCGCCATGGCGCTGTTGAGGTGGATTTCCTCCGAGGTCATTGATTTGGACTTCACCACCACCCGGGCGTTTTTGGCGCGGAGGATGCCGAGAATAATCTCGCGGGCTTCACGGGCGTTGCCGGCCCAATGCACCTTGGTGCCGCGTGCTTCCAACTGGCGGGCGAACTCGGTCAGATGCCGGTCCAGGTGGTTGACCGCTTCAAACTTGGTACGGGCGGCGAGATTGCGCGCGCCCGGCCAATCATGAAACCACCGCTTGCGCTGGTCGCGCACGGTTTCATATTTGCCCATCGCGCTCTGAATGATGCCGCGATGCCGCAGGTCGGCCGAAACCCGGCCGGCGGCTTGCTTGAAATCAATGCCGGGCGCGTTCATTCGGGGTTGGCCAGAATTTCCGCCAGGTGAATGGTTTTGACGGGCAGCTTTTGCTTGTCTGCCAGCCCCTGAATTTGCATCAGGCAACTGGAATCGCAGGAGACGACATACTCGGCTTTGGTCTCCAACGCCGAGGTGCATTTCACCTCACCCATGGCGGTGGAGATGGCGGGAAACTTGGCGGAGAACGTGCCGCCAAAACCGCAGCAGGTTTCCGCCGCGGTCATTTCCACCAGCTCCAGACCCTGCACCTTGGCGAGCAGTTCCCGCGGCGGGCGTTTGTTGTTCAATTCGCGCAAGCCGTGGCAGCCATCATGAAAGGTGACCCGGTGCGGGAACTTGGCGCCCAGATCGGTTACGCCAAGCTGGTTGACGAGGAAGCTGGAAAACTCGTGGCACTTGGGCGCCAGCTCGCGGGCCATGGCTTCGTATTTTGTGCCCGCGAAAAGTTCGGGATAAAATACCTTCATCATGGCGCCACAGGAACCGCTGGCAATGACCACCACCTCGGCGTCCTTCAGCGCCTCCAACATCGGGATGGCCGTGGTCCGGCTTTCTTCCCAGTAACCGGTGTTGAAGGCCGGTTGGCCGCAACAGGCCGGACCTTTGGGCACGACCACCCGGTGGCCCAGTTTTTCAAAAATGCGGACCATGCTGATGCCCACACGCGGATACAACAGGTCCACAAAGCAGGGGATGAACAGGCTGATGGTCATGATGTGATGTTGCTCGCCGCCCGATGTATTAAACTGAATTGGCTTGCAGTGCAATGCAGGAGCCTCCGGTGGAACATATTGGATTTTGGCGGAAGGAGCGGGTGGGCCCGGTTATTTGAACTGGCGCAGCCGGGCAAAGCGGTCCGCGGCATCTTCCCATTCATTGGCATTGGCGGGGGTAAAGTGTTGCACGGGGTTGGATTTGGCGACGACGGCGCGCATCTCCGCCAGGGAATCCAGTTCGCCATCGGCGCGCACCTGGGTGAGCAGGTTGCCCAATGCCGTGGCTTCCACCGGCCCGGCCACCACGGGACGCTGGCAGGCGTCGGCTGTCATCTGATTGAGCAATTGATCCTTGGAGCCGCCGCCGACGATGTGAATAACCTCAATATGTTCCCCGGAAAGTTCTTCCAGCGAGTGGCACACTTCGCGATACATCAGGGCCAGGCTTTCGCGCGCGCAACGCACCAGTTCGCCCTGCGTTCGCGGTGCCGGCTGGCGAGTGGCCAGACAGAAATCGCGCAAAGCCGTGGGCATATCGGGCGGGTTGAGAAA